>NZ_PYOB01000073.1:0-514 GCF_003026165.1 Photobacterium sp. GB-1 | reverse complement strand
TGCTGCCTCTAATTTAAATTCAGCACTAAATAATCGTCTTGTTCGTTTTGTCATGATGTCACCTATCCATGTTAAGAGGTGATGATATCACCTCTGAGTAGGTGGCCAAATTTAATGTACCACTACACCCTCATCGCCTCTACTTTTGCGCGAAGGGAAAGGTTTTTCATTATCAAAATCTAATGCACCTTTACTTACTGAGCATGGAGCTAAGAAAATTGGACATCGCTTTTCTGGTCATTATTCAGGAGGGTCAGTCGCTAAATCTGGAAGTGCCATTCATTCACCTAAACCTATGCCAACTTATAAGCCCGAATCTGTAGTTCCTACACCACCAAGTCATTATGAACTTCCTAAGGTTGACGATAACTTCAATAAGGCAAAGTTTGATAAAGTTTTCGCTAAATCGTGCTCACAACCTTTTGGCAATACCGATGCGTGCCAAAAAAAAGAATCGATTAAAAATAGTTTTAATCCTTGGGGACTATTTATAAGTTCAGCAGAGGCAATGCCT
>NZ_PYOB01000072.1:0-530 GCF_003026165.1 Photobacterium sp. GB-1 | reverse complement strand
CGTTTGACGTTAGCAACAGAAGAAGCACCGGCTAACTCCGTGCCAGCAGCCGCGGTAATACGGAGGGTGCGAGCGTTAATCGGAATTACTGGGCGTAAAGCGCATGCAGGTGGTCTGTTAAGCAAGATGTGAAAGCCCGGGGCTCAACCTCGGAACAGCATTTTGAACTGGCAGACTAGAGTACTGTAGAGGGGGGTAGAATTTCAGGTGTAGCGGTGAAATGCGTAGAGATCTGAAGGAATACCGGTGGCGAAGGCGGCCCCCTGGACAGATACTGACACTCAGATGCGAAAGCGTGGGGAGCAAACAGGATTAGATACCCTGGTAGTCCACGCCGTAAACGATGTCTACTTGGAGGTTGTGGCCTTGAGCCGTGGCTTTCGGAGCTAACGCGTTAAGTAGACCGCCTGGGGAGTACGGTCGCAAGATTAAAACTCAAATGAATTGACGGGGGCCCGCACAAGCGGTGGAGCATGTGGTTTAATTCGATGCAACGCGAAGAACCTTACCTACTCTTGACATCCAGAGAA
>NZ_PYOB01000071.1:0-539 GCF_003026165.1 Photobacterium sp. GB-1 | reverse complement strand
ACGGCCAAGTTTCGTTACATTGTCCGAGCCGCTGCTTTATTCAGGCTCGTAGGTTCATCTGGTGATACAGACGGTTCACTCATAAAGCGGTGAACAACGCTTCATACGACTTCAGGTCGCACGGACATAAATGAGTTAGATTCTTAGCTCTATTTGGGGAGATTCGTATTAGAAAATATATGGAAAATCTATTTTAACGCTTGGTTTATCGTAAAAAATCGTCGTCACTGATTTCAATAAGTCATACTCGACCAGAAGGTCTACACCTCACGCTGCCAAACTTATATTAATAACTACCACCCCCCTCTCTAACTTCATATTTCGAGCATTTTACATTTAGCTTACCGAGCAAGAACTTGCCCAAATCGAGCAATAAGTTGCCCAGCCGGGCAAGATCTTGCTCGATATATAATAGCGTAAAAACGCAAAACCCATACTTATCAGTAACTTAAAAACTGGCACACTTCCTGCTTTAACAGCACGTCATCACAGCATAGGCTGTGTCATTTACTCCATCATAAAATAGGATACTAAGATGC
>NZ_PYOB01000007.1:0-165396 GCF_003026165.1 Photobacterium sp. GB-1 | reverse complement strand
TGATACCGCGCTCACGCTCTTCTGGAGCGTTATCGATTGATGCGAAGTCACGAGCAGCACCACCGTACACTTTTGAAAGTGTAGTACAGATAGCAGCAGTTAGAGTTGTTTTACCGTGGTCAACGTGACCGATAGTACCAACGTTTACGTGCGGTTTTACGCGTTCAAATTTTTCTTTAGACACAATTGTGTTCCTTCCTAGTTAAGATACGCCCCCTACTAGGTCGGGGACGGCTCTGAAGTTTGTATTTTATGCGTCAATAGCCATCGACGCAATAATGAAATTAGTTACGTTCTGCAATAATTTTGTCAGTAACATTCTTTGGCATTTCAGCGTACTCGCTAAACTCCATAGAATAAGACGCACGGCCTTGTGTTGCTGAACGCAAATCAGTTGCATAGCCAAACATTGCCGATAATGGAACTTGTGCACGAATAATTTTAATACCCGCATTGCCTTCGTCCATACCTTCGATCATGCCGCGACGACGGTTAAGATCGCCAACAACATCACCCATCCAATCTTCAGGCGTGGTAATTTCAACTTTCATCATAGGCTCAAGCAATACAGGGTTTGCTTGTAGCGCACCTTGTCTTAATGCCATTGAACCTGCGATTTTAAATGCAATATCGTTAGAATCAGTTTCGTGGAATGAACCGTCGAACAGCGTTGCTTTAACATCAACCATTGGGTAGCCAGCAAGCACACCACTCTTCATTTGTTCTTCGATACCAATCGCAGCAGCCGTGATATACTCTTTCGGCACGCTACCATTCACGATTTCATCTACGAATACGAAACCTTCACCAGGCTCAGTTGGTTCTAATCGTAAGCAAACGTGACCATATTGATTACGCCCACCCGTTTCACCAGCTTGGCGAATGAATTTACCTTCGACTTCCGTTGTACCACGAATACTTTCACGGTAAGCAACTTGTGGGTTACCCACATTACAGTCAACGCTAAATTCACGTTTCATTCGATCAACAATGATATCAAGGTGAAGTTCACCCATACCAGAAATTAATGTCTGGCCAGATTCATTATCAATTTCTACTCGGAAAGATGGATCTTCCATCGCTAATTTTTCTAGCGCGATTGCCATCTTATCCTGATCGGCTGTTGAACGAGGCTCAACAACGATCTGAATTACTGGTTCAGGGAAGTCCATGCGCTCAAGAATCACTTTATGATTTTGATCACATAGGGTGTCACCTGTTGTCGCAAATTTAAGGCCAATAGCTGCAGCGATATCGCCAGCACGCACTTCTTTGACCTCTTCACGCTTATTCGCATGCATTTGAACAATGCGACCTAAACGTTCACGTTTATCTTTAATGCTGTTAAAGACAGTATCACCTGAATTTACAACACCAGAATAAACACGCATGAATGTTAACGTACCTACAAACGGGTCTGTTGCAATTTTGAACGCAAGAGCTGCAAAAGGTTCATTGTCATCTGAGTGACGTTCAACAGGGTTACCGTTTTCATCTTCACCAGTAATTGCTTTTACTTCTGTTGGTGAAGGAAGGAAATCAACAACTGCATCAAGTACTGCCTGAACACCTTTGTTCTTGAATGCAGAACCACAAGTCGCGAGTACGATTTCGTTGTTGAGTGTACGTTGACGAAGACCAGCTTTAATTTCAGCTTCAGTCAGTTCGCCTTCTTCAAGGTATTTATCCATTAGTTCGTCATTCGCTTCAGCGGCAGACTCAACTAAATTCATGCGCCATTCTTCTGCTTCTTCTAATAACTCAGCAGGAATGTCTTCATAGGTAAAACTAGTCCCTTGATCAACTTCTGACCAGTTAATGGCCTTCATTTTGATCAGGTCAATTACACCTTTAAATTCATCTTCAGCACCAATATTCAGTTGAATAGGTACTGGGTTTGCGCCAAGACGGGTTTTAATTTGCTCGATAACGCGAAGGAAATCGGCACCAGTACGGTCCATCTTGTTAACGAAAACCATGCGTGGTACTTCGTATCTATCAGCTTGACGCCATACAGTCTCTGACTGAGGCTCTACACCTGAAGAACCACAGAACACAACAACAGCACCATCTAATACACGTAGTGAACGTTCAACTTCAATGGTGAAGTCTACGTGTCCTGGAGTATCAATGATGTTGATTCGGTGCTCGTCGAACTGCTTGTCCATACCGCGCCAAAAGGTGGTTGTTGCAGCAGAGGTGATCGTGATGCCACGTTCTTGCTCCTGCTCCATCCAATCCATAGTAGCAGCGCCGTCGTGTACTTCACCAATCTTGTGAGATAGGCCTGTATAAAACAGGATGCGCTCGGTCGTTGTTGTTTTACCGGCGTCAACGTGAGCACAGATACCAATATTACGGTAGCGCTCGATAGGCGTTTTGCGTGCCACGGTTGTATCCTCTTACTAAGGTGAACCTTAGAATATGGTTTAGGCACAGCAGGAAAACCTGCCGTGCCCAAGCGGTATTACCAGCTATATTACCAGCGGTAATGTGCGAACGCTTTGTTCGCATCTGCCATACGGTGAACGTCTTCACGTTTCTTAACAGCAGAACCTTTGTTGTCAGCCGCATCAAGCATTTCGCCTGCTAGACGCTGAGCCATAGATTTTTCACCACGCTTACGCGCAGCTTCAACTAACCAACGCATAGCTAGTGCATTACGACGTACTGGACGTACTTCTACAGGCACCTGGTAAGTTGAACCACCCACACGGCGAGACTTAACTTCTACCGCTGGACGTACATTTTCAAGAGCTTTTTCAAATACAGCTAGGTGTTCTTCACCAGAACGCTCAGCCATAGTTTCTAGTGCAGAGTAAACAATTTTTTCTGCAGTAGATTTTTTACCGTCAACCATAAGGATGTTAACGAATTTTGCCAGCAATTCTGATTTGAATTTAGGATCTGGAAGGATCTTACGCTGACCGATTACGCGACGACGTGGCATGGATTATCTCCGTTGTCTTCTTCAGGTTATCCAAAACTTTTCAGTTTCTTCAAAATTAAATAATTTTAGTGTTTGGCCTTACTTAACGGAATCCATTAAGACTTAGGACGCTTCACACCGTACTTAGAACGACCTTGTTTACGGTCATTAACGCCTGCACAGTCAAGTGCACCACGAACAGTGTGGTAACGAACACCCGGTAAGTCTTTAACACGACCACCGCGGATAAGAACAACTGAGTGCTCCTGAAGGTTGTGACCTTCACCGCCGATGTATGATGTTACTTCGAAACCGTTTGTTAGACGAACACGACATACTTTACGTAATGCTGAGTTCGGTTTTTTAGGTGTAGTAGTGTAAACACGAGTACATACACCACGTTTTTGTGGGCACGCTTCTAGTGCTGGCACGTTGCTTTTTACAACTTGCTTAGCACGTGGCTTACGTACCAACTGGTTAATAGTTGCCATTAAATAGCTCCTGAATATTACTTTCGTAAGGTGAAAAATCTGCCTCCCAACAACAGGAGGACGCGAAATTTTAGGCATCGCACCCTAGGGTGTCAAGATCTAACCAACGATCAATCAAGTGATCATTTCTTAAACAATCCGTTTTTTATCACTTTCAAGGCTAATATCATACTTATTCACGCCCATTTCATATGCTGCTCATGCTTAACGGTTAACGAAACAAAGCCTTTATAATCAATAACATTAAGATTCTCATCACATTTACCTTGCAATCCACGTGCAATGAGATCAGCCTCAAGTAAATAAATTTTTACGCCAATATTTTTTATTACATTTAAATAATTATTTTTTGCCAAACTGGCGATCACAGCATCTTCTAACAGCAATATTTCATCACCAGCGGCAACATATGCTAAACATTGGACCAAAGATTGGCTTTGATAGGGTGAGCGAGTAACGGTATGAAGCATTACGACCTCAAAATGTAAGAAGTTGTCGACATTGATGCATTTTTTCTATTAATTGTGCTTGTTCACAAACAATCACATCGATGATCAAATCATCTGTTGTTAGTCCGCGCGCACGGAGTGATTCAGCATTCACATAAATATTTTCAACATCATAAAGTTCAAGCATTTTAAATGTCGCAATATAATCTCGACTTAAAATTGCTTGTGGCTGCTGCTGTTTTAATAACTGAAATACGCCATCATCAATAAAATACAGTGACAACTCTTCAGTATAAGCCGAACTTGCCAATACAGCATCTAGCCCTTCTCGCCCACTATTGTTGCCATGTGGTGAAGTTCTAAAGATAAAGCCCAGTGAATTCATATCTATACCACTAAAATTGTATGACGCGATCTGCCGTTAACAAGACTTCAGCAAGACCACCAAGCCCTACCTGTTCAAAGCCATCTGCAAGATTGACAGCAGATAATTGGTTTTGCTCTGCTTCTTGTTCACTGACAATACCGCGACGCAATGCGGCAGCCACACAGGTTTGCAATTCAACATTATGCGTTTTAGCTAATGCTTGCCATGCCGCCACAAGATCAAATTCATCGGATGCTGGTGCCGTTAATGCAGAGCCATTTAACACGCCATCTTGATAAAAAAACACGCGTTGTAATACGTGTCCTTCTTCAATTAATGCACTTGCAAATTGATAAGCTGAACGTGAGGTTTGGTTTCCGTATGCAGGACCATTGACCACGATAGCGTAAGTTAAGCTCACTTCTCACCATCCTCGGTTTTTCGCTGGCGAATATACAGATACACAGTGTGTTTGGAGATATTTAAACGATCTGCAACACGATTAATCGCATCTTTAATATCGAAAATGCCTTTATCAAACAACTCCATCACGATTTGACGGTTTTTGGCATTATTTGATACGTTTTTATCTGCATTAATTTCTTCGATAGTACGTTCTACCGTTTGATCAACGAGCTCATCAACATCGCTGGCAAAGTTAACGGTTGATGCCGCTTGTTTAGCTTCATCAGTAGGCATAAACGACTGCAGAATTTGAGAGAAAGGGGCATCTAAATTAACGTTTATACACAGTAAGCCAATGATATTATTTTCACCGTTACGAATGGCAATCGTGATTGACTTCATTAAGTCACCACCTTTAGCACGGGTGAAATAAGCACGAGAAAAATTGCGCTCAGAACCTTCAATATCGCGTAGCATGCGTAATGCAAGATCAGTGATTGGCGAGCCAACTTTACGGCCGGTATTTTCTCCGTTAGCAATCTTAATCGCAGAGGTGTTGAGATCGGCTAATGAATGGAGCACGATTTCACAAAAGGGACCAATTAACGCTGCTAAACCATCAACAACGGCTTCATAAGAGCGAAGAATAATATAATCATGCTCAGAGAAGATTCGGCTATCGACGATATCACTGTCGACCATCACCTCTGAACCAAAGTTATCAGTTGAAACCACTTTTCAATCTTCCATGTTGCAATCAATACTATTAATACGACTTATACATTCAACTTATGTATTAAATAGAATCAATAAAATTTAAAATATTGCTAGTAAGTTTATCAGATAATTAAAAAGAAAAGACCCGACATAAGTCGGGTCTTGATATTTATCAGCATATTTATTGGTAAATATTGCTCAACTATTGTGTTTTTGTCTCTGTAGCTGCTGGTTTTTCAGCTGGTGCCGCTGCAGGTTTTGCAGTTTTATCACCTTTAATACTTAGTAGCTCAACTTGGAATACCAATGTTGAATTAGCTGGAATGCTTGGGTTTGCTTGAGCGCCGTAAGCAAGTTGTGGCGGAATAACAAACTCAAACTTTGAACCTACAGGCATTAGCTGAACGCCTTCAGTCCAACCAGGGATTACTTGATTTAAAGGGAAAGTGGCAGGTTGATTACGCTGGTAAGAACTGTCAAATACGGTACCGTCAGTTAGCATGCCTTTGTAATTTACTTCAACTGTATCGGTTGCTGTTGGTTTTGGACCTGTACCTTCTTTCTCAATCTTGTACATTAGGCCGGTTTTAGTTGTTACAACACCCGCTTCTTTCGAGAACTTAGTACGGAACTCTTCACCAGCTTTTATGTTTTTCTCAGCTTCAGCTTTTGCTTTTTCTTCAACAATTTTAGCTACGCGCTGGTCAAGTTCTTGAAGCGCTTGTTGGGTTTGCTCTTGCGTTAAACGACTCTTACCCGCAAATACATCTTCAACACCTTGAAGTACGTCTTGACGATTTAGGTCTAGACCTAGCTCTTTTTGCTGATCAAGGTTGGCTGATAGGTATTGCGCCAGTGATGCACCAATTGCATAAGCTGCTTTTTGATTTTCAGTTTTAAATTCAACTTTAGCATCAGCAGCTGGAGTCTTAGCAGCAACCTGCTCTACTTTCGCAGGTTCAGCAGGCTTATTGGTGTCTGCTTTATTATCATCCTGACAACCAACAGCGAGGAAAATTGTTGCTGCCAATACAGACATCTTTAGAACAGGTTTCATGTATTTCTCCATCAGTCAGTGAGGCAATGCCTCATTTTTTAACTGTACTTTTTAGAATGAGTATGAAAATAAAGTTATAACAATATACTACTAGCATTTGATTAAGTAACTGTAAAAAGCATGTCAGTTCAGTTATTTAATCAGACTAATTTACTCTACTAGTTACCCTATGCAAGCGGAACAAGAGCTTAATGTATAAAACTTTTTTTTCATTTTGTTTATTTTTATCCACTTTGACCTTGAGTGGTTGTTTCTTTTCTGGCTCAGAAGTCCAACGCTGGCAATTAGCCCCACAAGGTGCAACCAGTTTTAGCCTTAGCCGAGATGGTCGTTTTGCAATAGTTGCTGCAATCGAACAAGGTATCGTGCTATGGGACTTACATCAAAACAAAAAGTTAGCTGATTTTGGTTCTCAAGATCAACATCACAGTACGGTGATAAGTAGCCATATTTCTGACAATAAACGTTTTGCTATCACGGCCACAGCACAAAATTTTGCTATTTGGGATCTTGGCTGGTCCCAAGCACAAGGTTTATGGTCGATTGATGACACTACCATTAGAGATGTCGCTATTGCCAATAATGGCGACGACATCTTATTAGCGCTAAGTAATGGTAAAGCCTTATTTATCAATATTAGCACAGGAAGACGACTTGAGTTTTTAGCTCATCAAGAGAAAGTTAATAGTGTCGCTCTCTCGCCTAATGGCCGTTACGCGCTATCCGGCGGCAATGATCATAATGGCTATTTATGGGATACCCGAACAGGACAAATCTTGTATGGTTTCCCTCATAAAAGTCGCATTACTCGAGTCGCACTACAACGAGATGGAAAATTTGCCCTGACGGCCGATGGCACCAATGACGTCTTTATTTGGGATTTAACCAACGGCAAGAAAATATCAGAACTAGATATTACCCTTCGCCAACAAACCCTTTCGAGTGCGCGTTTTTCTGATGATGGTTCAATGGTGGCAACTGGCACTCCCTCACGCCGAGTGGAGTTATGGCAAACATCGGATGGGAAAAATATCGGTAGTTGGAAGGCGGAACGTCAGCAAGACACTCGACCCGCTACAGCAGTGGTGTATGATGTCGCTATTAGCCCAACAGGTAACGTCATCTCTGGATCATCATCTGGATTTGCCCAAGCCTGGTCAACCGATTGAAAACGACCATGACTGAGATTGAACAATTACAACACCGTATTGATGAACTTGAAATGAAACAAGCCTTTCAAGAGCAAACTATTGATGATCTTAATGATGCCCTTACCAAACAACAGTTCATGATTGACCGCATGGAAGTTCAGATGAGATTTTTAGTGGGTAAGGTAAAAGGCATGCAAGCACCAAATATGGCTAGCGAGTCGGAAGAAACTCCGCCGCCACACTATTAATCGTGTTTGACTAAAAAATGAAAACAAAAAAGGAAGCCTAAGCTTCCTTTTTTATTGATATCATCAAATGATATTAGTGAGAGCAGCAACCGCCTTTCTCTTCGCCACCGCAGCAACCTTCGTCACTGTTACCGTGATCGCCACAACCGCCTTCGCCGCCACAACAACCACCACCTTGATGTAGGTGACCGTGTGCAATTTCTTCTTCAGTCGCTGCGCGTACTGCAACAACTTCAACATCAAAACCTAGCGTTTGACCAGCTAGCATGTGGTTACCATCAACAACTACGTGATCGCCATCAACTTCAGTTACTTCAACAGGGATTGGACCTTGATCAGTATCTGCTAGGAAACGCATACCAACAGTAATTTCATCAACACCTTGGAATACGTTTGCAGGAACACGTTGAACCATTTCGTCCATGTGCTCGCCGTAAGCGTCAGCAGGAGCAACAGTTACTTCGAACTTGTCGCCAGCTACATGACCTTCAAGCGCTGCTTCAAGGCCAGGAATTAGATTGTTATGACCGTGAAGGTAATCAAGTGGAGCTTCAACTGTTGATTGATCTACAACTACACCATCTTCAGTTTTCACTTGGTAAGCTAAGCTTACTACTGTGTCTTTAGCGACTTTCATGTTTACTCCAAAATTTGAGCTTGGGGTGATAAGTTTTGCTCGACATCATACAGGATAATATGGCAATGATGCTAATTCCGTATTAGTCAGGCTTGAAAACACCTATCACTTGTTGTTTGGTCGTTGACGAAAGTTGTTCACTTTCTTGTACCGATTGTGGCACCCGTGTATCTGCATGATCACAAGCCACACACTCGACATATTCAACATCATCTTGTTGCCACCAGCGTAAAGTATCGATGGTTTGACAACTAGGGCATGCAGCCCCTGCGATAAATCGTTTTTTTATCATCCTGCTCTTTCCTTGATCATCACACAAGCGCTAGCTTAATCCCAACCATGATGGCGCTCTTCCTCACCTCGCATTTCACGATCGAAAATTTCTTCTAACTCTTTACGGGCTTCTTTTTGCCTTGATGCTAAATTGACGTCTTCACTATGCTGCGGCAATAGGTCCCGTAAGGCTTGTGTATCTATTTTACGAAAATGTGCCTCTGCACGTTTCGCTTTATACGGATGCATACCTAAAGATATGAGGGCTTGGCGACCTAAATCAAGAGCACCAGCAAAAGTTTCACGTGAGAAACATTCAACACCTTGACCTAGTAATTGATGCGCTTCAACACGACTTCTCGCCCGCGCTAATATTTTTAAGTGCGGGAAATGTTGCTGACACATAGCCACCACTTCCATGACTTCTGTCGGTGCATCAGTACAGATAATAATAGCTTCCGCATTATCTGCCCCTGCAGCGCGGAGCAAATCTAACTGAGTAGCATCACCGTAAAAAACTTTATAACCGAACTTGCGTAAAAATTGGATTTGGCTCGGATCTCGCTCAAGTACAGTCACTTTAATTTTATTAGCAAACAGTAATCGTCCTATAACTTGTCCAAAGCGTCCAAACCCCGTAATGATGACACGAGGTGCACGATCAACAATATCCGACTCTGGCTCCGGTTGCTCACTCGCTTTGAAGCTTCGCACAAACCAGCGATTTTGAAGCGTTAATACGAGCGGCGTTGTCATCATTGATATACTTACAACCACCAGCAAGAAAGCTAATAATTGCGCATCGAGTAAACCTTCAGCACGAGCGGCAGTAAACAAGACAAACGCAAACTCACCCCCCTGACTTAAAATCGCCGCCATCTGACTACGTGACTTTTCTCTTACGCCAAATATCCGGGCTAAAAGATAGAGCACGATGCCTTTTACTGCGATTAATGCTAATACCGCGGCTAAAATCTGTAATGGATATTGCCACAGTAACCCAATATTTACCGCCATACCCACTGAGATAAAAAACAGCCCCAGTAATAACCCTTTAAACGGCTCTATCGCAATTTCTAATTCATGGCGATATTCGCTCTCAGCTAATAGCACCCCCGCTAAGAATGCCCCTAACGCCATGGATAATCCAAGCGCCTGCATAATCAATGCAATACCAAGCACTAACAGTAATGCCGCAACATTAAACAGTTCACGAACACCACTCATCACCACATAACGAAACAGTGGACGAAGTAAAAAATGTCCACCGACAAGTAATACGGCGATACCACCTAACATCCAAAATGCATCATTCCAACTCCCCCCTTTACCGCCAGCGAGAGCTGGGAGTAAGGCAAGCATTGGGATCACTGCTATATCTTGAAATAACAGTACCGCAAAACCCGATTGCCCAGTTTCACTTCCTGATAATTGCTGCTCTTCTATTACACGTAGTGCAATTGCTGTTGAAGATAACGCCAGCCCCATGCCAATCACGGCTGAATCGCGCCACGTCAACAAAGGTAAAAAGCCATTAAAGCTCATAACCACTACGGCAATAACCCCACTGGTGATCACCACCTGCCCACCACCTAACCCTAAAATGGGTTTACGCATTTGCCACAGTGTTTTCGGATTAAGCTCTAAACCAATCAGAAACAGTAACAACACAACGCCAAATTCAGAGAAATGGAGGATAGCATCAACATCGGAGATCAAGCCTAAGCCCCAAGGGCCAATGGCAATACCCGCAATCAAATAGCCTAACACTGAACCTAAGCCAAGCTTTTGCGCCAAAGGGACGGCAATAATAGCTGCGGCCAAAAAAACCACACTTAGAACAAGGAAATCATTGGTCATTGTTGGTCTCCTTCTTCGTTAAGCTAATTCGAGGCTCAATAATCAAAGGGTTCGCTAACCATGATTGGTATGCGCGTGCATGTTGGTTTAATTCATCCTGCGTGACGCGTCTTGCCCAGTGCAAGATAAGTGGCGGTAACCAATGCATTTGGCAAAGATCAGCACAAATTTCAAATGGCTTTAAAATGGTATCAATACCATAACGGTTATAACCATCTGGACTATAAGCTTCTGCTCCACCGCCAGTCGTGATCACCGAGCGCCAATATTTACCCACGGTTTCATTACCGTCACCGTGAGCGAAGCCTTTGCTTAACACTCTATCAAACCACTCTTTCAACAATGATGGGCAGGAATACATATAGAGCGGATGCTGGAAAATAATGATGTCGTGACTCGCGATCAGCTCATGCTCTGCGACAACATCGATAAAGAAATCGGGGTACGTGGCATATAAATCATGCACAGTAACGTGACCTAATAGCTCAATGTCTTGCAACATTGCGCGATTAGCAACGGACTCATCAGGATCAGGATGAGCAAAAATAATGAGAATTGATGGTAAGTTTTGTCGTGTCATAACATCCTTTGACAATCGTTCATATTCATCATGTGCAACAATAAGGACTTGCTCAGTATTATTCCATCATACCTAATTGTTAACAAACATGATCTTTTGTTTATCATTTGTTCAGCAAAACGTAACCTAAAGCAATAGAGAGATGTTAGCCACTCTGCGCTGTTTGAGTTAGACTTCCGCCCATAAGTCCAGTTTATTTAGTGGAGCGGGCAAGACCCCGGCAATATTGATGATTATCTTTTCAGATATCCAACTTCTACGTGGTGGCAAAGTATTACTTGAAAACGCCACTTCAACGATCCACCCGGGCGACAAAGTCGGTCTTGTCGGTAAAAACGGTTGTGGTAAATCGACCCTGTTCGCTTTACTGAAAAATGAGCTCAGCTTAGATGCTGGCAACTGCCAATTTCCGAGTAACTGGGAAATGGCATGGGTTGCTCAGGAGACACCAGCGTTAGAGCGCGCAGCTATTGAGTATGTCATTGATGGCGACCGTGAATACCGTGAACTTGAACGCCAACTCCTTGCCGCAGAACAAGCTGATGATGGTACTAAAGTCGCAGAGCTTCACGGTAAAATGGACACCATTGGTGGCTATAGTATCAATGCTCGTGCGGCTGAATTACTTGACGGCCTCGGCTTTTCACAGCACCAGATGCAATGGAACCTAACTCAATTTTCGGGTGGTTGGCGTATGCGCCTTAACCTTGCTCAAGCGCTATTATGCCGCTCTGATCTGCTACTACTCGATGAGCCAACTAACCACTTAGATTTAGATGCAGTAATGTGGCTGGAAAAATGGCTGCAAAGCTACCGTGGTACCTTGGTGTTAATTTCCCATGACCGCGATTTCTTAGATCCTGTGGTTAACCGCATTATCCATATTGAAAATCAAACCATGCACAGTTACACCGGTAACTATTCATCGTTTGAAGTACAACGCGCCGAAAAACTAGTGCTACAACAAGCGATGTACCAGAAACAACAAAAGCAAATGACGCACATGCAGTCATACATTGAACGTTTCCGTTACAAGGCCAGTAAAGCACGCCAAGCGCAAAGTCGTATTAAAGCCCTCGAACGTATGGAAAAAGTGTTACCGGCTCAGTTTGATAACCCATTCAGTTTTGAATTCCGCGAGCCAAGTGCTCTGCCGAACCCAATCTTAATGATGGATCAAGTTGCCGCAGGTTATGACGACTTACTGATTTTAGAAAAAATTCGCCTGAATCTTGTTCCTGGTAGTCGTATTGGCCTACTTGGTCGAAATGGTGCCGGTAAATCGACTCTGATAAAAATGCTATCGGGTGATTTACCAGCGAAAGCCGGTGATATGGCGTATTCGCAAGGGGTTAAAATTGGTTACTTTGCCCAGCACCAATTAGAAACCTTGTACCTTGATGATACCCCAGTTCAGCATATGGCACGTATTGCGCCACAAGCAACCGAGCAACAACTCCGTGATTATTTAGGTAGCTTTGGGTTTATTGGTGATAAAGCGCTAGAAAAAGTCGGTCCGTTTTCTGGCGGTGAGAAAGCCCGCTTAGTGCTAGCACTGATTGTATGGCAACGTCCTAACCTATTACTGCTCGATGAGCCAACCAACCACCTTGATTTAGATATGCGCCAAGCACTAACGTTGGCACTGCAATCTTATGAAGGTGCAATGGTTATTGTCAGTCACGACCGTTACTTATTACGTGCAACAACCGATGACTTATATTTAGTGCATGATCGCCAAGTCGTTCCGTTTGATGGTGATTTAAATGATTATCACAAATGGCTTACCGAGCAACAGCGTAATGAGCGCCGTGATCAACAAGCAACAAAACCTGAAACCAACAAAGATAACAGCGCGGCATCGCGTAAAGAGCAAAAACGTCTAGAGGCAGAGTTCCGTAAACAAACAGCCCCTATTCGTAAAGAAATCACCAAGCTTGAAAAACAGATGGACAAGCTTAATGCCATTATCACCGATGCTGAAACCGCATTAAGTGATAGCAGTATTTATGAGGCTGAGAACAAAGTCCGTATGAATGAGCAATTAAAACTGCAAGGTGATGCAAAATCGGATTTGGAAGATGTAGAAGTTGCTTGGATGGAGTTACAAGAGCAATTAGAAGAGATGGAATCTCAATTTAGTGCCGAATAATATCGCCTAACACCTATAACGCCAACGAGTACTTCGTTGGCGTTGTTATTTTCAGTTATCTAGAACAAAGGGCAACCACTACCAAATCATCATCACGCATGCTGCCGTTAGTGCTCCCATCGTCTGATTAAACCGAATCGTGCGACGTTCTGATGTTAGCCAATGACGTATCACCACTCCAGTTGCAGTCCATAGCGAAACGCAAACAAAACCCACCACGAAAAATACCGATACAATCATTAATATCGATAACCAATAGTGCTCCCCGCTAACGGCGAAGGTGCTTACTGCCGTTGCTGACATCATCCATGCTTTAGGATTAACGTATTGAAACAGAGCAGCAGAGAATACACTCATCGGTTTCGCCTTCACTGTTTGCTCTGTTTTACTCATGCTGCCAGCAGTGGCTATTTTCCATGCTAAATACAATAAGTACGCACACCCAACAACTTTTAATACCTCGTGAACCATAGGATAACGTTCAAAAATAATGCCGAGCCCTGCCGCCAGTAAACTGATCATGCTCGCCATACCCACACTGATCCCCGTAATATGCGGAACACTACGCCAATAACCAAAGTTTGCTCCAGAGGCGGTCACCATCATATTGTTAGGCCCCGGCGTGCCTGTCATTAATATGGCAAATAAAATAACTGAGATGATTGTTGATCCTTCCACACACTTTCCTTAATAAACGATAGAAATAAAACTATCCAGATCATCTCCCACGAAATTGTACCGATACAATTTTAGTTATTTCGCGACAACATAAAAAATCTCTGGCAATACGGTTGTTTTGTGCGCACAATTTAACCTAACAAGGGAAGTTATTAAGATCAAAGGATTTATTGTCACCATGACAATCGAGAAAAAGTTATTAAATATCCAACTTATCGCTAAAACTAAAGAACCACTTTATCGTCAAATTGCAGATGGAATTGCACGAGCTATCGAGCAAGGTGACATCGCAATTGGGGAGAAACTCCCCACACACCGCGCACTTGCCGATCAATTACAGGTTACCGTCGGTACAGTGACACGTGCTTATGCAGAAGCGGAACGACGTCATCTTGTCGAAGCACGTATTGGGGCTGGGACGTATGTCTGTGATAACAATAAAAACCATCACTGGATCTATCAATTAGAAGAGTTACAGACTGAAGAATGTAATTTCGGCTATAACATTCCTCCGCGATTTGATCGCAGTGAGATGATAAGCAAAGCGATGGCAAAAATTAGTGCTAATCCCTCGCAATTAAATGACATGATGTTGTATCAGCCACCACAAGGGATCGATAATCATCGTCATATCGTTTGCCAATGGTTAAATCAAAAAGGCATTAATGTTTCATCAGAGCAGATGTATTTCACCTCAGGCGCACAACATGCTGCGGAATTATTGCTGAGTATTTTCTGTCGTGCTGGTGATACCGTGTTAGTCGAACACTTTTGCTACCCCGGCTTTCTAACCCTTGCTCGTCAACATGGTATTACCCTAAAAAGTGTTGAGATGGATGAAGATGGGGTGATCCCTGCCAGTCTCGCATCGGCCTGTGAACTCTACCAACCACGGCTAATATATTTAACACCAACCCAGCAAAACCCAACTTCGGTAACAATGCCGCTCTCTCGTCGTGAAGAAGTGATTAGCGTGTGTCGTGAGCATAATGTGTTAATTGCGGAAGATGACGTCAACGGATTACTGCCGCCCTCACCGCCACCGCCTTTAATCAACCTAGCACCTGAACATGTAATCCACATCGGAGGGTTATCAAAATGCCTCGCACCAGGACTTCGCTTAGGTTACATCCAAGTGCCGAAACAGTGGCAGCAACATCTAAGTGCAGCACTCTATAACCACAGCTTAATGATCAGCCCACTGCTCTCTGCTATCGCTTGTGAATTAATTGTTCAAGGTGATGCCGATCGGGTATTAACGACCGTTCGTACTGAAATACAACAACGGCAATTATTGGTACAGCAATACCTTGGTGAGTTTGCCATTACAACCCAGACTTATAGTTTTCATGTTTGGCTGCAATTACCAGAAGACTGGCGCTTAAGTGATTTTATGGCGGTAACAACAGCCCGTGGAGTCATAGTTAAATCAGCAGAATTATTTACTCCTAGAGGTAATCATATTCAACCAGCAGTACGGCTCGCCATTAGCTCACCGCTAAACCAACAGCAATTGATCTTTGGCTTAAAAACCATTGCCGAGTTATTACGCCACCCCCCTTTATCCCATTTTTCGCTGTAACAGAGGATATTCATGTCTCAATTTACGCCAGCATCAGGGTTACAAAATCCACACATTCAAACCTTATTACCGCGATTTGTTCGTCGCCAGCCACTATTCACACCTGTGACGCAACGACTGACCACGCCTGATGATGACTTTCTTGATCTCGCTTGGACAGAAGCTCCTACAGACGATAGCAAACCATTAATGATCCTATTCCATGGTTTAGAAGGCAGCTTCCATAGTCCGTATGCCAATGGACTATTATATGCTGCAAAACAACAAGGTTGGCTTGGGGTTATGATGCATTTTAGAGGCTGCAGCGGTGAGCTAAACCGTCAACCTAGAGGTTATCACTCAGGTGAAGTCAGTGATGCACGCTTTTTCATTACATGGTTACGTGAGCAATTCCCCCTACGGCCTTTTATCGCAGTGGGAGTATCCCTTGGCGGTAATATGCTGATTAACTATCTTGCAAAATATGGTGACGACAGTGATCTCGTTGCCGCTCAAGCGGTGTCTCCCCCATTAAATTTAGCCTCATGCTCGGCACGTATTCAACAAGGTTTTTCTAAGATCTATCAGCAATATCTACTCAACTCGATGAAGCGCACAATGGCAAAACGAATAACACTTCATCAAGATAAAATGCCCATCACCCACCAGCAATTAGCTGCGATAAATACGGTATGGCAATTTGATCAGCACATTACCGCTCCTCTCCATGGTTTTATTGATGCTGACGATTATTATCAACGTTGTAGTGGCCTTCAACAGCTCAACTTGATCAGTACACCACTGCGGATTATCCATGCCAAAGACGATCCGTTCATGACCGAATCGGTGATCCCATCACAACCATTGCCGAGTAATATCGACTACAACTTATATGAAAAAGGTGGCCATGTTGGGTTCGTTAGTGGTTCTATTTTTAAACCGACGTTTTGGCTCGAACACAGCGTTCCAACATGGTTTAAAACCAAACTCACCACTCCTCAATAGGGCTAGTGATATTTTTATCATATACTGCGCGTATCAGTAACGCAGTCGACGAGACATAAAATGATCATTCCTTGGCAAGATATCGCCCCAGAAACACTGACTAACCTGATTGAACAATTTGTGCTACGTGAAGGCACTGATTACGGTGAAGTTGAAATGAGCTTAGAAAACAAAGTGAATTACGTGATGCAGCAACTGAAATCCGGTGATGCTGTGATTGTATTTTCTGAATTGCATGAATCTGTCGACATAAAATTACGCAATCAGTTGCAATAAGTTTTATTAATGTGAGTCGTGCCCAGAGAGTTACGACTCAAAACTTGCCTCCGCTAGCAGTTTCACTTTTCAATCCCGACATCCCTGTTAACTTGTAGTAGCATTGTTGCCCGATCAGGTAATTTTATTATTGCCTGCTTTCTCATTTATCTTTCGATAATCAACAACGACAAGGTTAGTCATGTCTGCAAAACATCCTATTATTGCAGTTACTGGTTCATCAGGAGCAGGAACCACGACGACTTCTGAAGCATTCCGAAAGATGTTCAATATGATGAACATTAATGCGGCATGGCTAGAAGGCGATAGCTTCCATCGCTATACCCGCCCTGAAATGGACACTGAGATCCGCAAAGCTAAAGAGCAAGGTCGACATATCAGCTATTTTGGCTCAGAAGCCAATGACTTTGCCCAATTAGAGCAATTTTTCAAACAATATGGTGAAGATGGCACTGGCCGCTTTCGCCGTTATCTACACACATTTGACGAAGCCGTACCCTACAACCAAATGCCCGGAACGTTTACTCCGTGGCAACAGTTAGCAGAAAACACTGATTTACTCTTTTATGAAGGCTTACATGGTGGGGTTGTCGATGGCGAGATCCATGTCGCACAGCATGTTGATCTTCTTATTGGCATGGTACCCATTGTTAACTTGGAGTGGATCCAAAAAATTGTTCGTGACACGAGAGATCGAGGGCACTCTCGCGAAGCGGTGATGGAGTCAATCGTTCGCTCCATGGACGATTACTTAAATTATTTAACTCCGCAATTTTCACGCACACATATCAACTTTCAACGTGTACCAACCGTTGATACCTCAAACCCGGTGAGTGCCAAAGGGATCCCAAGCTTAGATGAAAGCTTTGTTGTGATCCGATTTCGCGGTTTAAATAATGTCGATTTTCCGTATTTACTTTCCATGATCCAAGGCTCATTTATGTCACGTCATAACACGCTTGTCGTCCCTGGTGGAAAAATGAGTTTTGCAATGGAATTGATCATGCGCCCCCTTATCGAGAAACTGATTAATACAGGGAAAATCAGTTAAGTTTGCACAAACGAAAATAAATAGAAAAAAGGTTGGCACAAACACCAACCTTTTTCATCTCAATCATTATTAAGCAGTGATGATTTCATACGAATGAGTCAACTTAACCTTTTCACCAATCATCAAGCATACAGAGCAATATTTCTCTAAAGAATCAGCAATGGTGTTAGCCACTAAGGTTTCATTTAAATCAAAACCTGAAACAATAAAATGCAAATTGGCTGCGGTAAATAAACGTGGCGCTTGCTCTCGACGCTCAGCTGAAATAAGAACCTCACAACCCACAATATTTTGCGCTTGGGATTGTAAACCACTGACAACATCTACTGAGCTACACCCTCCCGCCGCCATTAATACCAATTCCATTGGACTTGGAGCTTTATCCCCTCCATTACCATCCATGACTACACTATGACCGGAGCTAGATTGACCTAAAAAAGTCATATCTTCTACCCATTTTACTCGGGACTGCATCGCTTAATCCTTATTCAAACGCCCAATAATTGTCTCTAGTCTTATTGATTAAATAATGAATGTAAATCCTAATTCTCCGCCTTAATAACAACTTTTTTCCTCTCTAAAAATCGTCGTAATAATCATTACTTATCGCACCACTTAAAATTATCTCGCCGCATTGTGATCCTGTGCACAGTTATCCATATGAAATGAACGAATCTACTAGATCAATATCAAGAAAAAGGCGCAGAAAAAGGATACACTCTAACTTATTCAAGTTAGCTTGCAGCCCAGCGGCTGAATGGATACCCTATCAGTAGGCAGTTTTTTTTCTCGTGATAAAAGTTAGAAAAGAAACCAATGCTGTTGGGCAACAAATGCAGAGGAAGTTAGTAATATGGTTCCAGGTAAACCGCAAACAGATCCAACTTTAGAGTGGTTTCTTTCCCATTGTCATATTCACAAGTACCCATCGAAAAGTACGCTGATCCACGCAGGTGAGAAAGCAGAAACGTTGTACTACATTGTGAAGGGTTCTGTTGCTGTACTAATCAAGGATGAAGAAGGTAAGGAAATGATCCTTTCTTACCTAAACCAAGGTGACTTTATTGGTGAGCTTGGCTTATTCGAAGAAGATCAAGAGCGTACTGCTTGGGTTCGTGCGAAAAGTCCTTGTGAAGTAGCAGAAATTTCATTCAAAAAATTCCGTCAGTTAATTCAGGTTAACCCTGATATTCTGATGCGCTTATCTGCTCAAATGGCAAGTCGCCTACAAGTGACAAGCCAGAAAGTAGGTGATTTGGCATTCTTAGACGTTACAGGTCGTATCACACAGACATTGCTAAATCTTGCAAAACAACCAGATGCAATGACGCACCCTGATGGCATGCAGATTAAGATCACTCGTCAAGAAATCGGTCAAATTGTTGGCTGTTCTCGTGAAACAGTGGGTCGTATTCTGAAAATGCTTGAAGAGCAGAACCTTATCTCTGCTCACGGTAAGACGATTGTTGTTTACGGTACGCGTTAATTTTTAACGTCTTTAACCGTACGAAAAAAGCCGCACACTGTTGCGGCTTTTTTATTTCTTATTGATTAATAATCCCCCCATAAATACCTTTAAAAAGTGTGTCATTAATGCCATTAATTAATTTGTATTGCTCAAATTAAATGCTAAATTCAAGCAATGAATGGACTTCATCTTTTTTTGGTTTTTATATGGATATTGAACGTTTTGCCCCGAATAGCTACACCACTGTACCTGGTGCTATCGCTCCTCAACCTACAACTATTGAGATGACAGGCTTTAGTGACCGTCGTTGTTATTTAGAACAGCAAACAGGTTTACGTCGCTGTCCTGTTGAAGACAGTGGTATTTGGGGATCGCCCCTCGATAATTAACAGATTTAAAAAAAAGCAGCCAATTGGCTGCTTTTTATTGCCTTGTTTACACTGTTCAAGAGTTATAAGTACTTTCAAAGATCTTATCTGCCGAAGCTTCTACAAACCCGGTATAAATCTCACCATCTGGCTGTAAATAACGTTTAGCAAACTCATAAAATCCGCCAGAGACCAACATCTCACCATCAGAAAACGTGACCATGACTTTATCAGCCATGGTTGCTGATTGCTCTAACATCACAGTAGGATCGCCTTTTACCGCACCTCCCGCCTGATTAATGTCAAAACCACTTGATTCGAGAAAATGGTTCACTTCAGAAATTTCATTAAATTGCTCAAGCTGATTAATATCAACAGTAAAATGATTAGCACCAAAACCATGCGCTGCCACCCACCCTGCATATTCACTTTCTGCATTTAAAAACTGATAACTATCACGGCTTAACTGCCATGGTTTACCTTGAGAAAGAAAAGCAGGATCAGCAAAATAAGCATCATCAACTTGATCGACAAGCTGACGTACTTCTGTTTGTAACTCTGTTGAACATAACCCTAATTGCAGTTCACTAATAAATACTTTAGGCGCAGAAGGATCGGGATGTTCAAAGTGCTCTGCATATAACTTTTTCGCTTTGAAATGATATCGACCTTTGGGTTTATAACCTACCGCAATAAATGGAGCCGCTAATCTTGCTAAACCACATTTAGGTAGTGCAAAGGTACGCAACGCAATATGATCATTTCTAAGTGACGCATCTTCGGTAAGTAATTGCCGAATATTCAGCGCTGAAGGGCATAATCGCTGAGTATAATCTTGCCATAACGCGGTAAATAATTGTTCCATGCTGCACAATCCTTACTGTAAGTAATACAGTGAACCTATTAGTCTCAGAGTGAAATACCCGGAGATAACTGCTCAGGTAAGCATGTTGCCTCACCTTCCATTGATGCCATTGGGTAAGCACAATAATCAGCAGCGTAGTAAGCACTTGGGCGTAAATTACCAGATGCTCCTGGGCCACCAAACGGTGCATCTCCACTCGCTCCCGTTAACTGGCGATTACGATTTACAACCCCCGCGCGAATATGATCAATAAAATATTGCCATTCACTATCATCGGTTGATACAAGCCCGGCTGATAAGCCATAACGGGTGTCGTTCGCAAGACACACGGCTTGAGCAAGATCTTGATAACGCACTACCTGCAATAATGGGCCAAAGTATTCTTCATCGGGTAAATTTTCGATATTCGTAACATCAACGATCCCAGGTGTAACCACCGCTCCCTGTCCGCGCTTTGCCTCTACCAATACTTCGCCACCAAGCGATACTAATTGTCGTTGAGTTTGCACAATATTGTCTGCGGCTTGGCGGGAGATTTGAGGCCCCATAAACGGTGCAGGCTCGGCAAATGGTCCATCGACCACAATCGCTTTGGTTGCTTCCACTAAAGCTGCCAACAACGCATCCCCTTCGCTACCCAAGGGTAAGTATAGTCGGCGAGCACAAGTACACCGTTGTCCTGCGCTGATAAAAGCAGATTGTAAAATGGTATAAACGGTAGCATTGAGATCACCATAAGCATTGGAGATCACCATCGGGTTATTCCCCCCCATTTCTAATGCCAGCATCTTGCCCGGTTGACCTGCAAATTGGCGATGCAGAATATGCCCAGTATTGGCACTGCCCGTAAATAATAAACCATCAATATCTTTTGAAGCCGCAAGTGCCTCTCCAGTTGGGCGAGCTCCCTGCACAAGATTAATAACCCCATCAGGTAATCCGGCTTGTTGCCAGAGTTTCATTACAACTTCAGCCGTTTTAGGCGTTAATTCAGAAGGTTTGAATACCACCGTATTACCTGCAAGCAATGCAGGTACGATGTGGCCATTGGGTAAATGACCGGGGAAATTATAAGGCCCAAATACAGCCATCACCCCTAATGGTCGATGACGTACAACTGCTGTGGTACCTGCGATATCTTTCTCGCGTTGGCCTGTCCGTTCATGATAAGCACGTAAAGAAATCGCCACTTTCCCCACCATTGCTCCTGCTTCTGTTCGCGTCTCCCATAACGGTTTACCCGTTTCTTCTGCTATCGTAATGGCAATATTTTCACTATTGGCTTTCACCAGCTCAGCAAATTTTTCCACGATGGTTTGGCGCTCAACAAGGGAAGTATGACGCCATTGAAGTAATGCTTCACGCGCGGCATTCACCGCTTGCGAGACTTGCTCACTTGTCGCGGCTCGGCCTTGCCAAATCACTTCATCAGTAAAGGGGTTGAGCGATGCCATCTCATCACCTAAACCATCAACCCATTGACCCGCAATCCATTGACTCATACTTTTCTCCCCTCTTTATATTCGTAGTTTTACAGCTCAATAAAGCGCACAGGCTCACCGGTATTAACCATGAGAGTATCAGCGACCTCTTGCGTCATAACCACGGTTTGCGCTTTATCATTGATTTCCAGTGGGCTCGCAACCGCACGAAAATCAGTAAATGATGTATTCGCCACTAGGCACTGCTGTTCACTTTGATGATCGTTAATTTCAACGATATAACGCTTTGAGTGGCGAACCGTTTCAACATTACGTACATCACATTCAACCGTCGGGCCTGCATCAAAAATATCGACATAACCACGGCATGAAAATCCTTCATTTTCTAGCAAGCGTAATGCAGGACGCGTGTTGTCATGAACTTGACCTATAACCGCTTGGGCTTCTTTGCTCAATAAATTGACGTATATCGGAAGTTTAGGCATTAAGTCCGCAATAAAGCCTTTTGCTCCGATCCCCGTTAGATAGTCAGCATGAATAAAATCAATCGAGAAAAAGTTATCTTTTAGCCATTGCCAAAAAGGTGAGTTCCCTTCTGCATCGGAAACACCGCGCATTTCAGCAAATACCACATCGGCGAAACGATGACGATGCTCTGCCATCATTAAAAAGCGCGCTTTAGACAATAGACGACCATTTAAACCTTCACGCCATGGTGTACGTAAAAATAACGTGCAAAGCTCGGTATCTCCGGTGTAGTGATTACCTAATGTCAGTAACTGTACGGTATTGTGGACCCCTAATCGGCGCGAGGCATGAACCACAGTACTTAGATGATAGTTATAAAAAGGGGCTTCTAAGCCAATCGCCGCTTCAATGGCAGTAGTACCTGCTATCTCGCCGGTATCTGTATCTTCAGCGACCATCAGGTAGCCTTCATCCTCAGGGCGAACGACATGTTTGGCAAAGCTGCGCTCTGAATGAGCAATGCGGTTACGAAGCATTTCTTCGTTAACAGGTAATGAAGTAAAACCATGACCTGATTCTTCAGCGCACTGCATGAGTGCAGAATAATCATCAGCGATGATAGGACGAATAACCAGCATCGACTTCCCTCCTGATGCAGGTAGTGACTATTGTCACTAACTAGATGGATAACAATAAGTCTTATAAGATAACTGGCAGTCGTTCCTCAACTGCCAGCAGCAATGCAAAGTAGAATTACTCGGCGTTATAGAGTGTTGCGATAGCGCGTTCTAGACGAGCCATACCTTCATCCACATCGGCTTTTTCAATCACTAGCGATGGCGTAAAGCGCACAACACTCGTACCAGCAACTAGCATCATTAAGCCTTCTTTGCCAGCTTGAACAAGAATGTCACGTGCACGACCTTGCCACTCTTCTGTGAGAGACGCTCCCAGCAGTAAACCTTTACCGCGGATCTCAGCAAAAATTGGGTATTTAGCATTAATCGCTGTCAGCCCTTCACGGAACCACTGTTCACGCTCTTTCACGCCAGCTAGAACATCGGGTTTACTCACTTCATTAATTACCGCTTCTGCGACAGCGCATGCTAACGGATTACCGCCATACGTTGAACCATGAGTACCGACTTTTAAATGTTCTGCTAATGCTGTTGTGGTAAGCATTGCGCCAATTGGGAAACCACCACCCAGTGACTTAGCCGTCGTTAAAATATCAGGTGTTACACCTAAGCCTTGATAGGCAAAAAAATCACCGGTACGACCATTGCCAGTTTGGACTTCATCAAATATCAATAGGGCTTGGTGCTTATCACATAACTCACGCACGCCCTGAACAAACTCAACGCTCGGGCTAACCAAACCACCTTCACCTTGCAATGGCTCCATCATCACCGCACAAGTTCGCTCAGACATAATCTCAGCTAAAGCTGATAAGTCATTATAAGGAATATGCGTTACCGCTTGAGGTTTAGGGCCAAAACCATCTGAGTAAGCTTCTTGCCCACCAACAGTAACGGTGAAAAAAGTACGACCGTGAAAACCTTGATGAAAGGCAATAATTTGATCTTTTTCAGCACTAAACTTATCGACCGCATAACGGCGAGCCAATTTCAGTGCCGCTTCGTTAGCTTCAGCTCCCGAGTTAGCAAAAAAGACTTTGTCAGCAAAACATAACTCAGTGAGTTTTTTCGCTAAACGCAATGCAGGTTCATTAGTTAACACATTACTTAAATGCCATAACTTATCGGCTTGATCTTTTAATGCATTAACCATAATTGGATGGCAATGACCCAGACAACTCACCGCAATTCCACCGGCAAAATCGACATATTCACGATCATGTTGATCCCATACTCGCGCACCACTGCCACGTACTGGGATCTCAGCCATAGGTGAATAACAAGGTACCATTACCTCATCAAATAAATTACGTTCTACTCTTTGCTCTGTAGTCATCACATTATCCTTCTGTGTATAACGCTATAATCATAGTATTTACATTTTATTAACCTTTGCCAATAGCAGAATATTTTTTTTGCTCTTTGGCAACGATGCTTTTTTTAATAAAACTGACATAGTTATGCGTTATCTCGGCAAGTTTATTAACCAACAAAGACAAAAAGGTGTGTTTCCTATCAGGAAATGAATAGCACAGAGAAATATGCTAGTGAATAGCTTTGCAATTTCAACAAATGAGAGTTGGAAATATAAAAATAGAAGATGTGTGGTTGATATCGCGATTTTAAGACAGGAATATAATAAAAATCGCGATTTAATTCGAAATCTAGCGCTTAAGAAAGTTGGCTAATAAGGCGTGCCCTTGCTCCGTTAGAATACTCTCGGGATGAAATTGCACCCCTTCTAACGGCAATGTTTTATGAGCGATCCCCATAATTTCATCAAGTTCCCCTTCACGCTCAGTCCATGCTGTAATGTTAAAGCAATCTGGCAGCGTATCTTGTTTAACGACTAAGGAATGATAACGAGTCACTGTTAATGGATTATTTAACCCTTCAAACACACTGGTATTATTATGCTTGATCGGAGAGGTTTTACCATGCATCACTTGCCTTGCTCGTACCACATCCCCACCAAAAGCTTGTGCTAACGATTGATGGCCTAAGCACACGCCTAAAATAGGCAATTTACCAGCGAAGTATTCAATGGCTTGTAGTGATATACCCGCTTCATTTGGGGTACAAGGTCCAGGAGAGATGACTAAATGGGTGGGTGCTAGCGACTCAATACCTGCGAGATCAATCTCATCATTACGGACAACCTTAACCTCAGCGCCTAACTCACAAAAGTATTGATACAGGTTATAAGTAAATGAATCATAGTTATCAATAATTAACAGCATATATCTACAGCGACCTTTTCTATTCTGCGCCCTATTGTGCAACACATCACTAGAAACGCAAACCATAAAAAAAGCAGAGCAAATGCCCTGCTTAATCTATCTATCGTTACTCGTTAGTAAGGGCGAGCAACAAAGCCTACCGCTTGGTATGCTTTTTTCAGTACTTCAGCCGCACGTGCAGAAGCTTTTTCAGCACCTTGCTTCATTACGCTATCAAGGTAAGCACGATCAGCACGAATACGATGGTATTCAGCTTGTACTGGCTCAAGCATAGCAACTAATGCTTCACCCACATCTTTCTTAAATGGGCCATACATTTCAACGCCTGCATATTGTGCTTCAATTTCAGCATACGTCTTGCCTGTTGCGCCTGAATACAGACCCATTAGGTTTGAGATCCCTGCTTTGTTCTCGGTATCAAATGCAATGCGTGGTGGTGTTTCTGCATCAGTTTGTGCTTTGTTAACCTTCTTAAGAATCGATTTTGGATCTTCCAACAAAGTGATCACGTTCTTACGGTTATCATCAGACTTCGACATTTTCTTAGTCGCGTCTTGTAGGCTCATGACACGCGCACCAACCGATGGAATGTACGGCTCAGGAATTTGGAAAATTGGACTTTCTTCTGTGCCATACAAATTATTAAAACGTGTAGCAATATCACGAGCTAACTCTAAGTGCTGCTTCTGATCGCTACCTACAGGTACTTGATGTGCGCCATATAATAAAATATCAGCTGCCATCAATACTGGGTAACCGAATAAGCCCACGTTTACATCATTCGCATGACGCGCTGATTTGTCTTTAAACTGCGTCATACGACTTAGCTCACCCATTTGGGTGTAACAGTTTAATAACCAGCCTAGTTGAGCATGCTCCGGCACATGTGACTGAACAAATAACGTGCTCTTTTGTGGATCAACCCCCACCGCTAAACAAATCGCTAATGCATCTAATGTTGCTTCATGTAGCGCTTTAGGATCTTGACGTACTGTAATGGCATGTAAATCAACCACACAGTATTGGCAATCGTAATCGTCTTGCATCTGTTCCCACTGACGCAGCGCACCTAGGTAGTTACCAATACTTAATTCACCAGAAGGCTGTACGCCACTTAATACAATGGGTTTACTCATGATCAGACAATCCTGTTAGTTTCTTATTCATAGAAAAGCGAGAGGCATACTCCCGCTTTTTACTTTGTTAGCCAGTGTACACTGGAACGTACTAGTCGCCTAGTTTAACCACATTTGCTAATTGCTTGAAGTGATCGCACACAACATCAGGTGCACTATCTGCAATAGGCTGACCGTAGTTATAGCCGTAGGTTAAACCCAACGAATGACATGTTGCAGCCTTTGCTGCCAAGATATCATTGCGAGAATCACCCACCATTAACATCTCAGACGCGGCAATATTGTGTTTTTCCATTAACCAATGCAGTGCATAAGGATCTGGTTTTTTCAGTGGGAAAGTATCACCACCAATCACATCAACAAAATACTCGCTGATGCCATGCTCTTCAAGTAAATGCGGGACAAATTGCGACGGTTTATTGGTTACAATCGCCATTGACATACCCGCTTGATGAAATGCAGCGAGTGTCGCTTTTACATCTGCATACAATGCACTTTTTACATGACCGCCAAGCTCGTAGTAGTGATCAAATAATTGGCGAGCTTCTTTTTGTAGCTCTGGATCAATCGTTGGATCGACATCAACACTTCGGCTTAATGCGCGACCAATTAAAATATCAGCACCATTACCGATCCAAGTGGTAACTTGCTCTACGGTCACGCCTTCTCGTCCAAGGTGACGCATCGTTTTATCAGCAGCATCTGCTAAATCAGGTACGCTATCGAGTAATGTGCCATCTAAATCAAACGCTATAAACTTGATGTTTTCAAATACCATTAGCATTTAGCCTCAGCTAATTCTGCGCGCATTTTGTCTATCGCGACTTTATAATCAGGTTCATTAAAAATGGCAGAGCCCGCGACAAACATATCTGCGCCAGCAGCTGCAATTTCTCGAATATTATCAACTTTCACGCCACCATCAATTTCAAGACGAATATCACGGCCTGATGCATCAATACGTTTACGAACTTCACGTAGTTTATCAAGTGTTGCTGGAATAAAAGATTGACCGCCAAAGCCAGGATTCACTGACATCAATAAAATCATATCGACTTTATCCATAATGTAATCAAGGTGGTGAAGTGGCGTTGCCGGATTAAAAACCACACCCGCTTTACAACCATGCTCTTTGATCAGTTGTAAAGTACGGTCAACATGATCTGACGCTTCAACATGAAACGTGATCATCGTTGCGCCTGCTTTAGCAAAATCAGGAATAATGCGATCCACCGGTTTTACCATTAAATGCACATCAATCGGTGCGGTAATACCGTAGTCACGAAGAGCCTTACAGATAGGCGCACCAAACGTTAAATTAGGCACGTAATGATTATCCATAACATCAAAGTGAATAACGTCTGCACCCGCAGCTAACACCTTGTCAACGTCTTCACCCAAACGTGCAAAATCAGCCGATAAGATAGATGGAGCAATCAAGAAGTCCTTCATGTACTTGCCTCTCTTCGATACACAAAACCTGATACTTGGAAAACCAAGCTCAATAAATTGCCATAATTCTACCCGAACCGTGAAATATTGTCCCAATGGATTTATTTATTACTTCAGTTGATCAAAATGATGAGACAAGCCACTACACTCAGTAAAAAGGGGAAGAAGAAGAGGGTAGATGAATATAGCTAAGTCAAAGAAAAGCACACCATTACAAGTTATTGTGAGTGTGTTAGCGGCGTTATTTGGCGTTCAATCAGATAATAATCGGCAGCATGATTTTAAGCAATCAAGCCCATGGTCATTTATTGTTGTGGGGATTGTGGTTATTGGCGCAATGATTATGGCAATCATTGCCGTTGCGCAATGGGCAACGGCGATCTAATTATTCTTCTTCAGAAGCAAACGCGGGCGCCTGCTCTGTGCTTGAAACGGAGAATAAAGCTAACAGCTCATCGACCTTATTGCGCCCACTACCATTGCGGCTAATGGTACGTTTTACTTTAACCACAGAAAGATCTGCTCCTGTGTATAAACGACGCGTTAGTGCTGTATCGTGGTTAGAAATCAACACCGCTATATCTCGCTCTGCTGCCGCTTTTTCTGCAACGTCAGCAAGGGTGGCCTGATCATCTAAGCTAAAGCCATTACCAGAATAAGAGGTAAAATTAGCCGTGCTAGATAATGGCGCATAAGGCGGATCGCAGTACACCACACACCCTTTTCTCGCGCGTGAAAATGTTTGGAGATAACCTTCACAGACAAACGTGGCTCGTTTTGCTTTTTCCGAGAAATAATACATTTCAGCTTCAGGGAAATAAGGTTTTTTATACGAGCCGAACGGCACATTGAAGCCACCTTTTTTGTTATAACGACATAAGCCGTTAAAACCATGGCGGTTCATGTATAAGAAATACAATGAGCGTAAATACGGATCATCACTCGCATTAAATTCTTCACGAATTTTCAAATACGCTTCTTTATTATTGTATTCAGGCGTGAAAAATTTACGTGCATCTTCAATATAGCGTTCAGGCTCATGCTTGAGGATGTTATAAAGATTGATCAGATCAGGGTTGATATCGGCCAATAAGTAATGGTCGTAATCGGTATTAAGAAAAACCGACCCCGCCCCAACAAAAGGCTCAACCAATTTACGCGCAGGCGGTAGATGTCGTTTAATATCCTCAACGAGAGAGTATTTACCCCCAGCCCATTTTAGGAATGCACGATGCTTTTTCATTAAGCTAAACCCACCAACACTAGCAATATTGTCACGAAAGGTCGCGGATTGTACCTCATTTCTACCCTCTACCGATACCAATTCACGTAAATAACTGCCCTCACAGCTTTATTTTCAACGTTCTATTTCTTGTTGAATTTTTCGATATGATTTAGGCCACGGCCTTAACGCTTTTAATTGCTTCGGTAAGGCTTTTATTGCCGAGCGTGCCCGAGTCGCTGTTGTGTAATCACCCGAAATTACAATAAACCATATTTTGTCGTCTCGACGTGTTTTATAAATACGAGCAGAAGACTGGATTTTATTCTTTTCAACAAAGGCTTTAGTTTCATTCCAGCTCATCGAAGCTGACAATTGAATAGCATAATGCCTTTTATTTATCGCGAGTATAGAGGCCGTATTAGCAAGCTTAATCGGCGTTTGAACAGCCCCCTCTTTTTTCGGCAGTCGCGGTTTACTATCTGACTTTGCAGTCATTGTCGTTGCAGAGAGCTTTACTTTGGGCTCTGTTATCTTAACAGCAGATGCAGGTAAAGCGCTTGAATCATGTGACTTAATACTAGTCACTGACGAGCTTTGGGCTTTTACGTCAGTCTCATCTTCGAGTGTTACCGCATTGCCTGTAATGGCTTGCTGACGAGTCTGTGTCGCTACACCATCAGATATAACAGGCTCACTTTGAGCAGGTACGTCTAGCACCTCTTGGGTAAATTCTTTGGCAGCACTTTCGCCTGTACCACCAACACGTTGCTCATCAAGTATCGCATCAATCAGTGGTGATGGTACAACTACCCGTTGCGCTTCATTTTCAGCACGTCCCACCGTCAGCCCTTCACTATGGATCTCTGTTGGTAATGGCGTTTCATCAATAACAATACCACTACCTGTACTCTCGATGGTATCGGCCACAATAGGCTCAGCCTTAGATGCAAGAAAAGTCTCACCAGACGTAACTTTCGTTGTCTTTGTGCCTTGTAATGCCTTAAATCCAAACCATCCCACAATGCTGATACACACTATGGCAATCAACCCTATTAACAGTTGCGCCGGGGGTAAACGTCGTGATCCTTGACTCATCGCAGTCACGTCCTGTTGTGGTAATTGTTGTAATGCACCAGGGCGAGGCTCAACTCTCGCTAATCGTGACTTAATATCTCGTCGGTGCTGACTTCCAAGCAGCTCATCATTGAGTAACATCTCGCTAAACTGACTAATTTCATGCGGGCTTAATTCACTAATTTCTAACTCAAGTAAAGCCGGCCCTATTGTACGAACAATATCGCCGAATGGCTGAGTGATGGCATTAGGATCAGCAAAGAGCAATACATTAATTTGCCAACCAGAATGCATTTCTGTTTGACGAACCAGTGCCCATAATTCAGCAAGTAATTCAGGCGCTAAAAAGTGTGCATTATCAATAATAATAACGAAGTTGATCTTTTCAGGCAGTAAATGCTCAGCACTTTGACTTAACGAATCTTGCTCGTTAAACATTGGGGTTGAATGAAATTGTTGCAGTAGCAGTGTTCGTTGTTGCAGCAGTGTTTGATCATCTGTGCACGTCAGTAATGCTTGTTCAGCATGTTGGGCATAGTTTTCGAGGTATTGATGTGCAAGCCATGTTTTTCCTGAGCCCTGCGTACCATTCAATAAAATAAGATGAGAGCTAAATCGAGTAATAAATTGTACTCGAGAGAGCAACTGGATCTGGCTATCCAGATCCAAGTTTTTTGCCTCTAGTGTGCTACGCATGAATAACCACGACTTAGTGATTAATCACATCCCGCAATACTTCATGTGTCACGTTAGACACGACTTCAGCACTGCCAATGGATGTCGGTAGAACCAATCGTAGCTGGCCTGATAATACCTTTTTATCGCGCATCATGTGCTTAATAAAATCATCGAAGCCCATTGTTTCAGGTGCGATTACCGGTAGCTTTGCTCGCTCATGCAGTCGAATAATTCGCACTACATCGTCATCACTAATAAGGCCTTGTATTGCCGCAGTTTTAGCCGCTAGTACTGTGCCTGCCGACACCGCTTCGCCGTGCAGCCAGTTACCATAGCCCATCTCTGCTTCAATCGCATGACCAAATGTATGACCGAGATTAAGTAAAGCTCGTACACCTGATTCTTTTTCATCAGCCGCAACAACATCTGCCTTAATTTGACAACAACGTGCAATGGCATAACACAATGCATCGTTATCGAGTGCTTGTAAGCGTTCAATGTTGTCTTCTAACCAGACAAAAAAGTCGTGATCGGCAATAATGCCATACTTGATCACTTCAGCCATTCCCGCTGCAAACTCACGTTCAGGTAGGGTTTGTAAGCAGTGATTATCAATCACTACCGCTTTGGGCTGATAAAAAGCGCCTATCATATTTTTACCCAATGGATGATTCACTGCGGTTTTGCCGCCAACAGATGAGTCCACTTGAGAAAGTAATGTTGTAGGTACTTGAATAAAATCTACGCCACGTTGATAACTTGCAGCAGCAAAGCCCACGACATCACCAATGACACCGCCACCGAGCGCTACAATCACAACATCACGACCATAATTACCATCAAGTAAGAAAGTCATGATTTGATTAAAAGTCTCTAACGTTTTGTATTGTTCACCATCAGGGAGAGAAAGTAATGCCACTTGGCACTCTAATGAACTGATGGTTTCCATTACCTGCTGTGCATACAGCGGGGCAACAGTTTCGTTACTGACCACTACCACCCGCTTTCCCGCAGGAATCGCAGATGCAAACAACGCCGAGTTGCAAAACAACTCGGCGCCAATTGAAATAGGGTAGCTTCTGTCATCTAAATTGACATTGATCCGTTCCATGGTCAGCTTCTCTCTTTTTGTTGATTAACGCTCTTCTAGCATTTTGATGATTTGGTTCGCCACTACCTTCGCACTTTGATCATCAGTGCGAACAACGTAGTCAGCGACTTCTTCATATAATGGATTGCGCTCTTCTGCAAGTGCTTCCAGCACTTCACGAGGCGTATCAGTTTGAAGTAGAGGACGCTTTTTATCGCGTTGAGTTCGAGCAAGTTGCTTCTCGATAGTCGTCTCTAGATAAACTACGATACCACGTGCAGAAAGGCGATTACGGTTCTCTTTAGTTTTAACAGAACCACCACCTGTTGCCAGAACAATGCCTTGCTCTTGTGTTAGATCGTCGATAACGGCTTCTTCGCGAACACGGAACCCGTCCTCACCTTCCACATCAAAGACCCAACTAATATCAGCACCTGTACGTTCTTCAATAACTGTATCTGAGTCAAAGAATTCCATATGCAGCTGCTGTGCAAGGTGTCTACCAATAGTGCTTTTGCCGGCACCCATTGGGCCGACCAAGAAAATATTTCGTTTTTCAGCCATTTTTAGCAATTTTACGCGCGGTTAATAAAACGACACCACCCGCAGGCTCTATTTAATTAATAAGCCCGAGGCGCCAAGTTCCTCACATATAATTCGTGATAAGACAGAAAATTATCTCAGGACTGATAGCTACATTGCAAGCGCTAGTCACTCCTAATCAGTATTTTATTATGCCTGTCCTACCCAAAGAGGTCGCCATAATGGCTCAGCAGCGGTCTAAGGTCAATCGTAATAACCTTGTAATTCCGCTATTGCTGAGCATGAATATGGCAAAATAATAATTATATAGTCCAAAAAAACAACGGATGGAACTAATTTAATAAGGATCCATCCGCTGCTATAACAGTGTAGCTAAATTTTTAAGGTTTGTTGATTACCAGTAAAGACTACTGAATAACAATTTTAGGTGTCACAAAGATAAGTAATTCACGCTTACCCATTTGTTCCATTTTATGACGGAATAATGCACCTAATACTGGAATATCACCCAATAACGGTACTTTACGTGTCACGTTGGTCATACTGTGTTGGTAAATACCGCCTAAAACCACTGTCTCGCCATTATTTACCAGTACTTGAGTACCAATACGCTGAGTATCAATAGAAATCGCAGTGCCCGTACCGGTAGGGACATCTTCACCCTTGTTATCTTGAGTCACTTCAAGATCTAACACGAGTTTATCATCCGGTGTAATTTGTGGTGTAACCATTAAGCTCAGTACTGCTTTTTTAAACGATACCGATGTTGCACCACTGGATGACGCTTCTAAATACGGAATTTCTGTACCTTGCTCGATATACGCCGTCTTCTTATTAGTGGTCATCAAACGAGGACTAGAGATAATTTCTGCTTTATTTTCAGTCTGTAAGGCCGATAGCTCTAAATCAAGTAAGATATTACCTAACTTTGCAACCTGGAACGCTATTGAAGCGGCACCAGCGCCAGCACCTAGATTAACGTTAAGAAAATCATCAACGCTTGCATCTTCACCCAATAGGCCAGAGCTTGCTAAGTTACCTTCAATTGAACCGCCAACAGTGGTATCGCCATTCACTTTCGAGACCCCCCAACGCACACCAAGCTCATCAATATCACCTTCATTAATGGTGACAATACGCGCTTCGATTTGTACCTGCTTAACCGGAATATCAAGTGATGACACAATATCTTTGATACTACGAATATTATCAGGGGTATCTTTGATGATAAGTGCATTGGTACGCTCATCAACATGCAATGAACCACGTTCAGAGAGCATCCCAACACCATCAGTACTGCCGCTTAAAAGCTCTGCAATGTCCGTTGCTTTCGCATAGTTCACTTGAATCAAATCAGAACGCAGGCTCAACAACTCTTGTTGCTTACGCTTCGCTTCCATTACCTGATGTTCGCTTGCTGTAAGTTCCGCTTTAGGGGCAACCAATAACACAGAACCACGCACTCGCTTATCTAAGTCTTTTGATTGCAGAATAATATCTAACACTTGCGGCCAAGGTACATCATCAAGACGTAGCGTGACATTACCACTAACCGAATCCGAGACAACCAAGTTAAAGTCGTTATAATCAGCAATTAGCTGCAGAACATTACGCACAGGGATATCTTGGAAGTTAATTGAAATCGGCTTGCCTTTGTAATTGATCTTGGCGTTAGAGCTGGTGCCTTTTACCGCTTTTTTCACACGCTTTTCAATGATCACTTCAAGACGCTTACCACGAAGATTGTAATCATAATCGTAACTGCCTTTCATAGTGAAAATTAAGCGCGCACCGTTCGATACACGCATAGTTTCTATACTATTAACAACCGTTGCAAAATCAACGACATCAAGCGTATAAATCATGTCATCTTTAAGTACAGTATCAAAAATATCTAACTGCAGTTTGTTACCATTACGACGTAAATCAACTAACGACTGCGGCTTATCTAAACGAACGGTTAATACCCCTCGTCCTTTTCCATCACGACGAAAATCAATAGCTTGAATCTGATTATCAATCATTCCAGCTGCAGGTATAGCAGCAACACTCGGAAAAGCTAATACCCCACAGCATAACAGCCAAAGTGTTGCTAGATACTGGCGGCTTAACATCCACACATTCCCTTTCATAACTTATCCTTGATTACTGCTGAACTAGCGCCAGTTTAGTCGGTCGTTTAAGCCAACATCCTTTGCCATCTGGTAATGTTTCTTCGATTTCAATTACTTTGTCGCTAACTGTAAGTACCTTGCCGCGATTAAGACCAATATATTGACCGGGCTTAATTTTCATCAAGTCGCCTTCAGGTGTAAAAACTAGTCCCCAAAGTTGCTTTTTGTTTCCAATTGCCCCTTTCATTGAGAGTTTTTCTAACGCAAAGTTTTCAAGTTTACTGAGTTGACGATCAAGTTGTGGTTGCCAACACTCGCCCGTCTCTTTCTTGGCCAGCAACTGCTCTGGAATTGGTTTAACAAACGGTACTCGTTTGCTGGTCATTACAAACTTTTCAGCCTCAAAGACAAAAGGCTCAGGCAAAGGCTTAACTCGCGCTTTTGCTTCGTTATGGGTCGTTGCGATAAACTCTGCGACAGAATCATCATTGGCCTGACACCCTACTAAACCAATAACAATAGGTAATAACCACACTACTTTTTTCATAGCTTAGCCCTCATCACTATTGTTCTTTTCTTGGCTTGGTGTCTTGAAACGATAGGTCGTTGCAGAGACTTTCAAAGACAAGGTTTCATCAGGCTGACCTAACGGCTTAACGCGACTTAACTCAGCATTGTTTAAGTTCACAATACGAGGCAAGCGCGCAATAGCTTCCGCAAACTTACCAATTTGCTCGTAATTCCCCGTCAACTGCATATTGATAGGTAATTCGTAATATAACTCGTGCTCAACTCTGGGTGCCCATTTGATTGATTGAAACACCAAACCATTGTTGACACCGATATCATTAATTCCCGCGAGCAAACTCGCAAGTTCTTGCTCTTCCGGCAACTGCTCAATCATTTCATTGTAACGACGGTTTAATTCTGCAACTTGCTCTTTAACCCGAGGCAGTGCAGCGACTTGTGAAGCTCGACTGACTAGCTGGGACTTAAGGGTCTGCTCTTTTTGTTTCATTTGCTCAAGCTGATCATTTTTAGGGCTAACCCAATACCAATAACCAAACGCGCTTAACGCCACAGCCAAGACCGTTGCCACAATACATTGAGGCAGCAAAGGCCATTCAGTGATTTCATCTAATTCAAGTTCTTGCCAATCAGCCATATCACTTCCCCTTATTAATGTCTTTTTTTGCGACTTTATTTACTTTTGGTTGCGCAAAAGAAGGCACAGTTAAATCAAAAGAAGCATTGAACTGAGAAAGCTGTTCAGACTGACTACCTTTGGTTGTCACCAATGAATGCATATCAACATTAATGAACCATTTAGATTGCTCTGCCCCACCCAGTAATGCGGCTAAGTGACCGTTAGAATCCCCCACCCCTTTAATGCCGACTCGTTGTGAGTTCAAATTTAATGATTCAAGATAGACACCGCCAGGTACAACATTCGGTAATTGATTCAATAACTGCGTTGCGCGATTACGTGATTGTTGAATATCAGCAATCACGTTTAGCCTCAGCTGAATCGCTTTACGCTGCTCTTCTAACTTAGGTAGAAAGGCTAATCGTTTTTCGAGTAAATCAATTTCCTGTTGAAATTGGTCATTACGGGCTTGTTGCTGTTGTTGCTGCAAATCTAGGTATTGAACTACCCCATAATTCGCTAAAAACGCAACCAACACCGCAGAAGCCATAAGCCCAATAAAACGCTGTTTATGTTGCTTACGACGTTCTTCACGCCATGGCAGAAGGTTTAATTTATCGATCATGCCATCCCCCGTAACGCTAATCCGGTCGCGACAGCATATTGACTCGACATATCACTCGGTAATGTCACTTTCTTCGGCTGGCTAAAATGTTCAAACGGTTTGATCCAAACAACCTCTAGTCCCACTAACTGCTTTAATAGCGCATCTGAAATCAAGGACTGACAACCACCAGCAAGCCATAACCCTTTAATGCTACAGCGAGGATGTGTTGAGTTATAAAGCTGGATTTGGCGTTTTAATTGTTCAGCAAATTGCTCGGTAAAACGCTCAACAGTATTCTCTTCTTCAGCCTCTTGTTGATATGGTGAATCCTCAAATTGACTAGTACCAAAGCGAATTTCACGGTGGTAAGCATTGCTACCTTCCGGTTTCATGCAAAATTCTGTGTGGCATTTACCGACATCAACCAGTCCCCACTGCGTATACTGGCTGCCTATCTCAGCTAAATATTCGGTTAGCCATAACAATGCGTTGGTCTGTAATTCAACGACTTTTGGTTTAAAGCCAACTTTCTTTAAAACAGTAACGCGGCTATCGATGGTTTCTTTACGAGAAGCAAAGACTTGATATGGTGCTGTAGTGGCAGCTTCTGAGAAACGTTCACTCACCATGGGGAAGTAATCAAACCACAACTCTTCGACAGGAAAAGGGGACGCAGCGCCCAATGCTTGGACGATAGCAAACTCAGCCTCATCTTCATTGAGACTGGTATCGAGTTGAACAACTTTGCTGATAACAGCACTATCAGGTAAGGCTAAAGTAACGTTTTTGGCTTGCCACGGCAGTTGTTTCTTTAATTGACGTATTGCTGACAACAGCGCTGTCGCATTTACATTATGCTGTTCATTGATTACCGATTTGGTTAATTCAACTTCAGCGTATGCAGCCAATTCAAACTGATCTTTTTTCTGCTGTAGCGCCACAGCTTTTATGCTATGGCTACCAATATCTACCCCAATACTTAATGGGTTCCGAAACATCCGTGTTATGCTCCCATGTGGCGAAAAAACAAACTATTTCGAATAAACACCATCAACGGCATTAATTTTCTTTTTGTTATCTTTATACTAGTAATTAAAAGATAATGGATAATGACAATTAGCACGATGGCGTAACGGGAAATCTCAAGTGAAGTTCATAAAGCGATTACTAATACTTGCATTAATTTGCATAATTCTTGGAGTTGGTACTATTTTTGGCTTTTACCTGTATGTAAAGCCTGACCTTCCAGATGTAGCAACGTTAAAAAATGTCGAGCTGCAAACACCGATGCAGGTGTATAGCGAAGATGGTAAACTGATCTCACAGTTTGGTGAAAAGCGACGTATACCTCTTAAATTAGATCAAATTCCTCTTCTCATGCAGGAAGCTTTTATTGCGACAGAAGACAGTCGTTTTTATGAGCACCCAGGCATCGATCCTATCGGTATTGCCCGTGCAGCTTTTGTCGTCTTGACATCAGGCTCTGCTCGTCAAGGGGCCAGTACAATAACTCAACAGCTCGCACGAAATTTCTTCTTAACCAAACAGAAGACAATCATGCGTAAAATCAAAGAAGCTTTCATTGCTATTCACATTGAAAAGCTGCTGACTAAGGATCAGATTCTTGACCTCTATTTAAACAAAATTTACCTCGGCTATCGCGCCTATGGTGTCGGTGCAGCAGCGCAAGTGTATTTTGGTAAAACCGTAGATCAACTGACGCTATCTGAAATAGCAGTTATTGCGGGCCTACCAAAAGCGCCATCCACAATGAACCCAATTTATTCTGTTGACCGAGCAACAACTCGTCGTAATGTTGTTTTAGGCCGTATGCTTGAAGAGGGCTACATCACCAAAGCACAAATGGATGCTGCGCGTGCTGAACCTATCGTCTCTCACTATCATGGCGCAGAAATTCAACTTTACGCACCTTATGTTGCAGAGCGTGCTCGTGCATGGATGGTCGATCGCTATGGTGCTGCTGCGTATGAAAAAGGCATGAAGGTATATACGACCATCAATAGCAAACTTCAACTTGATGCCCAGCAAGCCGCAGTAAACAACCTGCTAAGTTATGACCAACGCCATGGTTACCGTGGTCCTACAGCGGTTCTTTGGAAGCCTGGACAGCCAGCATTAAATGCCAATCAAATTGTAAATAAACTTCAAAATCAGCCAATCTATGGCAAGCTTATCCCTGCTGTCGTAACGAAAGTTGATGGTAAAACCGCAGCTATCGTGACTAAAAATGGTGATATTGCCACTATCGATTGGAATGGCATGAAGTGGGCTCGCAAATTCCTTTCTGACTCAAGTCAGGGGCCAGCACCCAAAAAAGCCAGCGACATTCTTACTGCAGGTCAACAAATTTGGGTTCAACATAACCAAAATGTTGTGAGTGATAAAACAGGCGGTGCCACAGTCACCACGAATCAATGGCTACTAAGCCAAGTTCCTGCGGCAAATACGTCTTTTGTTGCGATGTCACCCGAAAATGGTGCCGTGTTAGCAATGGTCGGTGGTTTTAACTACACCCGAAGTAAATTCAATCGTGCAACGCAATCTATTCGTCAGGTCGGCTCTGGTATTAAGCCATTTATTTACTCTGCAGCAATAGAGAAAGGCTTAACCCTTGCTACGCTCATTAATGATGCGCCAATTACTAAGTGGGATAAGTGGCAAGGTACAGCATGGCGTCCTAAGAATGCTGATGGTAAATACGGTGGCCCTACCCGTGCGCGTATTGGTCTCGCTCGCTCAATTAACGTAATGGCAATTCGTGCACTACGTATTGCTGGGCTAGATTTCACCATTGATTACCTTACTCGTTTTGGTTTTAAACGTGCTGATTTACCCCGTGCAGAGCCTATTGCGCTTGGTGCTGGTAGTTTAACGCCACTGGAACTTGTACAAGGTTACTCTGTATTTGCTAATGGTGGTTATGCTGTTGAACCGTTCTTAATTAACAAAGTTGATAACAATGATGGCCAGTTAATTTACTACGCTGATCCTGCCATTGTTTGTAACGATGCATGCCAAGCTAAAAACCCACAAGCGAAGATGCAAGTGGCAATGGCAACCGCTGTTGAAGATCATAAATTCGATCAATCAACAGATACCACAGCAACGACTACGGCAACTAAAACAGTAACTACCACAGCATCGACTGAAACTGAAAAACCAACGCCGGCAGATCTTGAAAAAGTGATACCTATGCCACCCGTTCGCTACGCACCAGAGGTGATCAGCGAGCAAAATGCGTTCCTTGTGCGTGAAATGCTAAACAGTAACATCTGGGGTGAGCCGGGGCATCTATATGGGACAGGCTGGCGTGCAAGAGTACTTAAGCGTCACGATATTGGTGGTAAAACAGGTACAACCAATAACGCGAAAGATGCATGGTACACAGGTTATGGGCCAAATATTGTGGCAACGACTTGGGTTGGCTTTGATGATCATCGCCGTGAATTAGGTCGCACTAGCTGGAACAATAACCTTGGTAAGAACCAAACAATCGGTGGTGAGTTCGGTGGTAATGCTGCACAACCTGCTTGGATTAATTTTATGCGTCAGGCGTTGAAAAATACCCCTGAACAAGAAAAGCAAATTCCAAGTGATATTGTAAAAGTGCGTATCGACCGTGCAACAGGTCAGCTGTCAAACCGTAATGATGCAAGCTCAATGTATGAGTATTTCATTAAAGGTACTGAGCCAACACGCTCTGTACAGCAAGCGGTATCAGAGCAAAAGTTTGATACAGAAACGGCTGAAGAGCTGTTCTAAACGCTGTTACATATATAAAAAGAGCGCTCATTGAGCGCTCTTTTTTTATTTCAGTAAACTAAACAGAGATTATGGTTGAGTATGTTTAGCAAAAACGTCTGGCATTTTTTCTTTGATCACTTCAGCTAGCTTTTCATATCGCGCTTTAAGTGGCGAGCCTGGACGATAGGCTAATGTGATCAAGCGCGTTGGTTGAGGATGTTTCGCTGCGATATAGCACACCCCATCACGACAATGCTCTTTTGGGCTGGCTAATTGTGGGAGTAATGTAATGCCACTGCCCGCTGCAACCATATTACGTAACGTTTCTAAACTGGTGGCTTTAAAGCGACCATCATCACGCGCACCTGCCGCAAAACAAAAGCCAAGGGCTTGATTACGTAAGCAGTGCCCATCTTCTAGCATCAATAAACTTTCACCGTGTAACAGAGACATATCAATCTCTTTTTCACTCGCCCATTTATGGGTTTCTGGCACAGCTAACATCATCGGCTCATCATAGAGCGGCAACTCAATAAACGGCTCACTTTCTTTTACCGCCGCTAAAATAATGCAATCTAATTTGCCCTCTTCTAATTGCTGAACCAATTGATGGGTTTGTGCTTCATGTAAAAAAAGTTCTAACTCAGGAAATGCATCTTTCAAACTTGGGATAATTTGCGGTAACAGGTACGGACCCACCGTTGGAATAAAGCCAATATGTAACGGTCCCGACATACTTTCTCCTTGCACACTAGCAAGTTCTGTAAGTATTTTGACTTCAAGCAACACTTTCTGTGCCTGAGCGACTAAACTCAGACCTGCGTCAGTGAACAATACTCGACGGCTAGTTCTTTCTAATAATGAAACACCTAGCTCATCTTCTAGTTTTCTAATTTGTCCACTTAATGTGGGCTGACTGACGTAACAAGCTTCGGCTGCTTTGCGAAAATGTTTGTGCTCAGAGAGAGCAACAAGATATTCCAGATCACGAATATTCATTGGCATGTCTTATAATAGGATTTGACTATTGAAACCATAGCAGCAAACGATTGGAGCTATCAAGAGTAAAGTTAGATAATAACTTCAGTAAACGGAGCAAATGATTAAATACTCCGATTACATCAGACTCATTTATATTTTTAAGGGATTACATTATGTTCGCATCTAAAGAAGGTCAGGCTGTACCACAAGTTACTTTCCACACACGTAAAGATGATCAGTGGGTTGACGTAACAACTGAAGAGTTATTCGCTAATAAGACCGTTGTCGTATTCAGTCTGCCTGGCGCATTTACACCAACATGTTCTTCAAGCCACTTACCTCGTTACAACGAGTTAGCCCCAGTATTTGCTGAAAATGGCGTGGATGACATCCTATGTGTATCGGTAAACGATACCTTCGTAATGAATGCATGGAAAGCCGATCAAGACGCCGAAAATATCACTTTCATTCCCGATGGTAATGGTGAATTTACGAAAGGCATGGGTATGCTTGTTGAGAAAGATGATCTAGGTTTTGGTGCTCGTTCATGGCGTTACAGCATGCTGGTTAAAAATGGCGTTGTTGAAAAAATGTTCGTTGAAAACGAAGAGCCAGGTGACCCATTCAAAGTGTCTGACGCAGACACTATGTTGAAGTACATCGCACCAGAGCAAAAGCTACAAGAATCAATTACGGTATTTTCCAAACCTGGTTGCCCTTTCTGTGTGAAAGCAAAACAAAACTTGATCGACAAAGGTCTACAGTATGAGGAAATCATTCTCGGTAAAGATGCGACAACTGTTTCTTTACGTGCAATTACAGGTCGTAGTACGGTTCCTCAGGTATTCATCGGTGGTAAACACATCGGTGGTAGCGAAGAGCTAGAAACTTACCTAGGCTAAGTTTTGAAGTATTGTCTGGATTGTGGTCCAGATTGTTCATCAATTAAAACCTGCAGTTTAATTGGTGAGCCAAAACAAAACCGCAACAACTCTCCAAATAAAAAGCCCTCTAATGAGGGCTTTTTTTGATCTAGATAATTGGCATAGTAATCGTTAAGCAACATTAACCGTCGGAATTCGCTGCTCTTGATCCAATCGCACTTCAAGCGCGACTTCATCACAGGCATGTTGACGCGGACAACGATCGCAATCTTTCATTACCTTTTCTGGCAGTAATGATTTTGATGTCGGGGTAAAGCCACGTTTCATAAAGAACTCAGGAACACGTGTTAGTACAAAGACTTTCTTAATTGCCATTTGTTCGGCTTTTTCAAGCAAGTGCTCAACAATGGCTTTACCTTGCCCTTGTTGCTGCCAACCCGCTTCAACACCTAGCGAACGAATTTCCGCAAGCCCTGAATCATAGACATATAACGACGCACAACCTGTGACGACACCATGATGCTCCGCAACCGCAAATGAGCCAATATCTCGGACTAATTCGTTTCGGTTACGTGGTAGGTTCTCACCCAGCCCCGCCCAGTACACCACCATACCTTCAATCGCATCAAGATCCGTTAAACGAGCACCACGCACTTTCACACTTGGCGAATAACGTTTCTCTAACCTTTTTTCAGCCTGACCAATGGCGTAATCCACTTGATTGGGTGCCACACCACCCAGTGCACAACGCTTATCTAAACACGATTCAATAGTCAGAATTGGATATACATCGTCATCAATTACTTCAGAGAATTGCTTCATCTCCTCAAGTGATAACTCTTCTAGTGCGCAACCTTTAGCAATGGCAGCAACCACAGCAACACCAACAATATGGTGTGCTTCACGGAATGGAATGCCTTTCGCCACTAAGTAATCTGCAAGCTCTGTCGCATTCGAGTAACCTTGCATAGCCGCTTCTAAAGTACGGTCTTTGTTAACCTTGATGCCATCAAAACACAACGCCGCCATTTCCATACAGTCATGCCAACTATCGAGGGCATCAAACAAGCCTTCTTTGTCTTCTTGCATATCTTTGTTATACGCAAGCGGTAACGCCTTCACTGTCATCATCATGCCAGTCATCGCGCCATAAACACGCCCACATTTACCACGAATAAGCTCTAATGCATCTGGGTTTTTCTTCTGTGGCATCAAAGATGATCCTGATGTCACCGTATCTGCCAGCTCAATAAAGTTAGATTCACCTGAGTTGTAGAAGATCAAGTCTTCAGCCATACGTGATAGATGCAGCATAGAAATAGAAGCGGTAGAAAGCAGCTCCATCACATGATCGCGATCAGAGACTGAATCCAAGCTATTACGTGTTGCACGGTGGAAACCTAAACTATGTGCTAGCACCTCACGGTCAATCGGATAGGCAGTACCCGCCAATGCGCCAGAGCCTAACGGACAGGTGTCTAAACGATCGAGGGCATCAGTTAAACGAGAATAATCACGCTCAAACATTTCAACATAGGCTAAGCACCAATGGGCAAATGTCACAGGCTGAGCACGTTGCAAGTGAGTGTAGCCCGGTAGAACCGTAGCTTGATGAGCACGGGCGACTGTCACTAACTGCTGCTGTAAGCGGTCTAGCATTAATAGCAATTGCTGACCTTGCTGACGACACCATAATTTTAAATCGGTCGCCACCTGATCATTACGTGAACGTCCGGTATGAAGCTTTTTACCAAGATCACCGACTTTGGCAATCAGCTGTTGCTCGACCCAACTATGAATATCTTCCGCATCTGAGCATAAAATTTGCTCCGGATCTTCCATCACAGCGAGCTTTAGTTCATTCAATGCTAACTCAAGCTTTTGCTGCTCTTGCTCAGTTAATACATCGACCTGACGTAGGGCTTTAGACCATGCGATTGAGCCAACAATATCTTGTTCTGCTAGACGATAGTCAAAACGCAGTGAATCATTGAATTGTTTAAACCGTGTGTCAGCTGCCTGACTAAAACGTCCGCCCCATAATGCCATGGTACCTCTCCTTTGCTCTACGTATCGACTTGCTTATCTTGTTATGGCGTGATCAAACGGGGCTTAAGTAGGGAGCCCCGTGATTGTTTTGGTTATTTCTTTTGGCTATTTAAAGCACGAATACGACTTGCTAGTGAGTAAAGACGAATGAAACCGCCAGCATGGCTGTGATCATAAACATCATCTTCACCAAAGGTCGCAAACTCTTCCGAATATAAGCTGTTAGTTGAGCGTTTCTGAATCACGGTTGCTTGACCTTTGTACAGTTTAACAACCACTTCACCACTCACATCTTTTGCTAGCTCATCAGCTGCTGCAATTAATGACTGGCATAATGGCGTAAACCAACGACCATCATAAATAAGGTGCGACGCTTTAAGACCTAGCGTTTGACGGAAATCGAACGATTCTTTATCCAGTACGAGCTGCTCAACCGCACGTAGCGCTTCCATCATAATTGTGCCCCCTGGTGTTTCATAACAACCACGAGACTTCATACCTACTAAGCGGTTTTCTACGATATCGATACGACCAACACCATGCTCGATACCTTTTTCATTGAGGTACGTTAGCACGTTGTATGGCGTCATTGCTTCACCATCAACCGCAACCACTTCACCTTGTTCAATCTTAAGTGTTACCGTTTCAGCTTGATCTGGTGCTTGCTCTGGATCTTTTGTCCAAACCCAACACAAATCGTTTGGTGCATTCCACGTATCTTCTAGCACCCCACCTTCTGTTGATACGTGCCAAGCATTCGCATCACGAGAGTAAATTTTTTCAAGCGATGCGGTACATGGAATATCACGCTCAGCAAGGTAATCTAACAGTGCTTCACGACTACGTAGATCCCATTCACGCCAAGGAGCAATCACTTTAAGCTGTGGTGCTAGTGCGGCAAATGCACCTTCAAAACGTACCTGATCGTTACCTTTACCAGTACAACCGTGACATAACGCATCAGCACCCACTTCTAATGCACATTCAACTTGTGCTTTAGCAATAATTGGACGCGCCATTGAAGTACCCAGTAGGTATTTACCTTCGTACACCGCACCAGTTTTTAGTGATGGATAGATATAATCTTTCACCATCTCTTCTTTAAGATCGGCGATATAACAAGATGAAGCTCCTGAAGCCAATGCTTTTTCTTCAATACCGACCAACTCTTCTTCGCCTTGACCCACATCGGCCACGAATGCGACAACTTCACAGTCATAGTTTTCTTTCAACCATGGAATGATAGCCGATGTATCTAAACCGCCAGAATAGGCTAATACAACTTTATTAATCTTGCTCATGTGCTGTTCTCCTTATCAGCCTTGCGGTTATTCCGTTTAGGCGATGTGCTAAATATTGTTAACTTAATTTCAATTACAACGTAAATTTGGTACCGATGCTCTCGCCAGCAAATAGTGCTGTTAATTTTTCAGGGGCACGCCAACTCGCCACTTCAATAGGACGGCCTAGCGCTTTTGCGGCATCAAATGCGGCGCGTACTTTGACAATCATGCCATCGGTGATCACCGCTTGTTCAATTAACGATTCAGCCTCAGCTTCTGTTAACGCTTCAATTAACTGCCCTTCACCATCTAATACACCACTCACATCAGAGAGTAATACCAATTCACCATCAACGGCGGCGGCAACGGCAACGGCGGCTTGGTCGGCATTAACATTCATCAGCTCGCCCTGCCCATCTAAACCAATTGAGCTAATGATCGGCATATAACCCGAAGCCATGATTTGTGTGATCAATGCGCCATTACCCGGCTTAGCGTTACCCACTGAACCTAATTCAGGATCTAATTGCGTCACTTGGCATAAACCCCCATCGGCCAGACTGAGCCCGACTGCTTTTACGCCAGACTTAATCGCCTGTCCTTGAAGTAATTTGTTCGCAGTTCCTGCTAATGCACCAGCAATAACAGCAATTTGATCACTAGGCGTTACGCGTAAACCTTGTTTTTTTACTGTCGGTAGTTGCAGTTTTGTCATTAAGTCATCAACCAAATAACCGCCACCGTGCACTAACATTAATGGACGCTGCGAATTAGCTTGATAATGATCAATCGCCGAAAATAACTTTTCTAAGGTTTCTGTACATGAAAGTACTGCACCACCTAATTTAATGACCAATGGAACCTGACTCATCATCGAACTCCTACACTAAAGCGGTTAATTGTGGGAAACCATTTCGAATATTTATGCACTGCATCGCTTGCGAAGAAGCCCCTTTTAAAAGGTTATCAATCGCTGATGTTAAAATGATATGTTGACCATCCACGTGCCAACCAATATCACAGAAACAAGTACCCACTACATTTTGCAAACGTGCCGCTTGTGTTCCTAAAAGACGTACCGCATGTTTATCTGCTGTAGATGCATATGCTAGGTTCAATGCTTCCGTTACCTGCTCTAGCGTAACGCCTTGTGCTAGCTTCGCTGTAATCGTTGCAAGAATGCCACGTTTAAAATTGCCAAGATGGGGGGTAAAAATAACGTCGCGACCTAGATGAGTACTGATTTCAGGTTGATGACGGTGGGAAAATAAACCGTAAGCTTGGAGACTTACTTCACAGAAGCTATTTGTCATGGTCGCTTTTCTACCAGCACCAGATACCCCACTGACCGCATTGATCACTGGCCACTGCTCGGTATCAAGTAAACCGGCTTCAATTAATGGTTTAAGCGCTAATTGTGATGCGGTTGGATAACAGCCCGGAACGGCAATTAATTGAGCTTTAGCAATGGCATCATGATTCCATTCAGCTAACCCATAAACCGCTTGTTCAAGCCAATTTGAGTACTGGTGTTCAAAACCATAATACTGGGTATAGAAATCATCACCTTTGACACGAAACGCACCGGATAAATCAAAAACCTGACACCCTTCGTTAAGGAAACTAGCAGCAAGGTCATGGCTGACTTGGTGGGCTGTGGCAAGTAAGACAACATCAGCATTTTTAGCAATATCACTTGGACTGATTAACGGTTGTAACGGTAAATCAACAATGCCTTTCAATTGACCATGCAAATCACTTAACGGTTTACCCGCATCAAGGCTATTTTCAGAAACAAATAAACCCGCAAGTTCTAAATGAGGATGCTTAACCACCATTTTCGCAAGTTCTGCACCGGTATAGCCACTTGCACCGATAATTAAAGTCTTTAACATTACAAATTCCATTTTTAGTCTAATGATTGTTGTTACCGTTTAGGCGCAAAACTGGCTTGAGTCTTTATTTTTCGCAGCAGTAACGTGTAACAAGGAGTGCTGAAAACAGCAAATATGAGGGGCGCATACGCACCAAGCGAATATGACTTAGCGTCGTCGGAAGGTATGAGTAAAAAGCTTCGCTTGGTTCATGTTAAAACATCCTAAATTAACAATGGAGACCCGGCATTCCTTGCTCAGGTTACGGCTAAATAAAGCAATAAATTATTCGTTTGCGTTGCATTTATATGTTTACTGATTAATTAACGTACTGTCAACAGAAAAGCCTTAAAAACCTCACTTTCGCCATCCTTTTCAAAACTTTTTATTCATCTTTTTGTAACATTTTCATCATTCATCGATTTGACATCAGTTTGAGACAATATTATTACTAACTGTTATTTGTTAGCAAACGAGCAATAATGAAACAAAATTACAGACTTCAATCGCATTTATGACCAAAATCAAAGTAGAGTGGTTTTAACACTTATAAATGTAATGATAGTTGACCTCAAAGTGAGATCACGGCTAGATTGTCTGTTAGAAGTTTAAATTGGATGTAACTAAATTACGAGATGGATGCGATATGAATGAGAAATACAGCACGTTAAAAAGTAACGTAAGTATGCTAGGCCACCTGCTTGGTAATACCATTAAAACGGCACATGGTGACGAACTGTTAGATAAAGTCGAAACTATTCGTAAACTATCTAAATCAGCACATTCTGGTAGTGAAGAAGATCGTGCAAAGCTTATCGATGAGCTACAGAACTTACCCGATGATCAATTACTTCCAGTTGCTCGCGCCTTTAGCCAATTCCTAAATCTCACGAATATTGCAGAGCAATACCATACTATCTCTCGTCAATGTGAAACCACACTATGCAGCCCTAATGCACTCGATGAGCTATTTAATAAGCTGACCGATAATGACGTCAATCAGCTTGATTCTATTGAAGCGGTTCGTGAACTAAATATTGATTTGGTGCTAACAGCACACCCAACAGAAATCGCCCGACGTACCATGATTCACAAATTGGTACAGATTAATAAATGTTTATCTCAATTAGAACTTAGCGAGCTATCAACCTCTGAACGCGCGCGTATCGAACAGCGCCTAGAACAGCTTATTGCCCAAGCATGGCACTCCGATGTTATTCGTCAGCAACGCCCAACCCCGATTGATGAAGCCAAATGGGGCTATGCCGTTATTGAAAATTCACTATGGCAAGCTGTACCAGAATTTCTTCGCCTATTTGATGAAAAATTACAGCAACATCTTGGCGAAGCCCTACCTCTTGACGCATCACCTGTCACCTTCTCATCTTGGATGGGTGGAGACCGAGATGGTAACCCATTTGTTACCTCGAAAGTGACACGTGAAGTGCTCGCTTTATCACGCTGGAAAGCGGCAGATCTTTACCTCAATGATATTCAAGAGTTAATCAACGAATTATCCATGACTCAGTGTAACGAGACGGTGCGGGAGCTTGCAGGCGAAGAGCATGAACCTTACCGCGCGATTCTAAAGCAACTACGTAATAAGCTGCTTCACACTCGTGACAATCTTGATGCGAAGATTCATGGTCAAAAACCCGCCTCCGATATTATTATTGAAGATATTGCAGAGCTGTGGGATCCCCTGTATGCGTGTTACCAATCATTGCATGAGTGTGGCATGGCTATCATTGCTGATGGTCTACTGCTTGACACATTACGTCGCGTTAAATGTTTTGGCGTACACTTAGTCCGTTTAGATATTCGTCAAGAAAGTACTCGTCATTCAGATGTAATTTCAGAGCTTACTCGTTACCTTGGACTGGGTGATTACGACCAATGGAGCGAGCAAGATAAAATTGCTTTCCTTGTTCGTGAACTATCATCAAAACGCCCACTCCTTCCTCGTGATTGGGAGCCATCGGCAGAAGTTAAAGAAGTCATTGAAACCTGTAAAACTATTGCTGAACAATCCCGTGAAGCATTAGGTTCATACGTCATTTCAATGGCGCGAACGGCCTCTGATGTACTTGCTGTTCACTTACTACTGCAAGAAGCGGGCTGTCCATTTAGAATGGATGTCTGTCCATTATTCGAAACCCTTGATGATTTGAATAATGGTGCAGATGTGATTGAACAACTACTGAATATTGACTGGTATCGTGGCTTTATTCAAAACCACCAAATGGTCATGATCGGCTACTCAGATTCAGCTAAAGATGCGGGTGTAATGTCGGCAGGTTGGGCGCAATATAGCGCAATGGAAAAACTGGTTGATGTTTGCGAACAAGCTGGGGTTGAAATCACCCTATTCCATGGCCGTGGCGGTAGTATTGGTCGTGGTGGTGCACCAGCTCACGCTGCACTGTTATCCCAACCACCACGCAGCTTAAAAGGTGGCTTACGTGTAACCGAACAGGGCGAAATGATCCGCTTTAAGTTAGGTTTACCAGAAGTCGCTATCAATAGTTTAAGCCTTTACGCGAGTGCAACACTGGAAGCTAATCTACTTCCGCCTCCAGCGCCTAAACAAGAATGGCGTGAACTGATGGATGTGTTGTCTGAAGTCTCTTGTGAAGCTTATCGTAATGTTGTACGTGTTGATCCTGAATTTGTTCCTTACTTCCGTGCTGCGACGCCTGAACTTGAATTAGGTAAACTGCCTCTTGGTTCTCGTCCAGCGAAACGTAACCCGCAAGGTGGTGTAGAGAGCTTACGTGCGATCCCATGGATTTTTGCATGGAGTCAAAACCGCCTATTGCTACCCGCATGGCTGGGTGCTGGTGAAGCTATTCAGTATTCAATCAACAACGGCCACACGAAATTGTTAGAAGAGATGTGCCGAGAATGGCCTTTCTTCTCGACACGTCTAGGTATGCTTGAAATGGTTTACACCAAAACCAATATAGGTATTGCTAAATACTATGACGAGCGTCTAACAGATGAATCTCTATGGCCATTAGGTCAAAAGCTTCGTGATCAATTAGGTAAAGATATTAAGGCCGTATTAACGGTTGAAAATAGCGATCACTTAATGGAACAAGACCCTTGGGGCGCAGAATCAATTCGATTACGCAACATTTATGTTGAGCCTCTTAATATGCTACAAGCAGAACTGTTATATCGAACTCGACAGCAGGAAGAGTTGCCTCCTGCACTTGAAGAAGCCTTAATGGTTACTATTGCTGGTATTGCAACAGGTATGCGAAATACTGGATAGCAAATTGCAATAATTAATAAGGGTCATTTGATGGCCCTTTTTTTTCCCGTTATTTATCGATATGTTAAGAAAAATCTTTTTTGTCTCAATATTGATACAGCATAAAGTTTCTTAACAGAGCTATGATAGTTATAACTTCGATATGAGCAATGATGTATAAGATTGTTTAAGCCTTTAATGGTGCGAGTGATTTTTTGCTATCGAAGTAAGGTCACAAGATAATAAATTTGCAAGCCCGTACATCAGATATTTCATCTTGATGTATCGATATTAAGCAAATTAATGATATTGTATGCGGTCTCAACCGAACTATAAGATATTAAGATTATAAATAAAAAACGCCATTACGAAGCGTATGTAATCTAGTTCAGTTGTTATTTTTATTTGACGTATTTAACGGATAGAAGAGATGTCACTACCACACGTAATTTTAACCGTGCTGAGCAACAGAGAAGCAACGGGTTATGATATAACTAAAGAATTTTCTCATAGTATTGGCTATTTTTGGAAAGCGAGTCACCAACAGGTGTATCGTGAACTGAATAAGATGGCGACTAATGATCAAGTAACATGTCGACTTGAGCCTCAAGAGGGTAAACCTGATCGTAAAGTCTATGCCATTACAGATGCCGGTCGCCAAGCACTCTTTAATTGGTTTGAAGAACCTGCACGTAATCCCACAACTCGCGATGAGTTCTCAGCAAAGCTGTTAGTTTGTGGTGTTCACAATTCAGAGCCAATGCAAAAGCAACTTGCTGCATTGATCGATGAATCTCAAACACTGATCGGCCATTACAAAGAGCTAGAAAAAATTCATTTCAGCGATTATAAGTCAATGGACCGCCAACAACGCTTAGATCGTTTAACACTTCGTCGTGGTTTACATAACCGCCAAGCTTGGATTGACTGGGCTGAAGAAGTGCTTATTGAGCTAAAAGATATGGACAGTAACGGCAGCCCTGTTGCGCTGTAGTTCTTTATCTCTCTCATAAAATAAATAAACCGCAGTTTACTGCGGTTTATTTTTTACGACACAAACCAATCGCAACGCTGCTTTTAAATATAAAAAGCCCGCTAACAATAAGCGGGCTTTAAAATTTTATCAAACCGTTACAGTAAACAGGCCAGACGATTTATATCTGATAATAATGCACCAGCAGTTACATCACGCCCCGCTCCAGGTCCTCGAATCACTAACGGATTATCACGGTACCAATGGCTTTCAATGGCAAAGATATTATCGCACGGAAGCAAATTAGCTAGCGCGTGCTCTTGGGGTAAGGCTTCAACACCAACATAAGCGTTGCCATGGCGATCTAAACGAGCTACATAACGCAGCACTTTGTCTTCCTCTCGCGCACTTTCTAATCGCTCGGCTAAAATCTCATCGAGCACTTGAGTTTGTTCAAAAAACTGCTCAACAGATAATGCTGCCAGTTCGCTTGGGACTAAGCTTTCAACTTTAACCTGTTCAGGCTCAATCTCTAGGCCTGATTCACGGGCTAATATCACGAGCTTACGCATCACATCACTGCCATCTAAATCATGGCGAGGATCTGGTTCAGTGAGTCCTTGTTGCCACGCTTGTTCTACTAACTCAGAAAATGGCACGCTGCCATCATACTGTTGGAACAACCAAGACAAGGTGCCTGAGAAAATACCAGAAACAGCGATGATCTGATCGCCACTCTCTCGTAAATCACGGACAGTATGATTCACCGGAAGCCCAGCACCAACCGTCGCGTTATACAACCAATGACGGCTACTTTTCGCAAACGCATCAATCACCGCATGATAATCTTTACTGCTCGCAGAGCCCGCCACTTTATTGGCTGAAATTAAGTGCAAACCGTGTTCTGCTATTTCTGCATAACGCTTTGACAGCTCGGAACTTGCAGTGACATCAAGCACAATCACATCGTCATAATCAGCACTCGCAAGATGAGAGAAAAGCACACCCTCTTGATACTCTATGGCTTCTTGTTCAAATTGTGTCAGTGCTAGCGAAGGATCGATACCTGTAAAGTTCATCCAACAACGACGACTATCGAGTACCCCTATTAAAGTAAAACTTAAACCATGACGTTTTTCTAACGCTGATTTCTCTCGGTCGAATAATTCAAGCCAACGGGTGCCAATATTGCCTTTACCACAAAGTACTAGCCCTACTCGTTTTTGAGCTTGAAAGAGCGCTTGGTGAATATCACTAACCAAGCTTTCAGTTTCGACATGGCGCAATACAGCAACCAAACTTAATCCCGAATCCGCTTCTGTCATAAACTCAACCGGTAAGCCTTTTAACTGCTGATAAAAGCCATGACAGTGGATAGGGTTATTGATCACCCCAGCGCCCACAGCAGCAACCATTGAGAAGCCTTCTCGCAACCGTAATTCGGCAGGTGTTCCGCTATCTTGCAGTAAATTTAATACGTCATTCACTACCTCTCGAGTATAAGCCAGCATAATACGGCCTTTACTCTGCTCTAGGCTTTGCGCTAAAGGTGCTAATTGATGGCGCGACAATAAACGCTCAACGTCTTCACGTACATGTTGAACATCCATACCTCGTGGTACATCAACTTCAATCAAACACACATCATCAAGCGAAGAGACAATTTTTGCCCCTCGACCCGATGCCAGAACACGCTCTACTCGCGTAGAGCCTGATTCAGGTTGATGACTACAACGCAATGTTAAATCTATCGCACTTTGTGCCACCGGTTGTAACGTACGGCTATGCAAAACAGGGGCAGCAAGGCGAGCAAGCTCATTAGCTTCATCTAATCGTAATAACGGTAATAGGCAGGCATCGCTAACTTTACGTGGATCAGCACTATAGACTCCAGCCACATCACTCCAAATCGTGACTCGAGAAACATCTGCTAATGCACCAATGATTGTCGCAGAGTAATCTGAACCATTACGACCAAGTAAGACAGTTTCCCCTTGCTCATTTTGAGCCATAAAGCCTGTGATCACTAAGCGGTGATGGCTATGTTGTGCAAACTGCTGTTGTAATAATGGCTTCGACGATCGGCTATCGACTTCTGGCTGTGCGGCATGTTCGGCACGTAAAAATAACCGAGAATCCAAATCTGTGGCGGGTAAGTCACGCTGGCACAGTAATGCCGCTAATAATCGCGCAGACCATACTTCACCATACCCTTGAATGGTGCCTCGAAGTGCTGGGTTAATAGGGCTTTCACCATAACGAGCAATGGTTGATAAATCATCATGTAGTAATTCAATCAAACGTTCTGCTGTCGGCGAATAAAGCAAAGACTCAATTAATTGTTGCTGATAACTGCGGACAGATAACAAGGTTTCATGGGCTTGACGACCATCTTTTTCTAATTGCGCTAACCATAATATAAGTTGGTTTGTTGTCTTTCCCGCGGCTGACACAACAATTAAATCTTCATTGTTTGAATACTCCGCCAGAATATCCGCTACTCGGCGATAGCACTCAGGATCAGCTAAGCTACTACCGCCAAATTTATGTAATTGGCGTAATGCTTTTGTCATTAGTGAGCCTCCGCCGCGAGTTTAAAGGCTTGATCAAGATCTTCTATTAAATCACTAGGGTCTTCAAGACCAACCGAAAGACGTAATAATGAGGTGGTGATCCCCGCTTCTGCCTGTGCTTCATCAGACATTGCACGGTGAGTCATACTTGATGGATGCGCAATTAAGCTCTCAGTACCACCTAATGATTCTGCCAGTGAAAACAGCTTTAACTCTTTCACAAACACTTCTAGTTGGGTTTGATCACCCGCAAACTCAAAACTCATCATAGAGCCAAAACCTTTTTGCTGACGTTTGGCAATCTCATGACCAGGATGGGATGCAAGGCTTGGATGATAAATAGTACCCACCATCGCTTGTTGCTGAAGGTAACTTAATACCGCGGTACCATTCTCTTCATGCATTCTCATACGCGGTGATAATGTACGTAGACCTCGCAGAGTTAGGTAAGCATCAAATGGTGCGCCAGTCGCACCAATACAGTTCGCCCACCAAGCAATATTTTCTGCCATTTCGGCATCTTTTGAAATCAGTACCCCACCAACCACATCCGAGTGACCATTGAGGTACTTGGTTGTTGAGTGAACAACAAAGTCGGCACCTAATTCAATTGGTTGTTGTAATAGTGGCGATAAGAAAGTGTTATCTACAGCAACAAGACAACCCACGGCTTTTGCTTGCTGACACAGCGCCGCAATATCAATCACACGCACTAATGGGTTAGACGGCGTTTCAACCCAGATTAGTTTAGGTTTTTTCGCTAAAGCCGCTGTAAGTGCTTCTTGATCCGATTGGTCAACGAACTCAACCTTAAAGTCACCTTTATTGGCACGAGTATTAAATAATCGATAGGTACCGCCATAACAATCATGCGGCGCAACAATCAAATCATCAGGACCTAATAATGCAGTAACCAATAAATTCATCGCAGCTGTACCACAACTGGTTACCACACCACCCGCACCGCCTTCCATCTCACTAAGCGCGTCAGCTAACGTATTTCTAGTTGGGTTACCTGAACGAGAATAATCATATTGCGGTACTTCGCCAAAAGCTGGAAAGCTATAGGTCGACGTTAAATAAATAGGAGGAACAACAGCATTATATTGAGAGTCAACATCAATACCGGTTCTTACTGCAATTGTCGCCAGTCGCTTATCACTCATACAAACATTCCTTGTCGGGGCAGGATTTAACCCAAGATAATAAATTTATAACAACTTTAACCACTACAAAACAAGACGTCAACACATCTGGACGTCTATATGTCTTTGCTTATGGCAGTAAATCCCGCTAAAATTCAGCCATAACAAAATAATGGTAACAACCTTACTGTAATTTTTCTGTTCAATACGGGACAAAACCGCGATGTTCACGTAATATCGCCGCCCTACAATCCCCGTTGCTAACAGAAAATGTTGATTCCTGTTACCACCATTATTAACCCAATATCGCTGAGAAGGTAAAACATGGCAAAGTGGAATGGCGAATATATTAGCCCTTACGCGGAACACGGTAAGAAAAATGAACAAGTAAAAAAAATTACTGTTTCGATTCCATTAAAGGTGCTTAAGATTCTGACTGATGAACGTACTCGTCGTCAGGTGAATAACCTTCGCCACGCAACAAATAGTGAATTACTTTGTGAAGCCTTTCTGCATGCCTACACAGGTCAACCGCTTCCCACTGATGATGACATTCGTAAAGATCGCCCAGACGATCTACCTGCAGAAGCAAAAGCATTAATGGACGCAATGGGCATTAGCTACGAAGACATTAATGAATAATTATTGCAGTACTATGTCTACAAAAAAACCAGCCTAACAGCTGGTTTTTATTTTTTGTCATCAATAGAATAGCGCGATTACACTTCCATATATCCCATTGGCATCTCAATACGCGCGACACCTGAATCAATGGCTGCTTGTGCAACTGCTTTTGCGACACGCGGTAATAAACGTGGATCCATCGGTTTTGGAATAATATATTCTCGGCCAAATTCAAGCTGTGATACACCCGCAGCCTCAAGCACACTTTGTGGTACTGGCTCTTTCGCTAACTCTCTAATTGCATGAACGGCTGCTAATTTCATTTCATCATTAATTTGACTTGCACGCACATCCAATGCACCGCGGAAAATAAACGGGAAACATAGAACGTTATTTACTTGGTTAGGATAATCAGATCGTCCCGTTCCCATAATTAAATCATCTCTAACTTGATGAGCTAATTCAGGCTTTATTTCAGGATCAGGGTTAGAGCAAGCAAATACAATAGGGTTTTCAGCCATTAGTGCTAGCGCTTCAGGTGGTAATAAATCAGGGCCTGATACACCAACGAAAATATCGGCTCCCGCAATCACATCTTCTAATGTGCGCTTATCGGTATTGTTAGCAAATAGCTGCTTATATTCATTTATATCATCACGGCGAGTATGAATAACGCCTTTACGATCGAGCATGTAAATTTTTTCACGTTGCGCGCCACATTTGATCAAGAGCTCCATACACGCAACAGCAGCAGCTCCCGCTCCCAAACAAACAATCACCGCTTCACTAATTTCTTTACCTTGTAACTCTATGGCATTGAGCATACCAGCAGCGGTGACAATAGCCGTACCATGCTGATCATCGTGAAACACCGGAACATTACAACGCTCAATTAAGCGCTGTTCGATCTCAAAACAATCTGGCGCTTTAATATCTTCTAAATTAATACCACCAAAAGTATCGGCAATATTTGCGACAGTATCAACGAACTCATCAATAGTGCGATGTTTGACTTCAATATCAATCGAATCAATACCTGCAAAGCGCTTAAAAAGTAATGATTTCCCTTCCATAACAGGCTTAGAAGCTAACGGGCCTAAATTACCAAGACCTAAAATAGCGGTGCCATTGGTGATCACCGCAACTATATTCCCTTTTGCGGTATATTTGTAAACGTTATCAGGATCTTGAGCGATTTCCCTTACGGGCTCAGCAACACCTGGGCTATACGCTAAAGCAAGATCTTCAACCGTATTTGCTGGCTTTGTCAGTGCAACGGCTATTTTTCCAGGAGTAGGAAGGGAATGGTAATCTAGAGCTTGTTGACGAAAATCTTCGGTCATAGTGATATTTGAGCCTCAACGCTGACATTTATAATGGCAAATTACATCTATGTGTAATTCGTATTTGTTATTAAATCATATGCCATTAAGTATTAATTTCCCAGCTGATAGCTAACAGTTATTCTTCACATATTTTATTGAGACATAAAAAAAGGGATGCTTTCGCATCCCTTTTTTCTAAATTCATCTGGCAAGTAATTACTTGCTAGTAAGCGCACCGAAACGCTTGTTGAATTTGTCAACACGGCCGCCAGAACTAACTTGACGTTGCTTACCAGTGTAGAATGGGTGGCACTTGTCGCATACATCAAGGTTGATGTCTTTACCCATAGTAGAGTTAAATACGAAAGTGTTGCCACAAGAACAACGTGCGTTTACTGCTTTGTACTCAGGATGAATACCTTGTTTCATGGGATAACCTCAAAATAAAGGCCGTGTCGCTCTCCCGATCCAAAGCCGGGCACCACACGTCGTTAAAAAATAGCTTGTCACATTATGTGACAAATCAGGCGGCGTATAGTAATCAATCATCACGCGGAGATCAATACAGATGCCGATTTTTCACGCGTAATTTCTTTGTACCACACCGCGTTCTTCACCTATCAGACTTAACAGCACTTATCGAGTATCACTTGGTCTGGTATTATTCAACACAAGCTCAATGACTGCAGTAAATTATGATCCCGAATATCGCTCGAGTCGCTCTCCCTATTCCCCTAGATAAAACCTTTGATTATTTAATCAAACCCAACGACCTACCTATTATCGGCGGGCGTGTGCAGGTTCCTTTCGGGCGTCAACGTTTAATAGGTATCGTTACCGCACTGACAAATAGCTCTGAGTTTCCTATCGAACAACTAAAAGCTATTCAAAAAGTCATTGATAAAGCACCACTGTGGATGCCGCCATTATTTGATTTGCTCAAATGGGCTAGTCAATATTATCAATATCCTCTCGGCGATACACTGGCTAATGCAATGCCGGCTTTATTGCGAAAAGGACGTGAAGCCTCACAAACCACCCTGAAATTTTGGGCATTAACTGAAGCGGGAAAATCACAACCGCTAAATGGCCTAACCCGCGCGCCCAAACAAGCCCAAATACTGCGTCTACTACAAAACGGAGCTGTCAGTCATGATGCACTATTGAGCGAAGAAGTGAGCTCTACGACCTTAAAAACGTTAGCGAATAAAGGCTGGATCATTGAACAACAGCAACAACCCAAAAGCCAAAACTGGCAGAAACAGTTTTCTGTTACTGAAGAAAAACCACGTTTAAATGAAGAACAAGCGTTAGCAATTGCCACCGTGAATAGTAACCCTGAGTTTGGCTGTTATCTTTTAGAAGGGGTAACGGGCTCAGGCAAAACAGAAGTATATCTTAACTTGCTAGAGCCGGTGCTTGCCGCAGGTAAACAAGCACTCATCTTAGTCCCTGAGATTGGCTTAACCCCTCAGACGATTAACCGCTTTCGCCGTCGTTTTAATGTGCCTTTAGAAACGGTTCACTCAGGGCTAAACGACAGCGAGCGTATGGCTGCATGGCTTGCAGGTCGAGATAATCAAGCGGGGATCATCATCGGGACGCGATCTGCATTATTCACCCCCTTTGCAAACCTTGGCATCATCATTGTCGATGAAGAGCATGACGCATCTTATAAACAACAAGATAGCTTACGTTATCATGCTCGCGATCTTGCCGTTATGCGCGCCAATAAAGAAAACATTCCGATTATTTTAGGCTCTGCAACACCAGCATTAGAAACCTTGCATAACGCTAAAACAGGCAAATACCATCATTTAACCTTAACTAAACGTGCGGGTAACGCTCAATTGGCGCGTCATGGCGTGATTGATGTTAAAGGTTTATATCTTGATGCTGGGTTATCTGCACCACTTATCGCTGAGATGCGTAAACACTTAAATGCGGGTAATCAGGTGATGTTATTTCTTAATCGTCGTGGTTTTTCACCTGCAATGATGTGCCATGAGTGTGGTTGGATCGCTGAATGCCATCGTTGTGATGCTTATTACACCTTACACCAGCAATCTGGAGAGCTGCGTTGTCACCATTGTGCAACTCAGCGTCCTATCATGCCGCAATGTGAGCAATGTGGTTCGACGCAATTATTGCCCGTCGGTGTTGGTACTGAGCAATTAGAAAATCAACTCGCCACCCTATTTCCTGAATTTAAGACGGTGCGCATTGATCGTGATAGCACGCGTCGCAAGGGGGCTTTAGAAAACTATCTCGAAGCGATTAAAAACAATGAGTATCAAATTTTAATTGGTACCCAAATGCTAGCAAAAGGCCACCATTTCCCGAATGTCACTTTAGTCGCCTTAATTGATGTTGATAGCGCACTGTTTAGTAACGACTTCCGCGCATCCGAGCGTTTAGCACAATTGTTTATTCAAGTTGCAGGACGTGCAGGGCGCGCGAGTAAACCGGGCGAAGTGTTATTGCAAACTCATCACCCAGAGCATCAACTATTACAATCATTGCTTCATAAAGGCTATGGCGTTTTCTCACAAACCGCATTAGTTGAACGCCAGCAAGCTATGTTACCGCCCTATACTCACCTTGTCTTAATACGGGCGGAAGCGAATGACAGTGATACTGTTTGCCAACTATTACAGCAAATCCGTGGCATTTTTGAATCCAGCCCCGTTTATGATCAAGATTGCTGTGTATTAGGGCCAAACCCCGCTCCTCTTGCCCGTCGTGCTGGACGTTATCGTTGGCAATTAATTTTACAAACCCCTAATCGCAAAACCTTGCAACAGATACTCAGTGTTGCCAAGCCTGCAATTCAATTACTGCCGTTAGCAAAAAAAGTACGTTGGTCGATTGATGTAGAGCCACAAGATTTAACTTAAGACCAACAATGCGACAAAACTCACATAGTGAATGTAATTTATGCTATTTGAGGCATGTTTAATCCCGTGTATACGCTCTACAATATCAATAGTATTGACTAATATCAGTCATTTACTGCTTCGCTGGTTTCCGTCTCAGTCCTTTTGACCTCGAGCCACCAGCCGCATAATAAGAGAGATTTAGATAAAAGAGGAAAGCAATATGGCGACAATGAAGGATGTTGCCCAGCTAGCCGGAGTTTCGACTGCAACGGTTTCCCGTGCGCTAATGAACCCGGAAAAAGTATCGGCTTCAACTCGTAAAAAAGTTGAGCAGGCTGTCATGGAAGCTGGCTACTCACCTAACTCACTTGCCCGTAATTTACGTCGCAATGAGTCAAAAACGATCGTAACTATCGTCCCTGATATTTGTGATCCTTACTTCACAGAGATTATTCGTGGTATCGAAGAAGCTGCAATGGAGTACGGTTACCTTGTATTGCTGGGCGACAGTGGTCAACAGAAAAAGCGTGAAAACTCATTTGTTAATTTAGTCTTTACTAAACAAGCTGATGGTATGTTATTACTGGGTACAGACTTACCTTTTGATGTCAGTAAACCAGAACAGAAGAACCTACCCCCCTTAGTGATGGCTTGTGAGTACGCACCCGAGTTAGAGTTGCCGACCATCCATATTGATAATCTCACCGCGGCATTTGAAGCAGTTAATTATCTAACACAAATGGGTCATAAGCGTATTGCGCAAATTACCGGCCCCGACCAAGCACCATTATCTCAATTCCGAAATCAGGGCTATCAACAAGCACTGCGTCGTGGTGGGATTACATTAAACCCAGCCTATACGGTGAAAGGTGATTTTAGCTTTGCTGCTGGCGCACGCGCAGTTACCGCATTGTTGTCGTTACCTGAGCCACCAACCGCACTGTTCTGTCATTCTGATGTGATGGCGATTGGCGCAATGCAGCAGGCAAAACGTCTTGGTCTTCGTGTTCCTCAAGATATTTCGATTGTTGGCTTTGATGATATTCAATTTGCTGAATATTGTGACCCACCATTAACCACCGTTTCTCAACCACGCTATGAGATTGGTCGTCAAGCAATGTTGATGTTACTTGAACTACTTAAAGGCAAGGAAGTACAAGCAGGATCTCGCTTACTTGATGCGAAACTGGTGATCCGTGAAAGTGCAGCCCCACCATCTCGATAGTCATAAAAAGACTGTGAGCTTATGAAATAATCATAAGTTCACAGTTTTTACATACTATTGACCTTAACCCACACATTAATAGTGATAAAAACTAGTCAGTATCATTCCAACTTTGTAACATAGAGTTCTTTCCTTCTCTCAACATATTTGTCTATCATCGTGGCTACTAAAGATTATGTAAAACGCGGACGCTCGCCGAAACCGGCAAATAAAAAAAGCAGTCCGAGTCGAAAAAAAGCCCCCGCCTCTAGTGGATTTCCAATCAAGTGGGCGGTCACCGCTATTGTATTAGTATTTGGACTTATTACTGGTTTATTCTTCTTATCTGGTACTGATGTTCCTGAAAAACCAGCACATAAAGATGAACCTTTAATTAGTGCAAAACCTCAACCCACTAATGAGGTTAAAAAAACCGCTAATAAAGAAGTTCTACCGCCAAAACCTGAAGAGAAATGGCGTTACATTCAAGAATTAGAAAATAAAAAAGTCATCGTGCCAGACGACTTGAAAAACCAACGTATGCAGCCAGTGGAAACAGAAACTGCAGCTAAAAAAACAGACACACCTAAACCGAAAGAGAACGCTCAAACAGCTAAGCCTGTGGTTACTGTAGACATAAAACCAAGTCCAGCCAAAAATCAGTCCGAGGCGACATCAAGTGTGCGCTTTGTATTGCAGTGTGGTGCTTACCGTAATAAATCACAAGCCGATGAACGTAAAGCAAAAATTGCATTCCAAGGCATGAATAGCCAACTTAAAATTAGCAGTGATGCAAAAGGAACCTGGTACCGTGTCGTATTAGGCCCTTACTCACAAAAAAGCAGTGCTGAAAAAGATAAAGCTAAACTACAAAATGGCGGTGTTTCACCGTGTGGTATTTGGCATTGGCAATAACTCTCCAAGGTTAGCCAAATAATCAGAAGGACGTACCTATGTACGTCCTTTTTTTATGTTAGATAAACGTAATAATAGCGACCAATTGACAGTTCATACTTGAAAAGCCTTTCTTTCATCCCCAGATCTTTTCACATTAACGTTACCGGCTATGCCGGAGCAGAACCAGAGAGGTTAACCCCGTGACAACTATTGTATCTGTACGTCGAAACGGTAAAGTCGTCATTGCTGGTGACGGCCAAGTATCACTTGGTAACACAGTAATGAAAGGCAACGCACGTAAAGTTCGCCGTCTATATAACAATAAAGTACTGGCAGGTTTTGCTGGCGGTACCGCTGATGCATTCACTCTATTTGAACGTTTTGAGCGTAAGCTTGAGATGCACCAAGGCCACCTTCTAAAATCGGCCGTTGAACTTGCCAAAGATTGGCGTACTGATCGCGCTCTGCGTAAGCTTGAAGCCTTGTTGGCCGTTGCCGATGAAACAGGCTCACTCATCATCACCGGTAATGGTGACGTTGTACAACCAGAGCACGACTTAATTGCGATTGGCTCTGGCGGTAATTTCGCCCAAGCCGCAGCCACAGCATTGCTAGAAAATACCGATTTAGGTGCGCGAGAAATTGCAGAGAAAGCCCTGAATATTGCTGGTGATATTTGTGTGTTCACTAACCACAATCACACCATTGAAGAATTAGAAACTAAGTAAGGAAGTTGTAATGTCTGAAATGACTCCTCGCGAAATCGTTCATGAACTTAATCGCCATATTATCGGTCAAGACAAAGCGAAACGAGCAGTTGCGATTGCACTACGTAACCGCTGGCGTCGTATGCAACTTCCTGAAGAGTTGCGTGTTGAAGTAACGCCAAAAAATATTTTAATGATCGGCCCAACTGGGGTGGGTAAAACCGAGATTGCACGCCGCTTAGCGAAACTAGCTAACGCGCCTTTCATTAAAGTAGAAGCAACAAAATTCACCGAGGTGGGTTATGTTGGTAAAGAAGTCGAAACAATCATTCGCGATCTAACTGATGTAGCAGTAAAAATGACACATCAACAGGCGACTGAGAAAGTCCGTTTCCGTGCTGAAGAATTAGCAGAAGAGCGTATTTTAGATGCCCTTCTACCACCAGCGCGTGATGCTTGGGGTCAAAATGAAGAAGCCCCTGCAGAGTCGTCGACTCGTCAATCTTTCCGTAAAAAATTACGTGAAGGCAAGCTTGACGATAAAGAAATTGAAATGGACATTGCAGCACCTCAGATGGGTGTAGAGATCATGGCGCCTCCTGGTATGGAAGAAATGACCAACCAGCTACAGGGCATGTTCCAAAACCTTGCTGGCAATACCACTAAAAAGCGCAAGATGAAAATCAAAGACGCGCTAAAAGCTGCAACCGAAGAAGAAGCGGCGAAGTTAGTCAACCAAGAAGAGCTTAAAGAACAAGCCATTCATTCGGTTGAAAACAATGGTATCGTGTTCATCGATGAAATCGATAAAATTTGTAAGCGTGGCGAGTCTTCCGGTCCTGATGTTTCTCGTGAAGGTGTGCAGCGTGACTTACTCCCATTAGTCGAAGGCAGCACAGTATCAACCAAACACGGTATGGTTAAAACAGACCACATCCTGTTTGTTGCATCAGGCGCTTTCCAAGTGGCTAAGCCATCGGATTTGATCCCTGAATTGCAAGGTCGTTTACCTATTCGCGTTGAGCTTGAAGCGCTAACAAGTCACGACTTTAAACGAATTCTGACGGAGCCAAATGCATCGCTAACAGAGCAATACAAAGCATTAATGGCAACAGAATCAGTTGAAATCGAATTCACGGCTGACGGTATCGACAGCCTAGCGGATGCGGCATGGCAAGTGAATGAGCGTACTGAGAATATCGGTGCTCGTCGTCTGCATACCGTTATGGAACGTCTAATGGAAGAAATTTCCTATGATGCAAGCGAAAAGTCTGGTGAGAAATTCACGATTGATGCCGCATATGTTAGCGAGCGTCTTGGTGAATTCGTACAAGATGAAGATTTAAGCCGCTTTATCCTGTAATAACATTGCCTTTCAGAAATAACGGTGCCTTGCGCACCGTTTTTTTTATTTTAGCAACTATTAATGGGATAAATTTGCGCCAATCCAAATTTTCGCCATAATAGCTATTCCCTCATTATTTAAGTACCTAGATTATGAAATCATCTTCATCACTTGCTATTTGGTTAGATGCAGCAAGACCGAAAACCTTGCCACTAGCCATCGCATCAATTGTATGCGGTAGTGCAGTGGCAGGATGGCATGGAAGTTTTTCTGCTTTAATTGCAGCGCTCGCTTTATTAACCGCCCTTTTGCTGCAAATTCTTTCTAACCTTGCTAATGATTACGGTGACGCTGTCAAAGGCACCGATAATGATGATCGTTTAGGACCTCAACGTGCGATTCAATCAGGATTAGTAACCCCGAAAGCCATGCGTACTGCCATGTTTGTCAACATTATTCTGACAGCAATCAGTGGCTTATCATTGATATTTTTTGCCTGTCATAATCCCCATGACATCATTGGCTTTATACTACTCGGCGCGCTAGCTATTGTTGCATCTATTGCCTATACCGTGGGTAATAAGCCCTACGGTTACCGTGGCTTAGGTGATTTATCAGTATTAATCTTTTTTGGCTGGTTGGGTGTTGCAGGCACTTACTACCTACAAGCTGGCAACATTGATTCAGTGATAATGTTACCGGCAACGGCCTGTGGTTTGCTCGCAGTGGGCGTTCTTAATATTAATAACCTACGTGATATTGATAACGACCGAGCTTATGGTAAGCAAACTTTGGTCGTACGAATGGGACCTGAATGGGGTCGTAAATACCACCTCTTCTTATTAGCAGCCAGTGTTGTATGTTTAACGCTTTTTTCTCTATTTGAAATAAAATCGCTATTCGGATGGCTATTTTTATTGAGTGTGCCACTACTATTTAAACATGGTCGTGCTGTTTATCATTCTAAAAATGGTGAAGAACTCCGCCCAATGATGGCAACCATGGTCAAATGTGCTTTACTGACGAATTTATTGTTTGCTCTTGGGATCATCTTGTCATAATTGCGAATTGCAATGACAGATCAACTGGTTATAATTTCAACAAGGCTTACGATGAGTATCTCCTCGTTATAAGCCTTATTGATTTCCTTTCTTTTCTTTCGCTAAATAAGAAGTCCACTTATGGAATACAATACCTCTGAACTGTGTGATATCTATCTCGAACACGTTGATGTTGTTGAGCCTATGTTCAGCTCTTACGGTGGACGCAGCTCTTTTGGCGGTCAAATAACCACCATAAAATGTTTTGAAGATAACGGTGTTATTCGCCAAGTCTTAGAACAATCAGGCGTAGGGCGAGTGTTATTAATTGACGGTGGTGGTTCACTACGACGTGCATTAATTGATATCGATTTAGCTCATTTAGCGCAAGAAAATCAATGGGAAGGGCTGATTATTTATGGCTGTGTTCGCCATGTTGATGAGCTAGATGAATTAGATCTTGGTATTCAGGCGCTTGCCTCAATCCCAGTGGGCGCTGATCAACGTGATATCGGTGAGGTTGACGTTGCAGTCAATTTTGGTGGGGTGACCTTCTTACCAGAAGATCATATCTATGCTGATAATACTGGGGTTATTTTATCACCTGAGCCTCTTGATATCGATTAGACATACTGCGAGCAATCAATAAAATTACGGCCCGGTATGCTGTCGTTCCTGAAAACAACATACCAAGCCGAAAACCGAAACAGATAAACTGAAATCAGTATTATTCTACGTGTTCCATTTTGCCTAGTAGGTTGCGTACGCGCTCCTGCCATGCATTATGATCTTGACGTAGTTTTTCATTTTCTTCATTTAGACTTTCACGACCAGAGCGTAGTTCTTGCGCTTCCATCGAAAGTTGAGAGTTTTGCTCTTTTAATTCATCAATTTCCATTTGTAGAATAGAAATTGTATCAATTGCCATCTGAACTTTGGCTTCTAGTTGTTCTAACATTTCTAGAGACATATTGTTTACCTGATCTTAGCCCGTATGTTGGCTTAGTCATTAAGCCAATCACCTACGCGCGAGTTAAATTCACATTCACCTCTATTCTAACGAGGCAGCGACTATCTGACATCCACAATTCTAATGCTTTTGGGCAAACGGATGAAAATCACACAAGTCTGATATAATTTTTGCAAAGTGGATCAAATATTCGCCCACTGAGACAACCAAATACAGCGCGAAGTTCATTTTTAATCGAATCTCAGCTTTATTTGCTCTCTTCCCTGTCAAAAAAACATCAACGAATAAGCTTAACTGTCACCTAACTTACGCTTTCTTATTTATATCCTAATTTGTACACAGTGTTTAGACCCAATACCACCAATATTGCTTTTTTGTCACGATTCATTCATTGATATTCTGTCACCAAAAATAACGCTAATCATTAGCATGACCACATGCAGGATATAATAGTGGCTTGTCATCAAAACCAGAATTTATACACAGCGATTAATACGGGTTATGAACATTGCAATACTGCCCTTTATTTTGCGCAATCGTTTCACCATCCCTTATGTTAAAATCGACTCAGTTTATTTATCTAATCGATTTTATATCTGGAGTTATCATGAAACGCGATTTAGCAATGGCATTCTCACGGGTTACAGAAGGGGCGGCACTAGCAGGCCATAAATGGCTTGGTCGTGGCGATAAAAATGCTGCTGATAATGCTGCGGTAGAAGTGATGCGTATTCTACTTAATCAAACTGAAATCAATGGCGAAATCGTAATAGGTGAAGGCGAAATTGATGAAGCGCCAATGCTCTACATCGGTGAAAAGGTGGGTTGCGGTGGCGATGCTGTTGATATTGCAGTCGATCCCATTGAAGGAACACGCATGACAGCGATGGGACAAAATAATGCCCTCGCTGTATTAGCCGCGGGTGAAAAAGGAAGCTTTCTAAAGGCGCCTGATATGTACATGGAAAAACTGGTGGTTGGCCCTGCAGCAAAAGGCGTGATTGATCTTGAGAAGCCACTTGTTGATAACTTGACGGCTATTGCTAATGCTCTGGGTAAATCATTGCAAGATTTAGTGGTGATCACCCTTGCCAAGCCTCGCCACGATGAAACGATTAAGCAAATGCAAGCAATCGGTATTCGTGTCTTTGCCGTGCCTGATGGCGATGTGGCGGCGTCTATTCTAACTTGCATGCCAGATAGTGAAGTCGACGTGATGTACTGTATCGGTGGTGCGCCAGAAGGTGTTGTTTCCGCCGCCGCGATCCGTGCATTAGGCGGTGACATGCAGGCGCGTTTACTTCCTCGTCATGAGGTCAAAGGGGATACCGCAGAAAACCGCGAACTCGGTGAAATTGAAATTCGTCGTTGCCACGAAATGGGTATTAAAACCAACACATTATTGCGTATTGAAGATATAGCAAAAAGCGATAACGTGATTTTTGCAGGGACAGGTATAACCAAAGGTGACTTACTAGAAGGCATTCATCGTCAAGGTAATATCGCGACAACGGAAACCTTATTGATCCGTGGTCAATGCCGTACTATTCGTCGTATTAAGTCGACCCATTACCTTGATCGTAAAGATGACATTGTAAAATCGCACATCATCTAATTACGATATTCACATGCAAGAAAGCGTACTTCGGTACGCTTTTTTTCCCACCTCTCACTCCTAAGAAGCAAAATCAACGCAACCCGTTAGAATGGTAAAGAGATTGCTTTATTTAATGAGCTGATCCCATAATACCTAGAGAAATGAATATATAGGTAGCTATGAAAACCATCGAGAAAATCCTCTATCACTTAAAAAATGAAGGTCCTGTCACGGCAAAAGTATTGGCTGAAAAGTTCTCCCTTACTACCATGGGAATTCGTCAGCACTTACAAAGCTTAGAAGATGAAGGGCTGGTTGATTTTAACGATGTCAAAGTCAAAGTCGGACGTCCTACCCGTCATTGGCAATTAACAGAGCAAGGACATCGTCGTTTTACTGATCGTCATCATGATTTAGCCGTATACATGTTAGAGTCAGTTGAAGATCTGTTCGGAACATCAGGGCTTGAGCAAGTCATCGCAAAACGCGAACAGCAGACTTACGAACAGTATCAACAAACATTACAAACGTGCGAAACACTCAAAGAAAAGCTCGAACACCTCGCTCAATTACGTACACAAGATGGGTATATGGCAGAGCTTATAACAACGCACGATGGTTATACCTTAGTTGAAAATCACTGCCCTATTTGTCGAGCAGCACAACATTGTCCTGCGCTATGTCTCTCGGAACTTACGGTATTTAAACGCCTTCTTGGAGAAAACATCCGTATTGAACGTGAAGAACATATCATTTCAGGTCAAAGGCGCTGCACTTATCGAATAACATCATAGAATTAGGAGGCCATAATGGCTGATTGGATTCCTGCTCAAGTTATTGCAAACCGCCACTGGAATAATAATTTATTCAGTTTGTCATTAGCGGCAAACATCGAGCCTTTTAAAGCAGGGCAATTTACCAAGCTCGGCTTAGAGATTGATGGCCAAATGGTCCAACGCGCCTATTCTTTTGTTAACCCTCCCCAGCAGCCAACCATCGATATTTACGCCACAAGGGTTCAAGACGGGTTATTGTCACCACGACTCCACCAACTAGAAGAAGGCGATACAGTCTTGATCTCTGCACGCGCCAATGGCTTTTTTACTCTTGATGAGGTTCCACAAGGCGATCACCTTTGGCTACTTGCAACAGGGACGGCTATCGGTCCTTACCTGTCTATTTTGCAGCAAGGCGATGCCTGGCATCGGTTTAGAAAAATTATCTTAGTTCATGCGGTTCGTTTTGCCGCAGATTTAAGTTATCAAGCAGAAATCACACAATTAAAGCAGCAATATGGCGATCAACTTATCGTCCAGCCTTTTGTCAGCCGAGAACCGTCTCCTCTTTGCCTGACAGGAAGGATCACTCAAGCCCTTGCAGATGGACAACTAGAGCGCCATGTCGGGCTAACATTACATCCAGAGCAAAGCCAAATTATGTTGTGTGGTAACCCTGAAATGGTAAAAGAGACTAAAAGTGTGCTAGAAGCGCGAGGATTTGCTAAAAATTTACGTCGAAAACCGGGACAGATAACTATGGAGCATTACTGGTAGTTATTAACACCCGCTTAGTTGTATCAAATAGGAGATATATGCATAAAGTTGTCACTTTATCTCCTACTAATCTCACCTCTAAGACGCCATACCCGTTATCTTTTCATATACTAAAGGTAGTTGTACGGATGGAGTTGACGATGGATACGCTACCCAATTTTGATGATATGGCAAAAATGGCAAAAGAAGATCCAGAACAATTCGAACAACTACGTCAACAATTAATAGAAGACGCAATAAACCAAGCACATGACAGCATGCAACCACGCCTAAAAGCACAACAAAGTCATATCGATCTGATTATTAGTCGTGGAAAAAACCCACTTCACACCACCATGTTGTTACGAAATGAGTTACAGCGCCAATTAGTTCGCTTTGCCGAAACCCTCCAACACCCCTATAACCAAGAAAATGCTGAGATCACGCCGATTTCATCTCATCCCAAACAATCCGAAAACACAGAGAAAAACTCTTTCTAACGCAGTTTCCTGCAAGAAATTAACTATATTTTGAAATATTTTGAAATTATGAGTTCACTTTTTACCTTGAAAAAGGTACAACCGAGCTCATTAATGATTTTGGACAGTAAAAATGAACCATTCTTGGTATATTTTTACTACATCAAGTTAAGTTAATTACATCATTTAAATTTGGAGAAAAGCTATGCGCCATCCTGTGGTTATGGGTAACTGGAAGCTAAACGGTAGCAAGGAAATGGTCTCTGGCCTTATCAAAGGTCTTGATGCAGCACTTAACGGTGTTGAAGGTGTTGATGTAGCCATCGCTCCACCAGTAATGTACTTGGATCTAGCTGAGCAGCTACTAAGCAAAGCAAACAGCAAAATCATCCTTGGTTCTCAAAACGTTGATCTACACAACAACGGCGCATTCACAGGTGATATCTCTCCTGCAATGCTTAAAGAATTCGGTGCTAGCCACATCATCATCGGTCACTCTGAGCGTCGTGAATACCACAACGAATCAGATGAGTTTGTTGCTCAAAAATTCGCATTCCTAAAAGAAAATGGCCTAACGCCAGTTCTTTGTATTGGTGAGTCAGAAGCACAAAACGAAGCTGGCGAAACGGTAGCTGTATGTGCGCGTCAACTTGACGCAGTTATCAACACTCAAGGTGTTGAAGCACTGAACGGCGCAATCATCGCTTACGAACCAATCTGGGCTATCGGTACAGGTAAAGCAGCAACTGCTGACGATGCACAACGCATCCACGCTGCTATCCGTGCTCACATCGCTGAGAAGAGTGAAGAAGTCGCTAAGAACGTTGTTATCCAATACGGCGGTTCTGTTAAGCCAGAAAACGCAGCTGCATACTTCGCACAACCAGACATCGACGGTGCTCTAGTTGGTGGCGCAGCACTTGATGCTGAAAGCTTCGCTGCTATCGCTAAAGCAGCAGCTGAAGCGAAAAACTAATCATTCTTTTTGATTAGCCTAAGAGGTCACCTACGGGTGGCCTTTTTGTTTTTACCGCAAAAAACCGTCCTTTACCGATTTCAAGGTAATAAAAAAGGCCGATAATAATCGACCTTTTTCTCTCTTACTGCTCGATAAATCTCTTAAAATAACTTCTCAGCTAACTCATAAAGATCGTTACGAACAGGACGACGCATATTTTCAATTGCATCGATGATATCGTGGTGAACAAGTTGCTCACACTGAATACCTACACAACGACCACCTTCTCCTTTTTGAAGAAGATCAACTGCATATGCACCCATACGAGAAGCAAGTACACGGTCAAACGCTGTTGGTTGACCGCCACGCTGAATGTGGCCCAATACTGTTGCACGAGTTTCACGACCTGTTTCAGTTTCAATGAACTTAGCCAGTTCATTCACATCAGTCATTAGCTCTGTGATAGCAATAATTGCGTGCTTTTTACCTTTAGCAATACCTTCACGGATATGCGTTAGTAATTTTTCTTTATCTAGACCAGTTTCAGGTGTGATGATGTACTCACAACCACCAGCAATCGCAGACATTAGGGTTAAGTCACCACAATGACGACCCATCACTTCTACGATAGAGATACGTTGGTGTGAAGAGGATGTATCACGTAAACGGTCAATTGCATCGATAACCGTATTCATTGCAGTCATGTAACCGATAGTGTAATCAGTACCAGCAACGTCATTATCGATAGTGCCAGGAAGACCGATACATGGGTAACCCATCTCAGTTAACTTCTTCGCGCCCATGTATGAACCGTCACCACCAATGACTACTAATGCATCAATGCCGTGCAGTTTTAGGTTCTCAATCGCTTTTTCACGCACTTCCACTTCTCGGAATTCAGGAAAACGCGCAGAGCCTAAGAATGTACCGCCTTTGTTGATCACATCAGATACACTTTTACGATCTAGCTTTTCGATACAGTTGTTATAAAGACCTTGGTAGCCATCATAAATACCGTACACTTCTAGACCTTCAGTTAACGCTGCTCGAACTACGCCGCGAACCGCTGCATTCATACCAGGTGCGTCACCACCACTGGTCAAAACACCAATCTTCTTAATCATGGTTACCCTCTGACTTTGGGAATTGAAAATCAAATCCGACACGATTATACCGAGGTTCCCCTGCTCGATATCACAGCAACAGCCGTGCTGTGCGTGTAAAAACTGAAACTTTTCTACTTACGTGGGAGTATTACAAGTTTGCAAAAATATTTAGTTGATTCATATCACGCAAGGTTGGGATTCAATCAAGCTTCTTTTTACACAAAAATTAACCTTATCTCTTTCGTTTTAAGCTGACGTTGCTACATAATCAGCCCGATTTTTCGTGTACTTGATGATCCATATGCCTATGGTGTGTTCAATATCACGCAGTATAGCCGTTTTATGATGACAATTAATAACAAAACCTACGAGAAAATACGATCATCGAGGTGATTTTTTTATGAGGGCTCTAACTCCTGAGTAAAAAATCAAAAAAAAGCCACAACAGAAGTTATGGCTTTCTTTTTTTGTCTTTATTACTCAAACACTCAGTGTGTTTTTTTCTCAAGTTTCATAAATCGCTTTTCGGCATGCTGTTGCTTTAATTCCACATATTTTGCTTTTTGCTCTGGGGTCAAAATATTCAACATTTGATGGCGCTGTTTTAATCGCTCAACACGGTGCTCAGCTTGTTTCTCTGACATACGATCGACCAATTGACGTACCGCTTGCTCATCAAAATTATCTGCCAGTACTAATTTATCGAGTGCTTTGTGATCTGTTTGCATTTCAGTGCGATTAGCCTGTCGCTCCGCTTTCATCGCTTCACGATCTTTCTCTCGTAAGGTTTTCATTTCGGCTTTTTGTGTATCAGTCAACTCTAGCTGTTTAAACAGGCCACGCTCACCATGATGCCCTTTCATACCATGTGAGTTCGGAGCAGCCATTACTGACATCGAACCTAATACCATTGGTACTGCAATCGCCATCATCATTGTTTTTTTGAACATTTTCATGCTTGTATCTCCAACTATTTGGGTGCGGCAACCTGTGCCATTGTGCTTGGTAATCATAATAACGGATCACAAGTAAAGCGTTGTCGAGTAAACGTAAAGCTACGTAAATCAATGATAACGAAACTTGGCGTTCACGCTGACATTAGCGATACTAGGCTCAAGACTTCATCACTCTCTTTATCTTTGCATAGGTTTGACCATGGCGAAAATTTTACTTGTCGATGACGACATTGAGCTCACAGCATTATTAAAAGATATTCTAGAGCTAGAAGGCTTTGATGTGATTGAAGCCAATAATGGCCAGCAAGGATTAGAAAAGGTAGATAGCAGTATCGATCTGATTTTACTTGATGTCATGATGCCAGTAATGAACGGCACTGAAATGCTACGTCGCTTACGAGAGTCCCATTCAACACCAGTGATGATGTTAACCGCTAAAGGTGATGAAATTGATCGTGTGCTTGGTCTTGAACTCGGCGCTGATGATTACCTGCCTAAACCTTTTAGCGACCGAGAGTTGTTAGCGCGTATACGCGCAGTATTGCGCCGTACTCAAGCCACGAATGAAAAAACCACTGAAAAATCAGACCTACTCACCTATCAAGACATTACGATTTATCCCGGACGACAAGAGGTGCTTTGTCAGGAAATTCCAATCGAAATGACAGGCACAGAGCTCGCTTTATTAAGCTATTTTATTCAACGCCCAGGTCAGATTATTGCCAAAGAATCCTTAAGCCTAGATGTACTCGGTAAACGTTTAGCTCGTTTTGATCGCGCCATTGATATGCATGTATCCAATATTCGTAAAAAGTTGCCAGAGCGCTTAGATGGTAAGCCAAGGATTAAAACCTTACGCGGTAAAGGTTACTTATTAGTTGAGGAAGCATAATGAAATTTCCGGGGCTCACTAGCCTTTATGGCCGTATTTTTGCCATTTTCTGGTTTACCCTTTTTGTTGTCGTCGTGACAATCGTTTTGTTATTTCAACTCGATCCTCGAACAGGGCAAGCGATCCCAGAGCCTCACCTTAAGCGCCTAGAATATACCGCAGAAAATATTAACCAAAAGCTCAACACCCCACGAAACGAAACCGTTAAAAGATTGCAGCTAGAACAAAAACTCAAACGCTTAACAAAACGTAAAAATAATCATGATATCCAGATTTATTTTACGACTCTTGATGGCGACATTATCTCACCACAAAAACACACTAAAGCATTGCGTAACTTTATTACTATTGCTGATAACCCAAGTGCCCCTAAGCAACGTTTATATGGTCGCTGGATGATGGCTGGCCCCTTTACGATCAATACGCCGAAGGGTGATATTTATATGTATAGCGGTCAAATATGGCGTGGCCCTTCCCCGTTTATCATTCAAATTTTGGATAAGCCATTTAAGCTCCTACTCGTGACAATGCTTGTCAGCACCCCCTTTTTGCTCTGGCTCGCTTGGGCAGTCACACGCCCAGCAAGACGTTTACAACAAGCCGCAGAGCGTGTCGCACAAGGTGAGTTTACCGCCGATCCAAATTTAGAAACCGGACCACGAGAATTTAAACAAGCTGGCGCAAGCTTTAACCAAATGGTAGGGGCATTAAATACCATGATCAGTGGACAGCAACGTTTACTGTCAGATATTTCGCATGAGTTACGCTCACCACTCACTCGTTTACGGATGGCTACCGCATTAGCTCAACGCAAACAAGGGGAAAGCCGTGAGCTAACCCGCGTTGATACTGAGGCTGAACGATTAGAAACCATGATTGGCGAATTACTTGAATTATCTAGAATGCAAGTCAATAGTCATCAACAAAATGAAAGGCTTGATAGCCAAACACTATGGTATGAGATGCTTGAAGATGCTCGCTTTGAAGCTGAACAATGCCATAAAACTTTACGTTATAACGCGCTGCAAGATTGGCCGATTAATGGCAATCCTAACCTATTGATCAGCGCACTAGAGAACGTAATACGAAACGCGATTAAATACGGCAATGACGTCATTGAAATACAGTTTACGGTTCAACAGCACCTGCTCACCATCACGATTGATGACAATGGTGACGGTGTGCCTGAGGCGGAATTAGATGATATCTTCCGCCCCTTTTACCGCGTATCCACCGCACGAGATCGTGACAGCGGAGGCACTGGGCTTGGTTTAGCTATTACAGAAAGTGCGATTCGACAACATAGAGGAACAATTAAAGCGAATAATAGCTCCCTTGGCGGATTGAATATTACTATTACTTTGCCTCTGGCCTGTTAACACCATTAAAGAGATACTCTTGATAAACCAGCGACACTTTTGAGCCGAAAACGTTGCATGTCATTAAAGTAACGAGGCTTTCATACTCTATCTCCATTGGCATGACCATATTGATCATTTATTGACTTAAAATCGTCCAGATCAATATACAAAGCTAAAAACAGACACACTCTTAGTGGAAATAATCTTTATGCTCAGGCCATTTGCTTGTTTATACTGAGCTTGTCACAATGTGTTATCTTTAGCTGCTAATAAAGCGATAAATTATGTTTGATATTGCGTTATATGAACCTGAAATTGCCCCCAATACGGGTAACATTATTCGCCTCAGTGCGAACTGTGGTGCTAACTTGCATTTGATTGAACCATTAGGATTTGATTTAGACGAGAAAAAAGTACGCCGTGCTGGTTTGGATTATCATGATTTAGCGCATGTCCATCGTCATAAAGATTTTGCTTCTTTCATGCAAGCAATGGAAGGACGTCGTATTTTTGCCTGCACCACCAAAACCACTAATTTCCATACTAATGCGAAATTTAAGCAAGGTGATGTGTTACTTTTTGGCCCAGAAACTCGTGGCCTACCGGCTGAATTTATTGCCAGCCAGCCCCTTGAGCAACGCTTACGTATTCCAATGCAACCCGATAGCCGCAGCTTAAACCTTTCCAATGCAGTTGCGATTATTGCGTTTGAAGCATGGCGACAAATGGATTTTAACGGCGCGGTATAAAACAGAAAAAGGCGATCAATGATCGCCTTTTTTTCACATTCAATATGTCTTTTATTGAACATAACGATGGCTAAATACCATCACCTTCAATAAACGTTTGCGAGTTACCATTAAATTGCTGATCCATATCCATCGATGGTTTATCAGAATTTGGTCGCCCAACCACTTTGGCAGGAATACCAGCGACAGTGGTATGGGGAGGTACAGAATTTAACACTACCGAACAAGAGCCTATTTTCGCCCCTTCACCGACTTCGATATTGCCTAACACTTTAGCGCCAGCACCTATCATCACCCCTTCACGGATCTTCGGGTGACGATCGCCACTCTCTTTCCCCGTACCACCTAATGTGACGTCCTGAAGAATTGAAACATCATTTTCAATGACCGCGGTTTCACCAATCACAATACCGGTCGCGTGATCAAACATGATCCCTTGACCGATTTTTGCCGCAGGATGCACATCGACTTGGCAAGCTACTGAGATTTGGTTTTGTAGATAAACCGCTAAGGCTTTTCGATCTTGTTTCCACAACCAGTTAGCCACACGATATCCTTGAAGAGCGTGACAACCTTTAAGATAAAGTAATGGAATAGAATACATCTCAATAGCAGGATCACGTTCAACAACAGCACAAATATCACGTGCTGCCGATTCAACTATCGAACAATCGCTAGCATACGCTTCTTCGATGACCTCACGAACAGCCATCGCTGGCATCGATGGTGTCGCCAATTTATTGGCAAGTATATAACTCAATGCAGCAGCAAGATCATCATGCTTAATAATCGTGGCATGATAAAAACTCGCAAGCATTGGTTCATGCTCTGACTGCTCTCGTGCTTCCTGCTTGATCGCTGGCCAAAGCTGGTGTTGTTGACATTGCTTCACGTCATCCTCTGCTTACTTATCTATTCTTCTTATAACTATACTTAATTAGTCAGGTATTACTTTAACCTGATTGCAAAAAAAAACAACGCGAGCCAAGGCTCGCGTTGTTGAAACAGAAGATAATAAGGTTGTTAGCTTTATATCTTACTGTTATTCATATTTTTTCTCGCGTGCGAGTAATTCTTTAGCAGCCTCACGAGCATCTTTACCTTGATAAAGTACTTGATAAATTTGCTCAGAGATCGGCATCTCAACACCATTACGTTTCGCTAGTTGCCAAACTTCTTTGGTATTACGATAACCTTCAACAACTTGACCAATTTCCTGCTGTGCTTGCTCTACACTTTTACCTGCACCTAGTGCTAAACCAAAACGACGGTTACGGGATTGGTTATCGGTACATGTGAGTACTAAATCACCCAATCCAGCCATCCCCATAAAGGTTTCAGGCTGTGCACCTAATGCCGCGCCAAGACGACACATTTCCGCAAGACCGCGGGTGATCAACGCTGTACGTGCATTGGCACCAAAGCCAATACCGTCAGACATACCTGCACCAATCGCAATCACATTTTTTACCGCGCCGCCTAGTTGCATCCCCGTAAAATCATTATTGCTATAAACTCTAAAGGTTTTATCACAATGAATCTTTTCTTGAAGATCAGCAACAAACTCCGCATCCGGTGATGCAACAGAAATAGCCGTCGGTAAACCCGCAGCCAGTTCTTGGGCAAAGGTAGGGCCTGATAACACTGCAAGTGGAATATCATTACCTAAAGCATCGACTGCGACATCTTTTAACAGGCGTCCAGTTTCTGGTTCTAACCCTTTGGTCGCCCAACAGACACGTGAATCTGAGCGTAAGAAAGGTTTTACTTGTGATAATACTTGACCAAATACATGACTTGGTACAACAACAAGTAAATCGCGGCTACCTTCAACAGCATCTTGTAAGTTTGACGTTACAATTAACGATTCAGGAAAGTGCACACCAGGAAGAAACGCTTCATTGGCACGATCAATTTCCAATTGTGCAATATGTTCTGGGTCATGGCCCCATAAAATAACATTGGCACCATTTCTGGATAACGCAATAGCAAGTGCTGTGCCGTAAGAGCCAGCACCTAATACTGCCATTGAAATCGTATTATTTGCGTTCTTAGTCATAATTGTTACTTTGCTTATTAAGCTTCAGCGTTTGCTTCTGCTTGGTTTTGTAAGTAGTTCATGAACAACGCATCAAAGTTTACTGGTGCTAGATTCAATTGTGGGAACGTACCCTTAACGACTAAGCTTGAAATTGTTTCACGCGCGTACGGGAATAGGATGTTCGGACAGAATGCACCTAGGCAATGTGCTAGCTGTGGTGCCTCCATACCTGCAACAGAGAAGATACCACCCTGCTGAACTTCACAAAGGAATGCATTCTCTTCTTCATTCTTAACTGTAACAGTCAGACGAAGTACAACTTCATACACACCTTCAGCTAGTTCGCGGCTTTGAGTATCAAGATCCAATTTCACATCTGGGTTCCATTCTTTTTGGAACATATCAGGTGAATTAGGCGCTTCAAAAGAAACGTCTTTTAGGAAGATACGTTGAATTTGAAAGTTTTGTTGTGCTTCTGTATTTGCTGCTTCAGCCATTTCCTGAGTCCTTTTTGATGCTCGCTATTACGAGACTTAATGCGCCAGCACAGTGCTAACCACAGGCTGTATTGAATAAATAGACAGCGGTATGACTACGCGTACCGCACATCAAACAATGCGTTATTTTTTACCTTTGCTTTTTACTAACGGCAGGTTTGCTTCGTTCCAAGCAATCAGACCGTCTTTTAGTACATTAACATTGGTAAAACCCGCTTTACTCAAATCATTTGCGGTTGTTTGAGCGGTTTGACCTGTCTTACATACCACAATGATTGGGGCTGTTTTATGTTTTTCAAGCTCTGTAATGTTTTGTTCTTTAATTTGGCTTGGTAAAGCGTGAAGTGAGCCTGCAATATGACCCTTACGGTATTCGTCACGAGAGCGAATATCAACAAACACTCCTTCTTCACGATTGACTAAAACTGTTGCATCGTTAATACCAATTGTTTTATACGTTGCAGTTTTCTCTTTGACCATAGAACCGATGATAGCCACAACTAAACCGATCCAAACTAGAGATAAAATAGGGTTACTGGTTAAAAATTCAATATATTGTTGCATTTGCTTCGCTCTGTTTCATGGCTAAATGGCAGCCAAGATTAACGGGATTTTTAAAGGTTTTGAGTATACCGTTGTTACCTATCATGTACAGCAACGGGTATTCATTCCGCGCTTTAACTCACTTGTTGCTATTAATAAGTGATGCGCACCACCCAGTATAAAAGCGAATCTCGCACTTACCTATTAATGAAATAGAGAAAAACTGTGATCTAGGGCTTACACTCAAGACAATAAATGCATATATTTTGTCGAATAGGTCACAATACGCTCGACAGTAAGTTTGAACTTCTCCTACTGCTTTCAATACTTTCTGTAGTAAAATCACATTAATGGATATTACAATTACCTTAAAAGTGCTTTTACATTAAGCAGTTAAGGCAATTGATATAGATTTTCATTTATTCGAAGAGGGACAGAACATGTCTGCGAAGAAACCACTTGCACTTGTTATTTTAGATGGTTGGGGCTACCGCGAAGACAATGCGGATAACGCCATTGCTAACGCTCAAACACCAGTAATGGATGGGCTGCTTGCTCAAAACCCTAACACACTAATTTCAGCTTCTGGTATTGATGTTGGTCTACCTGACGGTCAAATGGGTAACTCTGAAGTAGGTCATACTAATATCGGTGCAGGCCGTGTGGTATACCAAGATCTTACTCGTATTACTAAAGCGATCAGCGATGGTGAGTTTTTCGAAAATGAAGCACTTGTAACGGCTATCGACAAAGCAGTAAACGCAGGTAAAGCGGTTCATATCTTAGGTCTTCTATCTCCTGGTGGCGTACACAGCCACGAAGATCACATTGCTTCTGCAATTGAAATGGCAGCAAAACGTGGCGCAGAGAAAATCTACCTTCACGCATTCCTAGATGGCCGTGATACACCACCACGTAGCGCGAAGAATTCACTGGTTCGTTTTAATGAACTATTTGCCAAGCTAGGCAAAGGACGTACCGCATCACTGATTGGTCGTTACTACGCAATGGATCGCGATAATAACTGGGATCGCGTTGAAAAAGCGTACGATCTTATCACTGCTGCTAAAGCGGAGTTCACAGTCGCTAATGCCGTTGACGGTCTAGCTGCGGCTTACGAGCGTGATGAAAATGATGAATTTGTACAAGCAACTGAAGTACGTGCTGAAGGTCAAGAAGCTGCAATCGTGGCAGATGGCGATAGCGTTATTTTCATGAACTACCGTGCTGACCGTGCGCGTGAAATCACACGTGCATTTGAGCCAGGTTTTACCGATTTTGCGCGTGCACAATTCCCACAATTATCTGACTTTGTAATGCTAACGCAATATGCTGCAGATATTGAACTAACAACAGCATTCAAACCAGCAAGCCTAGACAATACATTAGGCGAATGGCTATCGAAGAAAGGCAAAAAACAGCTACGTATTTCTGAAACAGAAAAATACGCGCACGTAACCTTCTTCTTCAATGGCGGTAAAGAAGATGAGTTTGATGGTGAATCACGTCAACTTGTTGCTTCACCAAAAGTAGCCACTTACGATCTTCAACCTGAAATGAGTGCACCAGAGCTAACTGATAAGCTTGTTGCCGCAATCAAAGGTGGTGAGTTCGATATGATCATCTGTAACTACCCTAACGGTGATATGGTTGGCCATACTGGTGTTTACGACGCTGCAGTGAAAGCGTGTGAAGCACTAGATACTTGCCTAGGTAAAGTCGTTGCAGCGATTAAAGAAATGGACGGTCAGTTACTGATCACTGCCGACCACGGTAATGCCGAGATGATGGTTGACCCATCAACCGGTGGTATCCACACAGCACACACTAATCTACCAGTGCCACTTATCTACGTAGGTAGCAAAGACTTAGAACTTAAGTCAGGTGGTAAGCTGTCAGATCTTGCGCCAACGATGCTTTCACTAACAGATATGGAAATCCCTGCAGAGATGTCTGGTCAGGTGCTATACAATCTGAAATAATTATCTCCATGCGAGATATGATTAGAAAACATCTAAACAAAAAAATCCGCGCCAGTGCATTATGCACTGGCGTTCTTTTATGCATGACATTTGCCGTTCCATGTGCAGCGTCCAGTCAAAACCAGCTCGATGGCGTAAAACAGGAAATCTCACGTCAAAAAAATCAACTGGCAAGCAAGCAAAAGAAATACAACAGCTTGCAACAAGATCTAAAACAACACGAACTGAACATTGCCAAAGCTGCGAATGATATTCATGCGACAAACAATCAATTAGCAACCATTAAACGCGCTATTGATAAGTTAAATACGGAACAAACAGCACTAGAACAAAAACAGAAACAACAGAAAGCCGTTGTTGCTTCACTCTTAAATGCCCAATTTCGCCAAGGCCAAGACAGTGATATCGCCAGTTTATTAAGCGGTGAGGATTCAACACGCCTTGATCGAATGACAACCTATGCTGAGTACATCAGTAAAGCCCGTGTTAATGCCATCGATGCCCTTGATGCCACGCAAACTGAAATTCAAATGAAAGTGCACCAGCTCAACGAGCAAAAAACAGAGCAGCAACAAGCACTCAACACTCTTAAACAGCAAAAACAAACACTCGATCAACAGCAGCAATCACGTCAAAAAACACTATCTAGCATTAAAAGTCAAATCGATAGCAGCAGTGAAGATTTAGCTGAACTACAAGCCAACGAAAGACAAATGCTCGCTGCCATTGCCAAAGCGAAAGCGGAAGCAGAAAGAAGAGCCCGTGAAGAAGCGGCAAGAATTGCCCGTGAAAAAGCGGCAGCTCAAGCACGCATAAAAGCGGCAAAAGAAGCCAAAGCGCGTGCCGCAGCTGAAGCTGAAGCACGTGAGATTGACAGACAATATGCAAACCAACAGGCACGTGTGCCGATGGACGGCCTTGCTCGCCATAAAGGCAAACTATACTGGCCAGTAAAAGGGACTATTTTGCATAATTACGGCTCGCACCAGCAAGGGCAATTACGCTGGAAAGGCATGGTATTTAGCACGCCAATGGGGAGCCAAGTAAAAGCTATTTATTCTGGTCGCATTATTTTTGCAGACTGGCTACGTGGCTATGGTTTGATGATTGGTATTGATCACGGTAAAGGTGACATGAGTTTCTATGGCTATAACCAAACACTACTGAAGAAAGTCGGTGATACGGTCCAAGCTGGAGAGCCAATAGCCTTAGTCGGTGACAGTGGTGGCCAAACCCAACCCGGACTCTACTTTGAGATCCGCCGTAAAGGCCAGCCAATAGATCCTAAACCTTGGCTTGATTAAGCTCCACTCTAATACTAAAAATAAAAAGGTTGGTGGTAGTTATTATCCCAACCTTTTTTAATATCGCTTCTTTCGCAACGGATTTTTAACGCTTTGCTTGCTGCTCTTGTTGCTCGTAATACTGTTTCAATGCTTCTACACGTTCGCAGCCTAACGGTGTTGCCAGCGGCCTTACAATATTAAGTATCTGAATAACACCTTTATAGATAACCGTTGGGGTTATTTTAGCACCAGCGACTTGGGTCGTTTGATAGCTAATCCAACTTGATGCTACCATCAGCAACGTCTCAGCCAAGGTTTTCAAATCTTCATCATCGATATCAACCAATCCACCTTCTTTTAAGCTTTGCATCAATATCGCGATATTACTGCGAAGTTGCGCCTGTGCTTCGAGATATTTAAGCTGTAATTCAGGATCACGACGTAAAATATCAGGCAAATTTGCGTAGAAAAAACGATACCGCCACATCAGCAAAAATACGGCATCGAGGTAACTCAACAGACTTTCTGTCGTTTCCGCTTCACTACGCGGTTGAAAGCTCACTTGTAAGTCAGTGGCATATAAATCAAAAATACTGTGGATGATCTGTTCTTTATTTCTAAAATGATAATAAAGATTACCCGGACTGATCGCGAGATCGGCGGCGATATGGTTCGTCGTTACGTTTGGCTCTCCACGCTCATTAAATAACGCTAAAGCAGCATGAATAATTCTGTCTCGGGTTTTCATTTGATTGACTTCCTTCGCCCTTCTTCTACATATAATGTATCATAAGTTAACGTTTTTTTTGCTCTGTAGCGCCATAGCTACAAGTTGTTATTTCATCAATGAAGGATTTTCTCCCATGATAATTGTTACTGGCGGCGCCGGCATGATCGGCAGCAACATCGTAAAAGCCCTTAACGAGCAAGGTTGTAACGATATTTTAGTGGTGGATAACCTCAAAGACGGGACTAAATTTGCCAACCTTGTCGATTTAGACATTGCCGATTACATGGACAAAGAAGACTTCATCACCCAGATTATGGCGGGAGATGAGTTCGGAAATATTGAAGCTATTTTCCATGAAGGTGCTTGCTCAGCAACCACTGAGTGGGACGGTAAATACATGATGCTCAATAACTATGAGTACTCAAAAGAGCTATTACATTACTGTTTAGAGCGCCAAATCCCGTTCCTTTATGCTTCATCTGCAGCAACCTATGGTGGTCGCGATCATGACTTCATCGAAGAAAAGCCATACGAAGGTGCACTGAACGTTTATGGTTATTCGAAACAACAGTTTGATAACTATGTTCGCCGTATTTGGCAAGATGCCGAAGCACATGGTGAGAAACTATCGCAAATCACTGGCTTCCGTTATTTCAATGTGTACGGCCCGCGTGAGCAACATAAAGGTAGTATGGCTTCTGTCGCCTTTCACCTAAACACTCAAATTAATGCAGGTGGCAACCCAAAACTGTTTGAAGGCTCTGAAACCTTTAAGCGTGATTTTGTTTATGTTGGCGATGTATGCAAAATGAACCTATGGTTCTTAGCAAATAGTGTATCCGGTATTTTTAACTGTGGTACAGGCAATGCTGAATCTTTCCAAGCAGTAGCTGATGCTGTCGTTAAATATCATGGCAAAGGTGAAGTTGAGTCAGTTCCCTTCCCTGAGCACCTAAAAGGTCGTTACCAAACTTACACCCAAGCAGATCTGACTAAAGTGCGCGCTGCAGGCTATACAGAAACGTTTAAATCTGTTGCAGAAGGCGTTGCAGAATACATGACAATCCTAAACAAATAATAACGATATGATTGATAACCATTACGATAAACAAGCTTATAACCCACAATTTGAATGGTCTTTTCTAGCACCTAAATATTGGGGGACATGGCTTGCCGTTATCCTCGCTTCTCTATTTTGCTTGCTGCCCCATAAAGCACGCCGCGCAATTGCGAGTACCTTTGCTAAACAAGCTATCAAGTTAAATAGCAAATCAAACCGTCGTGCGCGCGTAAACTTACAGATGTGCTTTCCTGACAAAAACGATGCTGAACGTGAAGATATTCTACTGCAAAGTATCACCACCGCAGGTACATTCTTGCTGGGATTTGCATCGTTAAGTGTACGTAGCAAATTTTGGTTAGAAGATAATACCGTGATCCGCGGGATGGAGAATCTCACCACTCTCACCGATCAGCAGCAAAGCGTGATTTTGTTAGTCCCTCACACTTGGGCAATTGATATTCCTGCGGTACTGCTTGCATCACGCGGTTTACCTGTTTCTGCAATGGCGAAAAAGCAGAAAAACCCAGTATCAGACTGGTTGATGCATCGTCAACGTGTGCAATACGGCGGCCGTGTTTATGAACGCAGTGGTGGTATTAAACCGTTTATTAAATCGATTCGCGAAGGGTACTTAGGTTACTACTTACCCGATGAAGATCTTGGCCCTGAGCACAGCGTATTTGTCGATTTCTTTGCTACCACCAAAGCAACAATGTCAGGTCTTGGCCGACTGTCTAAATTAAGTCGCGCAAAGATCGTACCGCTTTTTGCGATGTACAACAGTGAATCAGGTAAATATGAATTAGATTTCTACCCTGCTCTGCCTTTCCCTAGTGAAACTGAAGAGCAAGATGCCCGCATGATGAACGAATGTATCGAGCAATACGTGAGTGAGCGTCCAGAACAATACATGTGGATTCTGCGTTTATTAAAGACACGACCTAATAGTGATGAGAACCCATATGAGTAGTAATAAATTCTTTAATAAATTAGCCGACTTTCTAATTTTACTTCCGATTTTTTGGAGCTTTACCGGTTTATTCCATTTATATAATGGCGATAAGATTCTGGTTGTGTTAACGCTTATTTCAGCATTAGCATCAGTTATTAAGTATAAAAAATCGGCTATTGTTATCAACATAAAAAGTAAATATGTCTGGTTAATGTACAGCCTTTTATTTATATCAATAACCGCAGATATTCTAAATTTATATAACCCAATAAATATAAGAGCTATTGCAATTCTCTGTGTATTTTTAACCTTTTTACCTTGTCAATTAATCACTAGAAATGCCTTAATAATCACAACAGTTTTAGGCAGTATTAATAGCCTTTTTTTTGTCTATAAATTTACATACCTTACCCCAGTAACGAGATATAGCTGGCCTATTAATGCAATACCGTTTGCTACTTATATTTGTTTTATTTCAGCTATTGTATTCATCTTATTACTCACAAGTAAGACGGTTAAAGAAAAATTCGCTCTTACTTTAACGTTAATAATTTCTATCATGAGTCTAGCTATAACAGAAACTCGTGGTGCTCTTGTTGCATTATTACCAACACTAATAAGCATTTATTTCTATTATGCATATCAACGAAAAACGTTAAAGAAAAGCATTGTTATTAGCTTAATAAGCATCACTCTAATCTTTACTGCGATCTATCCAATAATTAAAGATAGAATAATTCAAACCCAACAAGAGATCACACAAATAGACGATGGTAATACTGATACTTCTATAGGATTAAGATTAAACTTTTGGATAGCAGGAATTAACTTAATTGAACAGTCACCGTTTGTTGGTTATGGTCAAAATTACTATTCTCAATTAAACAAGTTAGCAAAAGAAAAAGTTATTATTCAGGCTGCTGCTAATTATAAACCACCACACTTCCATAACCAGTTTATAGATATTGCTGTAAAATGTGGCCTTTTCGGCTTGGCTTTTTTATTAGTCCTAATATTTATCCCCATTTTCTTTGTTAGGAATAAATCTTCATTAAATGCCATCTGTATCTATTCTTTTATATCTATATTGATATTGTCGGGACTAACTGATGTGCCTTTCTTCCATAAACAAATATTTATAATCTATTTTTTATGTATTGGAATATTTCTTAGCAGAGAGAAGTTTGAGTCATAAAAAAGGGGCTTTATAGCCCCTTTCCTTCAATAAATGATATATATTCTTTCCCGATAGAGTCCGAACCAAATTTATTTCTTATTACTTCTTTATTAATATTAATATTAATATTAATATTAATATTATCTAATAATAAATCATCAACTCGTTTGGCAATTATTTCTGCATCATAGCTATCTACCAGATATTTTTTTAAATCATCAACCAGTATCTCAGATGGCCCTGTTGGACAATTTGTGCTCAAAACAGGAGTACCAAGAATTAGAGCTTCAATTAAAACGGTTGGGAGTCCCTCATGCAATGAGGTTAAAACAAGTATTTTTGCTTTTTTTATTATTGGATAAGGGTTTTGACAAAACGGATAAATGACAACACGTTCCTGAATTCCAAGCTCTCTTGCTCTTTTCATTATGGCTTCTTCGAGTCTCCCCTGACCAATAATAATCAGAGGAATATTACTCTTCATTTTTGATAAGACATCTAAAAGTAATAATAAGTTTTTTTGTTTTTCAAGACGTCCAACAAAAACAATGTAATCATTAGGCAGTGGATAAACAGACTCACTTCCTGCTAATCTATTAATCTTTTCTATATTAAATGAATTATAAATTGTCGAGAGAGAAGAATAACTGCTAGCAGCATGTTCTTTAACAAATTTTCTTATTCCTTGAGATACACATAAAACATGTTTATCTTTGATTTTTCGTTTAAGTTTTCTTTTAAATTTAAACTTTTTAACCCAACCTTTATTATTGTAAGAATGCTCATCAGAATTGTGAATGCAATGAACAAAACGCTTATCATTAATGAATGAAATAATATCGTTAGTTTCACCATGAACAGAAAACACAGCCCTAAATGGTTCATCACTCTCAATTTTATTTAAGAATGATAATAAATATTTCGTATATTTATTGGCATCTTTATAAGGAATATATTTTTCTATTGCCATATTATGACACTGAACATTTTTAGGTAATAGTAACTCTTGATCACTATTTAATGTTATTAAATCGCAACGATGCCCCATTGCTGTTAAAGTTTCAGCAAGACGCAAAGTGACAACCTGAACCCCTTCAACCTTCAGATCTCGTAAAAAAAATCCAATTCTCATTGTATTGCCTTCAATATATTTGCTCTGGCTTCTTCTAGTTGTTCATATCCGAACTCATATACATATACACTATCATTATCGCAAATAGGCTCTCGATTAAAGATGGTCTGAGAATACATACCTAATGGTTTCCACTCTTCATAATTCATTCTATTTTCACGATATATACCAATTACAGGTTTATCTAATGCCGAAGCCATGTGTACTACTGCAGTATCAGGAGTAAATGTAAAATCAGCCTTATCGATAATAGCTAAAGACATTTCAAGGCTCGCTTTATCTGTCGGTAAGAGCAAATTAGACGAAGAAAATTGGCTGTTCAGCTTCGTTAAAAATTTCTCTTCACCTGGCGTTGGTAATAAAACCAACAAGTCTTCAGGATGCTTCTCCAACCAATATTTCATCAAAGATGCTGCTTTTTCAAAACTGAATCGTCTATATTTACCTGAACCAAAAAAGTTAATACCAACTATATTTTTATAATCTTTATCTATTATTAATGAGTCAAGAAATTCAAGCTCTTTATTATAGTTTGGTACAGGAGGTTTTTCAGAAGTCAAACAATCTTTATTCGTTAAAATTTTTGTCGCATTAATATATCGTTGATAAAAATGCATCTGATTACTGTCAATAGAAACATCAATGATATTAAATCTATCCGCACTGAACCCTAAATAATGTTTAGCATTTATGTATTTCGCAATAAATATTTCTTTGTAAGAAAAACCATTTGACACATCAACAAATACGTCATATTTATTTTTATAAGGCTGTAATGTTTTACGTAAATTATGCTTGCCTAATAAAATATATTCATCGATAAAAGAAACTTTATTTAACCATAACTTAGTTGTTTTACGACATATAACGGTAATTTTTATGTCTGGTCGATGTAAACGCAGGTTATTGATAAGAATGCCAGCCATAATACAATCACCAAGCTTATCATCCCAACGAAATATAACTATATGCTTCACATCTTCTGCGCAAAAAACATCGGAACAGTCCCGATGATCATAAAGCGCACAAGCCGCTTTAAGTTTTATCGCTTTTTGTGTATTTCGAACGGTGCGCCACTTTGCTTTTAGTCGCTTAATCAAATTCATCTGATAACCTTTACTAAACATTTTTCATAAATACAATGATGATATTCGATATCTTCATTCTATTAATGCGACAATATTATCAACACCAAACACATCAGTTAATTCAACCGAACACTTAGTTTAACTTATTATTTTTTAAAAAAAATTTAGTACGCCTACATAAGTTAATCTTCGTTTCAAAATACACAGGAAAGACGTATAAACAACGTTCAAAAAATAGACCCAGCTTTTCTTTTAAAGGGTAGTTTACGTCAAATCTAGCATCACAATATTTTTTATAGAGCTCCTGCCACTCTCTATATTGATAATGAGCACACTTCCCTTTCGGCTTAGAAACTCTCACCTTTTCTTTAAATTTCTTACATAGTCCTAAACCAATATCTTCTGCAGAAGCAACAACTAAATTATTCGCCATGCATAACTCTGATTGATAAATGGTATGTTTGTTATTATCTAGCAGTCCATTTAAATGAATAGTTGGATCAAACTGTTTTAAGGCATTAAGAAAAAGTAATTGTGTACAATCAACAGGGTAGTCTGGATAGCCATCATTTAACATCCCCGGCTTGGTTAAGGTAAATTCAGGAATTAATTCAAACTGCCACAGCGCCAAAACATCTTCGGTTAAACCAAAATAAAAGAAATCACTAACATGAAAAGCGACTCGATGCCCCTTCGCATATTTGCGTGTAAAAATATTTGGCACAACAACCCGCTCTTTTAAAAACTTAAACGCATCGCAACGACTTTTATATTGCTGTTGAATATTTATAAAATCATTCGATTCGAGGTAATTATCACTTCTCAGCTTTACCACATATTTGGTTTGTACTTGCTTTAATCCAGCTAGCGTCGATACTATTTGACGGTTATTGTTGTAATGCTGTGGAGTTCCATTTTTCTTGTAATATCGAGTATTGGGGCCAGGATCTTCACTTATGACTAATTGATCATAATCTAAGCCCGCTAAATCTTGATCTTTCCATGTCGACAGTATGATATGAGCGCCAGGTAGCATCTGTCGCACTGACCTTAAACAACGCTGGGTTATGCCATCTTCTTGTTGTCTATCCGCAAATGTCTGAACCGGTCCTTGGACAACGACAGTAATTTCTTCAAACGGTATAGAATTGTTATTAATTTTTAAACCCAAGTCCAAAATAGGGATACCTCGTCATCATTTATGACAAAAAAAGACTTCATTATATTAATCAGATAAACTATTGGGCAAACATTCTACATGAAGATTGACCTAAAATGAAAAGACTGGTTGTTGATTTAGATGGCACCTTAACGCAAGCTGATACCTCTGATTATAAGAATGTAAAACCTCGACAAGAAATTATCGACAATTTATACGCTTACAAAGAAAAAGGCTTTGAAATCGTTATTTTCACTGCCCGCAATATGCGTACACATAATGGGAATATCGGTAAAATTAATATCCATACTTTACCACTTATCATCGAATGGCTAGATAGATACAATGTTCCTTACGATGAAATAATTGTTGGTAAGCCTTGGTGTGGTCATGACGGCTTTTATATTGATGATCGCGCAATTCGCCCGTCTGAATTTGCAGCCCTCTCTCACGACGAAATCAATGCATTAATTGCAAAGGAGAAAGTATGTTCTTAATCATGTCAGCGGCCTATGTTGATATGGAATTACAATCTGAGTTTGGTGCTCTTCCCCCAAGTTTTCTTCCGCTTGGTAACCGTCGTTTATTTCAACATCAAAACACTGTTATTCCCCAAGGTATAAAGAAATATATTTCACTTCCTGAATCATATTCAATATCTCCAACGGATGCGACTTGGCTAGAAGAAAATAACTTCACGATATTATCAACGCCTGACGGTTTATCGCTCGGTGCATCGCTCGTTGCTGCCATAAGTCTTATCGAAGATAATTTCGACAGTCCTCTACATGTATTATTTGGCGATACGCTAATTACTCAATTACCACTCGGTAATAATCTCGTTGCAATCACTGAGGTAGAAGACGGTTATAATTGGGCCACAATTAACAATAGCCCGAACTCTCCATGGTTATCAGCAAAAAATACCTTTACATCGAGTAATCAAATGGTTTGTGGCTATTTTAAATTTAATCAGCCGCGACAATTAATTCGACTTATCACCCAAAGTCATTGGGACTTTCTTGAGGCTCTCAATCGTTACCACAACCAAATTGGCTTACAAACAATCAGTACTGATCATTGGCTTGATTTCGGACACGTTAATACGTATTACCGCTCAAAAGCAAAGTTCACGACGCAAAGAGCTTTTAACGAATTGCTCATCACTCCAGACTGGATTGAAAAATCAAGCTCAAAAAATATAAAGATTAAAGCCGAAGCAAAGTGGTTTGAACTATTACCTTTCGAGATGCGCCACTTTATCCCTCAGTTTATGGGATCACAAGAAAGCCAAGGACGCTATAAATATCGTTTAGAATATTTACACCACACGGCATTAAATGAGCTGTATGTTTTTTCTGAATTACCGACAATTGTTTGGAACAACATCTTTAACAGTTGTATTAACTTTATATCTCAGTGCCAAGAATTTCCCGCACCGCATGACGTCACTTGTTCTTCGCTAGATGATCTCTTTGGCGAGAAAACAGCAAGTAGACTAATTGAGTTCTGTGCCACCCGACACATATCACTCGAAGATACTTGGTTGTTTGATGGAGAAGAAATCACATTAAATGATATTCTCAGCACCTCATCACAATGGCTACCAACAGATAAATCGCAACCATCAGTCATGCATGGCGACTTTTGTTTTAGCAATATTTTATATGATTTTAGAACCAATCGAATAAAGACCATCGATCCACGAGGATTGACACCGAATAATGAGCTCACCATTTATGGGGATACTCGTTACGATATTGCAAAGTTAAGCCACTCGGTACTAGGACTCTATGATTGGATCATCGCTGGCTACTATCACGTTGATATAACGAATAAAGATATTACTCTGCATATCCCAAGCACTCAGAGACAACAAGATTTACAACAACTATTCATTGAGATTGTAGGAAAGAAATTTAATCTTACCCCTATGAATTTGTATGCGATGCAAATCCAATTATTTTTATCAATGTTGCCGCTACATAGTGATGATCAGCAGCGCCAAGATGCACTTTTTGCTAACGCATTTAGACTTTACCAAATATTGAAAAGGTATGCCCAATGATAATCATTCCGATGGCAGGCTTAAGCTCTCGCTTTTTTAAGGCTGGATACACGCAGCCTAAATACATGCTAGATGCGCATGGTATGTCTCTTTTTGACCATGCTGTAACCAGCTTCAAAGCCTATTTTTCAACAGAGACTTTTTTATTTATTGTGCGTGATGTTTACCAAACACCCATTTTTGTGGAACAACGTGCGAAAGCTCTAGGGATACAATCTTTCTCCATCGTGACTTTGACACAAGAAACCCGAGGGCAAGCGGAGACCGTCTACCTTGGCTTACAACAAATTGAGCAAGATAAAAGCCAGCCAATCACTATATTTAATATCGATACCTTCAGACCTGATTTCATTTACCCCGATTTATCTTTATTAGGTCAAGGCTATCTCGAAGTATTTAAAGGTAGCGGCGATAACTGGTCTTTTGCCAAGCCTCGTTCAACACACTCAACTGAAGTTGTCGAAACAGCAGAGAAACGAGCAATCTCTGATTTATGCTGTACTGGTCTTTATCATTTTGCCCACCAGCAAGATTTTGAAACGGCCTATCAGCACTATCTTGCTTTGCCACAAGAGGAATGGGAAAAGGGAGAGCTTTATATTGCCCCGATGTACAATTTTCTCATCAAGAACAATCAATCAATTCACTACCACCTAATCGATCGCGAAGATGTTATCTTTTGTGGCATTCCTAGTGAGTATGATGACTTTAAAGCTTGTAGAATATAAACCTACTCGTTTATTTTGATAAACATTTAAATCGACTGAGCAAAATAATGAGAATAATGATAATAAGCTCCTATATGGATGCTTGGAACAGCGTTAGACCAGAAGCCGAAATGTGTATCGAGATGGTCAAACAAGGTCACGAAGTCACGATTATCACCCAAGGTGATGCGCCTTATGTCGAGCGTTTTCGTGAAGCTGGAATAACGGTTATCGATTGCTACCCAAGTCGTAAAATTTGCTTCAACACAATAAAAACAATTCGTCATGAACTACGCCAACACCATTATGATGTGGTGTATGCGCTTAACTCTAAAACTATCCCTAACGCTGCGTTTGCTTGTATTGGTTTTCCGGATACAAAACTTATTAGCTACCGTGGCACTGTTGGTGGTATTTACCGTCATGACCCATCATCATATTTAACCCATCTTCATCCTCGCGTGAATGGTATTTCTTGCGTCGCAGAAGCGGTTACAGAGTCTGTACGGAGCGTTGTTAAGCTAGCACCTGAAAAAGTTCAAACCATTTATAAAGGTCATGACTTAGCTTGGTATCAAGCAGATGCTCTGCCACGTGAGCAAATCGGCTTAACCGATGATGATATTATTGTTACCTGTGTCGCCAATGCACGTAAATCCAAAGGCGTGCATGTTCTGCTTGATGCCGCTAAGCAATTAGCTGATATCGACAATCTACATCTGGTACTCGTTGGTCGTGATATGGATACGGAAGAAAATGACCAACTAGCAGCAAACAGTGGCATGCAGGATCGTATTCACTTTTTAGGTTATCGCTCTGATGTACCTGAAATCATGGCGACATCCGATATCCAAGTGCAGCCATCTATTAGCGGTGAAGGTCTACCCAAAACAATTATCGAAGCGATGGCAATGGCAAAACCTTCCGTTGTCACAACTACTGGCGGCAGTAAAGAGTTAGTAGAAGAAGGTAAAACCGGATTTGTGGTTGAAACCAATAATCCTCAAGCATTAGCTGATAAAATTAAACAATTAGCAGAATCTAAAACAGTACGCGTTGAAATGGGACAGAATGCACAACAACGATTAAAAGCCCATTTTTCAATCCAAGAAACAACAAAGCAGCAGCTGAACTTCTTTCAAAGCGTATAAACCAACGGTTGTAATGTGAAAATATTAATTATTGGCCCATCATGGGTTGGCGATATGGTAATGTCGCAATGTCTTTATACCGAGCTTAAAAAGCTTCACCCTGACGCTATCATTAATGTGATGGCGCCCGGCTGGTGTAAGCCCGTGCTTGAACGCATGCCTGAGGTCAATCAAGCGATTGAAATGCCGCTTGGCCATGGCGATCTCAATCTGTTTGCTCGCTATCAATTAGGTAAAATTCTTCGCGATGACAACTATGATCATGCGTATGTTTTACCTAATTCAGCCAAATCAGCATTAATCCCCTTATTTGCCAAGATCCCAGTTCGTACCGGCTGGAAAGGTGAGATGCGTTACGGTTTACTTAATGATCTGCGCAATAACAAAAAATCATTCAATTTGATGATTGAACGCTATATTGCACTCGCGCATCCGGCAACGGAAATGACAGGCTCGGGCTGTTTAACTGATATGCCACATCCAAAACTTACCATCGACGCCACAACTCAAAATGAAGCGATAACTAAATTCGGCTTAAACAAAGAAAGAACCGTGATTGGCTTATGTCCAGGTGCTGAATTTGGCCCTGCAAAACGTTGGCCGGAGCAACATTTTGCAAAAGCTGCCGCAACGCTGATAGAGCAAGGTAACCAAGTATGGTTATTCGGCTCAGCAAAAGATCGTGAAGTGACCGATAAAATAAAAGCCAGCCTGCCGCAGGAAATGCAAACGCATTGCCAAAATCTTGCTGGTAATACGTCTTTAATCGAGGCAATTGATTTACTTGCCGCCTGTAAGACCGTCGTTAGCAATGACTCTGGCCTAATGCATATTTCAGCCGCTGTTGGCTGTAATATCGTGGCGTTATACGGCTCAACATCACCGGGTTATACCCCACCGCTAGCTAAGCATGTTGAAGTATTAAATACCGATATCAGTTGTCGCCCATGCTTTAAGCGCGAGTGTCCATTAGGTCATTTGAAGTGTTTAACAGAGCTAACACCTGATTTAGTGGTTGCTGCGATCAATAAGTTACAACAAGCGTAAGTGAATATGTTACTGAGAATCGTTTATACCTTACTGCTTGCTCTGGCTTCCCCGTTACTTCTGTTTGGGCTATACAAACAAAAACCGGGGAAACCTCGTTTTGGTAAGCGTTGGAAAGAGCACTTTGGTTTTACGCCTGCAGTTAATGGTCAGAAGCCTATTTGGGTCCATGCCGCATCGGTTGGTGAATCGATTGCCATCACGCCACTGATCAAAGCGCTAAAAGAGCAATATCCAGCGCAAGCTATCGTGGTAACAACAACAACCAGCACAGGTGCGGAGCAAATAGCCAAGCTAGGTGATTTGATTGAACACCGCTACATGCCGATTGATTTTGCTTGGTGTGTCAGAGGCTTTCTCAAAGCGGTGCAACCTAAACTAATGTTGATTGTTGAAAAAGAACTCTGGCTCAATACGCTAGCAACTGTTAAAAAACAGCAGATTCCAATTGTAATAGCTAATGCTCGCTTATCAGAACGCTCTGCTCAACGTTATCAATCGGCAGCGTTTTTTACCCAACCACTACTCAATAATGTCGATAGGATTCTTTGTCTTCATCAAGACGATGCAAAACGCTTTATCGATATTGGAGCGGCCAAAGAGAAGGTTACGGTAACAGGCTCGATTAAATACGATCTTACTATTACGCCAACGGTCTTTGAGCACGCAGCACAATTACGTTCACAACTGGGTCAAGATCGCCCTGTGTTCATTGCTGCGAGTACTCACAAAGGTGAAGATGAGCAGGTATTTACGGCTTTTAAGACGATATTGCAGCACAACGAAAATGCATTACTCATCATCGTTCCTCGTCACCCTGAACGCTTCAATGATGTTGAAATATTGGCAAAACAGCAATTTCAATTGTCCGTTCATCGTCGTACTAATAACACTGAATTTACGTCACAAACCCAAGTGTATTTAGCCGATACCATGGGTGAGATGCTATTACTTCTTGCTAGTAGTGATGTGGCGTTTATCGGGGGAAGTTTGATCGGTGATAAAGTCGGTGGACATAACCTACTCGAACCTGCCGCAGTAGGAAAACCTGCTATCACAGGCCCTAGCTACTACAACTTTATCGATATTACAGAGCAACTACTGCAAGCTAACGCGATAGAAGTCTGTCAAGATAGCACAGAGCTAACACAGCAAGTGATTGAGTTATTTGATAACCCAGAACGTCAGCATGTGATGGGAGAAAACGCTAAAAAAGTGGTAGAGCAAAATCAGGGCGCAGTGCAACGCACCATTGATAGCATTACTGACTACCTGCATTAAATTTATAGCGATGAGAGCCCACACTCATCGCTACTTCATCCCTAACCTTGTTGATAGCCATCGCATAACGCTTGCCAATCTTGAGCTTGCCATTGAATATTACGCTTCTTCACTTCTTTGATAAATGAGCGCTCTAAACGGGCTAAGTTATCTTTTTTCCAACTTTCACCCTGTTGCTGATAGCATTTATCAAAGTCAATCAACCAAACTTGCTGCTTCATATCAAGCAAGATGTTGTGGGCATTTAAGTCGGTGTGGCAAACCTGCAGATCATGCATCTTACGGATCATAATACCAATTTGACGCCAAACCGAACTTGGCAAAGATGACTTGATAAGTAGCGCAACGAGATCACGGCTATGAGGAATTTTCTCAACCAAAATATCTGCGCGATAAACACAGCCCTTCTTTTCCGCTTTTGCGGCCACAGGACGAGGAACATTTACCCCACCTTCTCGTAAGACTTTTAGCAGCATCAATTCAGCATAACTCCGGGTCTTATCCCAACCAGTAAACCAATAACTGTCACTCACCAACTTACCAAATAAGCCACCACGACGATAATGACGCAATGCCATTTCCATTTTATCGCCAGCAACGAACCAAGTCGTGCCCCGTCCTTGCGCCGAGCCGACAATTGCATTTTGTTGACGCCAAAAATCAATCTCAAAGCAACAATGCGGATCGACAGTTAAATAATTGTCATCAAACCATATCATTTGCTGTTCATGGCTAATTTTCTGCACTGTTGTCTTTCTCCTGTTTATTTTGGTTTATTTTACAATTACCAGCGCTAACTGCATAATTCGCTAACCACTTTTTATTAGGTATCACTATGGCTTTGTTTACCACTGCGCCTCAATCCATCTGTATTTTACGGCTATCCGCTATTGGTGATGTGTGTCATGCGATCGCTGTAGTACAAGCTATCCAAAAACATTGGCCAGAAACCAGTATTACATGGGTAGTGGGCAAAACAGAAGCTCAGCTTGTGGGTACACTGCCTAATGTTAAGGTGGTTAGTTTTGATAAAAAAGCAGGCTGGCAAGGGATCAAAGCAGTTTGGAATACCTTGAAAGGTCAAAAGTTTGATGCCTTACTCGACATGCAAGTAGCGCTACGCGCAAGCCTATTATCTTTAGGAATTAAAGCACGTTATAAAGTTGGCTTTTCACGCCAAAGAGCCAAAGAGGGACAATGGCTCTTTACGAATAGAAAGCTGCCACAAACAAATGCTTCTCATGTACTTGATAACTTTGCTGAGTTTGCTCGCTACATAGGCGTACCTTTTACAACTCCAGATTGGCAGATCCCATTATCAAGTGAAGATATGGCCTTTGCTCAGCAATATACTAACAAACCAACATTGATCATCTCACCGGCTGCTAGTAAAGATGAGCGTAACTGGCTTATAGAGCGCTATGCTGCCGTTGCAGATCATGCCGTTAGCAAAGGATTAAATGTCATCCTATGTGGTTCACCGACACAACGTGAGCAAACGTTAGGTGAGAAGATCATACAACATTGCCATCACCCTATTACTAACCTTATTGGTAAAACAAGCCTGATCCAGTTAACCGCATTACTAAAATACGCAACGGTTGTTATCGCTCCCGACTCAGGTCCAGCCCATTTAGCAACCACACAGGGCACTCCAGTGATCGGTTTGTACGGGCATAGTAATCCAACACGCACAGGCCCTTATCTTAGCCAACAATATGTCGTCAGTGTGTATCAACAATTTGCAGAAAAGCATTATGGCAAACCTGTCTCAGAACTTCCTTGGGGAGCACGAGTGAAAGGCAGTGATATTATGGCTGCAATTTCTGTTGAGGATGTTATCACCCAACTTGATACCATCATCGACCCCTTAACTTTGACCCAATCACAGTGAGAAAACAATGAACCAGCAAAACACCAAACCAAGCCTTGCTGTTGCACTGATTGTCAAAAATGAAGCCAAGCATCTGGCGGCATGTTTAAACTCAGTAAAAGATTGGGTTGATGAGATCGTGATCCTTGATTCTGGCAGTAGCGATACAACAGAAGCCATTGCACGCCAATATACTGATAAATTTTTTGTCAGTCATGATTGGCCTGGTTTTGGTATGCAACGTCAACGTGCTCAACAATATGTTGAGAGCGATTATATTTTATGGCTTGATGCTGACGAACGAGTAACGCCAGAGCTACGTCTATCGATTCAACAAGCTGTCGCAAGCAATCACATCAATACGGTTTATCAAGTTAATAGACTCAGCACAGCATTTGGTAAATTTATTCATCATTCTGGTTGGCATCCAGATTGGATCTCGCGTTTACATCGTCGCAATGAAACCCAATATAATGACGTCAAAGTACATGAGTCTATTGTGATCCCTGCTAATGGCAAAGTCGAAAAACTAACGGGTAATTTAGAACATTACACTTTTGAAGATTTCTTTGAGTTTCAGCGCAAACAACAAAAGTATGCAGAGCTTTGGGCTGAAGAAAAGTTTTTAAAAGGCAAAAAATCATCTATTGCCTCTGCTGTTATCCACTCTATGTTTAGCTTTATTCGAACTTACATTCTTAAAGCTGGGTTTCTAGACGGTAAGCATGGGTTTATTATTGCTTGTATAAACGCCCAATACGTCCTAAATAAATACTTAGGTCTTCACCTAAAGCACAAGAAGTAACGACAATTATGACAACTCGAGTAATTTATCCTGGCACTTTCGATCCTATTACCAACGGTCATTTAGACTTAATTGAGCGTGCAGCTGCAATGTTTGATCATGTGATTGTTGGCGTTGCTTTTAACCCAAGTAAAAAGCCACTGTTTGATCTTAATGAACGCGTAGAACTAGCAGGTAAAATTACCAAACACCTAGATAATGTAGAGATTGTTGGTTTTTCAGGGCTGTTGGTTGATTTTGCTAAAGAGCGCAACGCCAACATTCTAGTCCGTGGTCTGCGTGCAGTATCCGATTTCGAGTATGAATTTCAGCTCGCCAATATGAATCGTCGTTTGATGCCAGAACTAGAAACTGTCTTCTTAACCCCAGCAGAAGAAAATTCCTTCATTTCTTCAACCATTGTTAAAGAAGTCGCATTACACAAAGGGGATGTCAGTCAGTTTGTTGATCCACTCATTACTGAAGCATTATTAGAAAAGTTTGTAAAATAGACATTTAAAAAAAGGCGCTTTATGCGCCTTTCCTTATTTTTTGTAAAACTCGCGATACCAATCAACAAAGGCTTTTACACCTTCTTTGACTTTCACTTCAGGCTTATAGCCCGTCGCTTTAAATAAATCGTCTGTATCTGCGTACGTCATGTAAACATCACCCGGTTGCATGTCCATGAAGTTTTTCTTCGCTTCAATGCCCAATGCCTCTTCCAACGCTTCAATATAATCCATCAGTTTTACAGGGCTGCCGTGACCGATGTTATACACGCAGTATGGGGCAGAGCTGGTTGCTGGTGAGCCAGTTTCTACTGTCCAATCAGCATTGGGCTGTGGGATCACATCCTGAATACGCATCACACCTTCAACTATATCATCGATATAAGTGAAATCGCGGCGCATATCGCCATGGTTATACACATCGATCTCTTTACCTTCCATGATCGCATTGGTGAATTTAAACAATGCCATATCTGGACGCCCCCATGGGCCATAAACAGTAAAGAAGCGTAAGCCCGTCGTTGGAACACCGTAAAGATGCGAATAGGTATGTGCCATCAACTCATTAGATTTTTTAGTTGCAGCATAAAGTGAAATGGGATGGTCAACGCTATCTGCCGTATTAAACGGTGTCTTATGATTTAAGCCATATACTGAGCTTGAAGACGCATAAACCAGATGCTCAACCTTATTATGACGACAACCTTCTAAAATCGTGAGATGTCCCACCAAGTTACTATCAGCATAGGCCAATGGGTTATCAATCGAGTAACGTACGCCTGCTTGTGCCGCTAAGTGGATAACGCGGTTAAATTGCTGCTCTGCAAATAAGTTAGCAATACCCTCACGATCCGCTAAATCTAATTCGATAAAAGTAAAACTTGGATGAGCAATACGAGCTAAACGCGCTTGTTTAAGTGATACATCGTAGTAATCATTAAGATTATCGATACCAATGACTTGATGGCCTTGAGCACATAAACGTTCGGTGATTGCACTACCAATAAAACCAGCAACACCAGTGATGAGATATTTCATTTTTCTATCCTCAATAACGCTTCATTATGCGCTACTCAACCTAAATACTGTGGGCATAATACCATTTTAGATCAATCAACAAAGGTTAATCCCAAACCAACTGACTCAATAATGATGATACCTAGGTTAATTATTATCGAACCTACTTCTGGCAATCACTGCAGAACACTGTCGCGCGTTGACCTATTTTGGCTTCACTTAAGGCCTTACCGCATTTAGGGCAAGGTTTACCTGCCTTGCCATATACCTGCAACTCTTGCGCAAAATATCCTGGTTTTCCGTCTGCGTTTTTAAAATCTTTTAATGTCGTACCGCCCTGTTGAATGGCAAAGGCTAATACCGATTTGATCTCTGCCACCAGCTTCGTCATAAGAGCAAGTGAGATTTTGCCAGCGGCACGTTTAGGGTGAATACCAGCCGCAAACAGAGATTCATTGGCATAAATATTACCCACACCAACAACCACATGATTATCCATAATAAATTGTTTTATTGCTGTCCGTTTTCCCTGTGCTTTTTCATGTAGATATTCTACGTTAAAATCGTCGCTCAGCGGCTCTGGGCCCATTTTCTCAAGCACAGGGTGTGTTACCCCTTTCTCTTCCCATAACCACGCACCAAAGCGCCTAGGATCGTTATAGCGTAGCACTTCACCACTAGTCAGAACCAAATCAACGTGATCGTGTTTTTCAACCGGGGTTCCGACGGGTAAAACACGTAAGCTGCCTGACATCCCTAAATGCACAATCGCATAACCGACATCTGTTTCTAGTAACAAGTATTTAGCGCGACGTGTCACACCACGAATCACTTGCCCTTCTATCGCTTTAATCGCTTCAGGAATAGGCCACCGCAATCGAGGATTACGGACAATAATTTGTTTTACCGTTTGATCGATGACATGAGGAGATATCCCCATTCGACTCACTTCTACTTCTGGTAATTCAGGCATGACTCAATCTCGTTTTTATTGGTTATTTGATACAGACGTCGGAAACAGATAATCCGCAGCAACAGACACAGCAACCCATTGTTGACCATTATTGAACAACCAAAATTTAGGTAAGGCATAAACTGTTAATCGAATCGGTTCTATTTGTTGCTCCCCCAAAACTTCTATCGTCTGTGGAGGCGGTAACTGTAAACTTAACTTTGATATTGTTGCTTCATCCACCACAGTGCCTTGTAGATGTTGCCAACGTTGTATTAACTCACTGGCTGAAATCGATAACTTAGACGAGCTTTGCCACTGCCCGTTACTTTTCTTAACCGTAAAATGTGGAAAAACAACTCGCTGAATCAAAAGATCTGGCGAGAGGACAAAAACAGTATTGGGAATATTATTTACTTGCTCGGTTACAGTTTTTGTCACCGCTTCTTTGGGGGTAAATCGTTCGCGAAGTAAATCGGGCAATTTAATTATCGCGATAAAGCACAATACACCAATGATGATAATGTTATTCCAGCCACGTCGAGTTAAGCGCATTCATCCATTCCTGTCTTATCTTAATGAGAATAAAGATAACACTGGTAAGGTCATTGCACCATTGGCAGATAAATAAGTAACAGAAAGGAAGTCAGCGGTGTTAAATAGAAAAGTAATAGATATAAAAAAACCCAGCTAGGCTGGGTTTTTATCAAAGATTGATAAAACCAATTACTTGATTTTAGCTTCTTTGTAAAGCACGTGCTGGCGAACTACTGGATCAAATTTCTTGATCTCAAATTTGCCTGGCATGTTGCGCTTGTTCTTGTCGGTAGTGTAGAAGTGGCCTGTACCAGCAGATGATACTAGACGGATCTTCTCACGAATGCCTTTAGCCATTCTTTAAATCCTCTTAAACGTTCTCGCCGCGAGCACGCATTTCACCAAGAACGACATCAATGCCTTTCTTATCGATGATACGCATGCCTTTCGCAGAAAGGCGTAGTTTAACGAAGCGTTTTTCGCTTTCTACCCAGAAACGATGAGTTTGCAGGTTCGGCAGAAAACGACGCTTGGTGGCATTACGTGCGTGTGAACGGTTGTTACCCGTTACAGGACGCTTACCAGTTACTTGGCATACTCGGGACATTACTGTCTTCTCCAAATCGTTTCAGCTCGATATCTACTGTAGAAATTCACTGTAAAAATAATTTTCACAGATAACCACAGCTATCAAAGGTCGCGCATTATACTAAGTCAAAACCAGTTGCTCAAGTCCCGAGCAGATCCTTTCTCACTTTTTTATCGAAAAATCGGCTATTTTATAGCCAACCACGCTCGGTGAAAGAAACAATCTCTCCATCACCAACAACAAAATGATCCAGAACACGAATATCGACCAAAGCCAGCGAATCACTGATTTTGCGCGTTATTCGACGGTCAGCCTGACTAGGTTCAGCGACGCCTGATGGGTGATTATGCGCTAAAATGAGCGCTGCTGCATTAAGTTCTAGTGATCTTTTTACAACTTCACGTGGATAAACGCTCGCACAATCGATCGTTCCTTCAAATAAAACCTCTCCTGTGATCACTCGGTGCTGGTTATCTAAAAACAGGATATAAAAGGCTTCACGCTGTTTATCACGTAATTTTCTCGCTAAATATCGACGGGTATTTTGCGGGCTTGTGAGGACATCATCTTTTTTTAAAGTTTCTTCTAGATACCGCTCATTCAAAGCTAAAACTGCCTGCAATTGTGCAAATTTTGCCGGTCCCAAACCTTTAACCTGACAAAATATCTGTTTTTCAGCACCAAGCAGTGCTCGAAGAGATCCAAACTCATCCAGTAAATGGGTCGCTAATTCCAGTGCATTCATTCCTTGAGTACCGGTGCGTAAAAAAATGGCTAATAATTCAGCATCGGTTAATGCATCAGAGCCATGAGATAATAATTTTTCTCGCGGTCGCGATGCGGCTGGTAATTGCTTTAATGACATAATCCCTCCCATTGATATGCCACTAGCAAAACAGCCGACACCATTATCACAACCTAACAAGACGCTTTTTTAGAAAACAGTCACAGCGAAAAAGTAATCAATAAAATATTCAGTACTCAAAATGCGAGGCATACAACTTCCCATTCAATTCAGAGTTGATCCGAATCGATGATCAAAAATTACTTTGGTGGTATCTTGTTGCCAATTTATAAGCCCAAGACACAGGCAGACGAATGCAAACACTGGCAGGAAAAAAAATTCTTCTCGGCATTAGCGGCGGTATCGCTGCTTACAAATGTGCAGAGCTCACCCGACGACTTATTGAACGTGGGGCGCAAGTGCGCATTGTCATGACCACAGCTGCAAAAGAGTTTATAACCCCACTCACCATGCAAGCCGTGTCAGGCCACCCCATTTCAGATAGCTTGCTAGATCCTTCCGCAGAAGCGTCCATGGGTCATATTGAATTAGCTAAATGGGCAGATTTAGTTCTCTTAGCTCCTGCGACCGCGGATCTGATTGCTCGAATGAGTGCGGGGATGGGCAATGACTTACTGACAACACTGTGTCTCGCAACCGATGCACCAATCGCTGTTAGCCCTGCGATGAATCAGCAAATGTACCGCAATATCGCAACACAAGAGAATATTGCCACCTTACAACGTCGCGGCTGCCGTATTTGGGGACCTGCAAGTGGTGAGCAAGCCTGTGGTGATGTAGGCCCTGGTCGTATGCTAGAACCCATGCAACTGGTACATTGCTGCGAAGACTTTTTTCAGCCACAAGACCTTAGTGGTCTAAATATTGTGGTAACGGCAGGTCCTACACGAGAAGCGATTGATCCAGTACGTTATCTAAGTAACTACAGCTCAGGAAAAATGGGCTACGCCATTGCTCAAGCAGCAGCAAAGCGTGGTGCAAACGTCACCCTAATCAGTGGCCCAGTAAATTTAACCACACCTGATGGTGTAACGCGTATTAATGTCAGTAGTGCCCAAGAGATGCACCAAGCGGCACTTGAACATGCCGTTAATCACCACATTTTTATTGCTTGTGCTGCCGTTGCAGATTTCCGTCCAGCTCATCTCGCAACTCAAAAGATGAAAAAACAAGACGGTAATGATGAGATGGTGATTCAGTTAGTGAAAAACCCTGATATTGTTGCCAGCGTAGCGGCCTTAACAGAAAACCGCCCATTTACGGTCGGGTTTGCAGCAGAGACACAAGATGTTGAGCAATATGCACGTGGTAAACTGGCAAAGAAAAACCTTGATATGATTTGCGCCAACGATGTGTCGGTACAAGACCAAGGCTTTAATAGTGATAACAACGCGCTACACCTTTACTGGTCTAACGGTGATAAAGCACTACCTCTTGCTGCCAAATCAGAGCTTGGGCTGCAATTAGTCAATGAAATTATTAACCTTTACCAACAAGCGAAACAATAGAGCAAAATATGAATAGTATTGATCTGAAGATTCTTGACCCACGAGTTGGCAATGAATTCCCACTCCCAGCGTATGCAACCGAAGGTTCTGCTGGTTTAGATTTACGCGCTTGTTTAGATGAAGCATTAACCGTCGCACCGGGTGAGACCCATCTTGTACCAACAGGTCTTGCGATCCATATTGGCGATTCAAATCTTGCGGCAACCATCCTGCCTCGCTCAGGCCTTGGCCATAAGCACGGCATTGTTTTGGGAAATCTTGTTGGCCTTATCGACTCTGATTACCAAGGTCAATTAATGGTGTCGGTGTGGAACCGAGGTGAAACCACATTTACTATTGAACCAGGTGATCGTATTGCTCAATTGGTTTTCTTACCTGTGGTACAAGCGCAGTTTAATATCGTTGAAAATTTTAATAGCACAGATCGTGGCGAAGGTGGTTTTGGTCATTCAGGCCGTAGCTAATCGCTATTGATGTTAAAAAAGCGTGATCTAATTAGCCATGTATTATCAATTTTGATGATAAAATAAAGGCAACATATTAAAGCAAAGCGCAACCTCTTCAGCTTGCGCTTTTTTTGCGAATAAAAATACGTACATTTCGATTGCGCTACTTTTCACAACGCCAAGGCATCGCTAAGATAGGCGGGTTTCATACTGTCCATGGACAGTCTCATTTTGTAAAGGAACGATAATTCATGGCAGGCACCAAAAAGAACAATCGCCGCGAGGAAATACTTCAGTGCTTAGCGCATATGCTGGAGTCCAACCAAGGCAGTCAACGCATCACGACCAAAATGCTAGCCGCGAATGTTGGAGTTTCAGAAGCTGCACTCTACCGCCACTTCCCAAGCAAAGCGCGTATGTTTGAAGGGTTAATTGAATTTATTGAAGATTCAATTACCACGCGTATTAACCGCATTTTAGATGATGAAAAAGATACACTGAACCGTTTACGTATGGTGATGCAGTTCATCCTCATGTTTGCTGAGCGTAACCCAGGTTTAACTCGTATCATGACTGGCCATGCTCTGATGTTTGAACAAGATCGTCTTCAATCTCGTATTAATCAACTGTTCGAACGTGTTGAATCGCAACTTCGCCAGATCTTAAAAGAGCGTAAAATTCGTGAGGGTAAAGGCTTTCCTGTTGATGAGTCAGTTTTAGCAGCACAACTTCTAGGTCAAGTAGAAGGCAGTTTAAACCGCTATGTTCGCTCTAACTTCAAATACAAGCCAACGGCAAACTTTGATGAATACTGGGAGCTATTAAGTGCGCAATTAGGCTAATACTTAGTTGACGGACACAAAAAAGCGAGAGCCTCAGCCCTCGCTTTTTTATTATCTCTTTTTTCTTAAGCCGTACTTATACACCATACTCGGCACGGTACGCTTTTACCGCTTCAAGATGTTGTTCCATGCCTGCTTGCTCAGAAAGGTAGGTCACCACATCGCCTAGCGAGACAATTGAAATAACCGCACAACCAAAGTCACGTTCAACTTCTTGAATCGCAGATAATTCACCTTGCCCTTTTTCTTGACGATCAATCGCCACTAAAACGCCAGCTAAATCTGCGCCATTCGCTTTAATGATTTCCATTGACTCACGAATCGCCGTACCTGCCGTGATCACATCATCAACTAACATAATACGACCGTCTAGTGCGCTGCCGACTAAATTGCCACCTTCACCATGATTTTTTGCTTCTTTACGGTTAAAGCAATATGGCGTATCAACATCATGGTGATCAGCAAGGGCAACTGCCGTTGTGGTTGCAATCGGGATCCCTTTATACGCTGGGCCAAACAACACATCAAATTCAATCTTGGCATCAACCAAAGCTTCAGCATAAAAACGACCAAGACGTGCTAAATCACGACCGGTATTAAATAAGCCAGCATTAAAGAAGTACGGACTCTTACGACCGGATTTCAATGTGAACTCACCAAATTTTAATACACCTTTCTCTAGGGCAAATTCAATAAACTGACGCTGATATGCTTTCATTGTGTCTCCTTAAACTACTTCTCTGTGTTTTAACAATGTACCTGTTACCTAACACTCATCAGGTAACAACTAAAACCAACAAGTACTCCACTTGATATTCAGTTTTAGCTAAAAAAAAGCGGCTCCCAATAGGAACCGCTTAATATCAATTTGCTAACGCTTGCTTCTGCATCGAAATAATATCGGTTATACCGTCTTTCGCCAGAGCCAGCATTGCCAGTAATTCTTCATGGCTAAAGGCTTCACCCTCGGCAGTACCTTGGATTTCAATCATCTTGCCTTCTTCTGTCATCACCACATTCATGTCGGTTTCAGCCGCTGAATCTTCAAGATATTCCAAATCGCAAATAGGTTCGCCTTTATAGATACCCACAGATACCGCAGCGACCATACCTTTCAGTGGGCTTTTCTTAATCATGCCTTTTTCTAGCATGTAATTAATTGCATCAACCAGTGCAACCATCGCACCGGTAATAGATGCGGTACGTGTGCCACCATCAGCCTGAATAACATCACAGTCAACGGTGATCATCTGCTCGCCTAATACTTTTAAATCAACCGCAGCACGCAAGCTACGTGCAATAAGACGTTGGATTTCCATCGTACGTCCACCTTGCTTGCCACTCGCAGCTTCTCGACGGTTACGCGTATGCGTAGCACGAGGTAACATGCCATATTCAGCCGTCACCCAACCTTGGCCTTTGCCTTTTAACCAGCGCGGAACATTTTCTTCTACACTCGCGGTACAAATAACCTTGGTATTACCAAACTCAACCAGTACTGAACCTTCAGCATGGGCTGTATATTGGCGAGTAATAGTGATTGGACGAACTTGAGTCGCACTTCTTCCGTTTGGACGCATCGGGATTTCCCTTTGGCTGGATGATATTAACCGGCGATTATAGCGATAACTCAATCTCAGTGCACGAGAAAACGATAACGTAAGCTGACAAACAGTAGCCCCTTGAGGCCAATATCGCATATAATCTCAACACCCGGTAACGACGCACCTGTTATGAATAATTAAGACTTATCGTGGGTAACGGTAAGTTAGTCGTCGCACCATTCTCAACTAAAAGGCCAAAAGCCATGATCCATAGTATGACTGCTTATGCCCGTCGCGAAATTAAAGGCGATTGGGGCACTGCTGTGTGGGAGATCCGCTCAGTAAATCAACGTTATCTTGAAACCTACATTCGTATGCCTGAGCAATTCCGTAGCTTAGAGCCAGTATTACGTGAGCGTTTCCGTAAACGTCTTGCTCGCGGTAAAGTGGAATGTAATCTACGTTTTGAAGCCAATATTGCCGCAAACACAGCACTAACCATCAATGAAGCGTTAGCAAAACAAGTTATTACTGCTGCTAAATGGGTAAAAGAAACCGCGGGTGAAGGTAATATCGGCCCATTCCAAGTCCTTAATTGGCCGGGTGTGATGGAAGCGCCAGAGCAAGACTTAGATGCGATTAACAAAGATCTACTGACGGGTTTTGAACTCGCTATGGATGACTTCATTGCCGCACGTGCAAGCGAAGGCGATAACATGAAGCAGCTTATCGACCAACGTCTGGATGCTATTTCGGTTGAAGCAACCAAGGTACGCACTATGATGCCAGAAATCATCAACTGGCAGCGTGAGCGCATTATGTCTCGCCTTGAAGAGGCAAAAGTTGATCTTGATGCGAACCGCATTGAACAAGAGCTGATCATGCTCGCGCAAAAGAGTGATGTCGCAGAAGAGCTTGATCGCCTTGATTCTCACGTGAAAGAAACCCAAAAAATCATCGCAAAAGGTGGCGCATGTGGCCGTCGTTTAGACTTCATGATGCAAGAGTTCAATCGTGAATCTAACACCCTCGCATCAAAATCAATCAACACTGAAGTCACAGCTTCTGCAGTTGAACTTAAAGTCTTGATTGAACAAATGCGCGAACAAATCCAGAATATCGAATAACTCGATAATCGCTCAATCAAGGAAGCCATTGCTTCCTTGGTTGTCGTTGATTAGCTGCTGCAATTATGAAAAACGCATTAAAGCCAACTAGGCTTAAGCTATATCGCACAAAAAGATGAATTTTCCAGCAACTAGCTAATTTCAATTATGCGCAGATCATGATAATCTTCGCGCCCTTCTATCACTGAGTGAAAATAGGCAATGAGCAAAGGTACTCTATACATCGTGTCGGCCCCAAGCGGTGCTGGTAAATCAAGTCTGATTAATGCCCTTCTTGAAACAAACCCGACCTATGACATGAAAGTATCCGTGTCCCACACAACTCGTGGTATGCGCCCGGGTGAAGAACACGGTGTTCATTACAATTTCGTTAGCGTAGAAGAATTTACTGACTTGGTAGAACAAGGTGCATTCCTTGAACATGCAGAAGTATTCGGCAACTACTATGGCACTTCACGCCCATGGATCGAAGAGCAATTAAATAAAGGAATTGATGTATTCCTTGATATCGACTGGCAAGGTGCGCGTCAAATTCGCACACAAATGCCAGCGGCTAAGAGCTTATTCATCCTTCCTCCTTCAAAAGAGGAATTAGAGCGTCGTCTAAATGCGCGCGGTCAAGATAGCGAAGCTGTTATTGAACGTCGTATGCAAGAAGCTCGTTCAGAAATCTCACACTACGATGAGTATGATTATGTTATCGTAAATGATGATTTTGATGTTGCTTTAATCGACTTTAAAGCAATTATTCGTGCTGAACGATTGAAGCAAGACAAACAAGCTGCTAAATATAAGAGCATGTTGTCTGCACTACTAGCAGATCAGTAAGTTATTTTGTACAATTTTCTATTCCTAATTTAATAACCACTGGAGTCCTCCATGGCACGCGTAACCGTTCAAGACGCTGTTGATAAAATTGGCAACCGTTTCGATCTGATCCAAATTGCTGCTCGCCGCGCACGTCAAATGCAAACCGGCGGTAAGGATCCATTGGTTCCTGAAGAAAACGACAAGTACACAGTAATTGCACTTCGTGAAATCGAAGAAGGCCTAATTACTAAAGATATCCTTGATGCTCGTGAGCGTCAGGAACTGCAAGAGCAAGAAGCTGCTGAATTAGCAGCAGTTAGTGCTATTGCTGGCGACCACCGTTAATCAGGGAACCGGGCGAATTGTATCTTTTTGATAGCCTGAAAGAAGTCGCAATCGAGTACCTGCCAGAGCCTCAGCTAGAGGCTCTTAGGCAGGCTTTTCTCGTTGCTCGCGACGCACACGAAGGGCAAACTCGCTCCACTGGCGAGCCTTATATTATCCACCCCGTTGCGGTTGCTCGCATCTTGGCGGAAATGCGTCTCGATATTGAAACGCTCATGGCGGCATTGCTTCATGACGTTATCGAAGATACCGAGGTCACTAAAGAAGATCTCGCCAGCCGTTTTGGCGACACTGTCGCAGAATTGGTCGATGGCGTATCGAAACTCGATAAATTAAAGTTTCGAGATCGAAAAGAAGCACAAGCTGAAAACTTCCGCAAAATGATCATGGCAATGGCGCATGATATTCGCGTAATTTTGATTAAGCTGGCTGACCGTACCCACAATATGCGAACACTCGGTGCCCTTCGCCCCGATAAACGTCGTCGTATTGCCCGCGAAACTCTTGAAATATTCTCTCCTCTAGCCCACCGTCTGGGTATCCATAACATCAAATCTGAACTTGAAGAGCTTGGCTTTGAAGCGTTATACCCAAATCGCTACCGTGTATTAAAGCAAGTGGTAGCTGCGGCGCGTGGTAACCGTAAAGAGATGATCAATAAAATTCACGCTGAAATTGAGGGTCGCCTCAGTGATGCGGGAATTCACGCTACCGTATTAGGCCGTGAGAAAAACTTGTTCTCTATCTATAACAAGATGAAGAACAAAGAGCAGCGTTTCCACTCCATCATGGATATCTATGCTTTCCGTGTACTTGTGAGTGATTTAGATACCTGCTACCGCGTATTAGGACAAGTACATAACCTGTACAAACCCCGTCCTAGCCGCATGAAAGACTACATTGCGATCCCGAAAGCCAATGGCTATCAATCGCTGCATACCTCGCTTGTTGGCCCTCATGGTGTTCCCGTTGAAGTACAGATTCGTACCGAAGACATGGATCAAATGGCAGACAAAGGCGTTGCTGCGCACTGGACCTACAAAGATGGCGAAAGCTCAGGTACTACAGCGCAAGTTAAAGCCCAGCGTTGGATGCAAAGCTTACTTGAACTTCAACAAAGTGCAGGTAGCTCATTTGAATTTATTGAGAACGTAAAATCCGATCTTTTCCCTGATGAGATTTACGTTTTTACCCCGAAAGGCCGTATTGTTGAATTACCTGTTGGCGCAACCGCGGTAGATTTTGCTTACGCCGTGCATACTGATGTCGGTAATGCTTGTGTTGGCTCTCGCGTTGATCGCCAACCTTATCCACTAAGCAAACCACTTAAAAACGGTCAAACCGTTGATATCATTAGTGCTCCTGGCGCTAGACCTAACGCTGCATGGCTTAACTACGTGGTGACATCCCGTGCCCGCACGAAGATCCGCCAAGTGCTGAAAACCATGCGTCGTGACGAGTCGATTACTTTAGGTCGTCGCTTGCTAAACCATGCTCTTGGTGGCACTAATATTGATAATATTGCTAACGAAAATATTACCAAGGTATTGTCGGATCTCAAACTCAGCTCAATGGATGATCTTCTCGCTGAAATCGGCTTAGGTGAAGTGATGAGTGTGGTCATTGCTCGTCGTTTGTTAGGCAATGTCGATGAGCTCACGCCAAAAGAAAATGATCGTCGCTTACCAATTCAAGGCGCTGATGGCATTTTATTAACCTTTGCTAACTGCTGTCATCCGATCCATGGCGATCCAATCATTGCCCATGTTAGTCCAGGGAAAGGTTTAGTGATCCACCGTGAAGAATGTGCCAATGTCCGTGGTTATCGTAAAGAGCCGGATAAGTACATGGCGGTAGAATGGAGTGAAGACTTCGATCAGGAATTTGTTACCAGCTTGAAAGTTGATATGCAAAACCACCAAGGTGCATTAGCCGATCTCACTAACACTATTGCTGCGACAGGCTCGAATATTCAAGGCTTAGCGACGGAAGAAAAAGATGGCCGTTTATACACCATCACCGTAAAGTTAACCACACGTAGCCGCATTCATTTAGCCAACATTATGCGTCGAATTCGTATTATGCCAAATGTCGTACGTGTCGCGCGCCAGAAAAACTAAGCGTTAAGATACGCACAGTTTTCATCATAAAAACGCCCTTTATTGGGCGTTTTGTGTATTTGGCAATAAAGCCTTATTATCATTAACCTATCTCATTTGTTTTCATTAGGTAACCTCCATGACCCCAGATCGTTTTCAACGTATCCACCAAGTATTGGCAACGCGTCAGCCCGATCTGACGGTATGTATGGAAGAAGTCCACAAACCAAATAATGTCTCAGCGATAATCCGCACAGCTGATGCTGTCGGTGTACATAAAGTCCATGCCGTTTGGCCCAAAGAAGGGATGAAAGTATTAAGCCATACTTCGGCTGGTGCGCGTAACTGGGTTGAATTAGATACCCATGATTCTATGGTTGAAGCCGTACAAGCATTAAAAGATCAAGGCATGCAGGTACTGGCTACCAACCTATCTGATACTGCGATTGATTTTCGTGATGTTGATTACACCAAACCAACAGCGATTATTTTAGGCGGAGAGAAAAACGGGATCACAACTGAAGCGCTAGCGATGGCCGATCAAGATATCATCATTCCAATGGTCGGTATGGTGCAGTCATTAAATGTGTCAGTCGCAAGCGCGTTGATTTTGTACGAAGCACAACGCCAACGTCAAAATGCTGGTATGTATGAGCGTGAAAAAACCTTACTACCAGATGATGTCGTTAACCGAATCCTATTTGAACGCGGGCATCCTGTTCTTGCTAAAGTCGCACAACAAAAGGGCTTACCTTACCCACAACTCGATGATCAAGGTCAGATTGTTGCTGATGAAGCATGGTGGGCAGCCATGCAAGCGAAGAAAATGAAAAAACGCCAACCCGCAATGGAGAATAACGAGTAATGAGCGGACAACTCCTCAATACTATTTCGCTAGCTGAACTCTCTGGCGTTGGAGCAAAAATGGCAGAGAAACTGGAAAAGATTGGGCTCCATAATGTCCAAGATTTACTGTTTCACTTACCATTGCGCTATGAGGATCGCACTCGTATTTGGCCTATCAATCGAGCCATGCCAGGGCAACACTTGACCGTTCAAGGTGAAGTCCACCATACCAGTATTACTTTTGGTAAACGTAAAATGCTGGCAGTAAAAATTGGAGACGGCACAGGCTCTGTTACGCTGCGCTTTTTTAATTTCAATGCAGCAATGAAAAATAGCTTTGCTGAAGGTAAACAAGTTAAGGCTTACGGCGAAATCAAAGGCAGTAAATTCGGTCTTGAGATCATTCATCCGGATTACCGTATTTTCTCAGAGCCGACCGAGCTTAGTGTTGAAGAAACCTTAACACCAGTATATCCAACCACTGATGGCTTACGTCAACAGACCCTGCGTAACCTAACCGACCAAGCGCTCAACTTGCTCGATAAGGCAGCGGTGACAGAACTACTGCCTGAAGGTTTATACGACCGTCAAATGACGCTTGCGCAGGCATTACGTGCGATGCATCGTCCAACCCCTGATATCTCATTAGATCAATTAGAAGCAGGTAAGCATCCTGCTCAACACCGGTTAATTTTAGAAGAATTGTTGGCGCAAAATTTATCGATGTTGGCATTGCGCAGCAAAGGACAACAACATAGTGCTTGGCCACTTGCCGCAAAAGATTCATTAAAGCAGCAACTGCTCGATAGTCTGCCGTTCACTCCAACAGGTGCGCAGCAACGTGTTGTCGCTGACATTGAAACCGATCTTATTAAGCCGCAACCAATGATGCGTTTAGTTCAAGGGGATGTTGGCTCAGGTAAAACCTTAGTTGCCGCTCTTGCCGCCCTACGCGCCATCGAACATGGCTTTCAAGTCGCCTTAATGGCACCAACGGAATTACTGGCAGAGCAACATGCCATCAACTTTGCCAACTGGCTTAATCCTATGGGTATTCAGGTTGGTTGGATGGCAGGTAAGCTGAAAGGCAAAGCGCGCGAAACGGAACTTGCCCGTATTGCGAGTGGTGAAGTGAAGATGGTGGTCGGCACGCATGCCTTATTCCAAGACCACGTTAAATTTGAAAATTTAGCACTCGTTATCATCGATGAACAACACCGATTTGGTGTCCATCAGCGTTTAGAGCTACGAGAAAAAGGGGCCAATGAGGGTCGCTATCCACATCAGTTAGTCATGACAGCAACCCCCATTCCACGTACTCTTGCCATGACAGCTTATGCCGATATGGATACCTCGGTCATTGATGAACTGCCCCCCGGCCGAACACCGATCCAAACTGTTGCCTTACCCGATGCCCGTCGCCCTGAAATTATCGAGCGTATTCGATCAGCTTGCGTTAATGAAGGACGCCAAGCCTATTGGGTATGTACCTTGATTGATGAATCAGAAGTGTTGGAAGCCCAAGCCGCCTCAGATACTGCCGATGAACTGACGGGTTTACTGCCTGATTTAAAAATTGGTTTAGTACACGGACGAATGAAAGCCGCAGAAAAACAAGCGGTGATGGCAAGTTTCAAAGCTGGTGAGCTGAATTTGTTAGTTGCCACAACCGTGATTGAAGTCGGAGTGGATGTACCCAATGCCAGTTTAATGGTGATTGAAAACCCTGAACGATTAGGCTTAGCGCAGCTCCACCAGCTACGTGGACGTGTCGGTCGAGGAAAAGTTGCGAGTCACTGTGTATTGCTTTATCACGCCCCCCTGTCTAAAACCGCACAAAAGCGTTTAGGGGTATTACGTCAAAGTAGTGATGGTTTTGTGATCGCCCAACGAGATTTAGAAATTCGTGGCCCAGGTGAATTATTAGGTACCAAACAAACCGGTATTGCTGAATTTAAGGTCGCCGATCTTATCCGTGACCAATACATGATCCCACAAGTGCAGAAGCTGGCTCGCTATATTCATGACAGTTACCCCGATAACGCCAAAGCCATCATTGATCGCTGGCTAGGACAACGAGAAAACTACTCAAACGCTTAGTTATTGGTAAAGTACAAATACAACAAAGCCCACATTACCGCGCGGTAATGTGGGCTTTTCATTTGCTGACTTACTTCATTTTATGTAGTGGTAACGTCACTTCAACGCGTAAACCACCTTCGCTGCGGTTACGCACTAAAATAACACCATCATGCTGATCAACAATACGCTTCACAATCGCAAGTCCTAACCCTGTCCCTTCCGCTTCACTACCGCGAGCTGAATCACCACGCGTAAGGGGTTGGAACATCTTATTGACCTGATCAGGCGCAATACCCGGACCATCATCTTCAACGCAAAACCATACAGATTTACGATCAGCAGAAGCACCACTCGATATCTTCACCCAACCTTTACCGTAGCGTTGTGCGTTCACCACAAGGTTTGCGACAGCACGTTTAAGCGCAACTGCGTTTGCTGACACCGAACCTGGGATCTCACCGAGTTGCTGATCAATTGTTTTACCGTAACTGCCTTCAGTATGCGCAACATCAATCAACAAGGTATTCAGATCAAGATCTTCTTCTTCCTGCTTCTTGGTCGATTTTAGATAATCCATAAACTGACTAATGATCGCGTTACACTCTTCGGTATCAGTGATCATCGATTCCGCTAAATAACTATCTTCAGGTGACATCATTTCTGTAGCCAGACGAATACGGGTTAATGGTGTACGTAAGTCGTGGCTGACGCCTGCCATTAACAGTGCGCGATCGTCTTCTAGCTGTTTAATGCCCTGTGACATCTGATTGAAGGCTTTGGTGACTGAGCGAATTTCAGAGGCACCTTGCTCAGGAAGTTGTGGCGGCGTTTCACCACGTCCCACCATAAGTGCAGCCTGTTCCAATTCCATTAATGGACGGTTTTGGATCCGAATGAATAACCAGCCGCCAGCAATCACAAGAAAGGCAATGATCAGGCTATAGCGAAATAGCGGCGCAAAGTCTTCTTCTTGCAGCTCGGATAACGGGACCCGCATTAAGAAATTCGGCATCGCATCGGTTTTTAGCCACAGCACATAACTGTCAGCACCGAGCAATAAACGCACATCGGTTGGCGAACCAAGATCTTTGGTCATCTGCTCACTGAGATAACCGATATGCATCGCATCATGGAAAGGTTTGGCCGCTTCACTACCAGGCGCGACTAAGGTGAGACCTAACTCTTCTAATAGTTTACGACGAAGAGGACGGTCAAGGTGTACACATTGATCATCCGGCATCACCAATTCATCGTTAAGCATCAATTTTACTTCATAAGATAAAATGCGGTTGAATTGCTGAATACTGGGTAATAAGGCGTAATTAACTATGGTCAGATACGAAAAAATCTGGCTTGCGATAAGCAAGCCAGCTAATAGGATTAACGTTCGACCAAATGTGCTTTTTGGCGATAAACGCATGGCTTACGCCTCGCGACCATCAGGAACGAAGACGTAACCTAAACCCCACACTGTTTGGATATAACGTGGACGGCTTGGATCTTCTTCAACCATACGACGTAAACGTGAGATTTGTACGTCGATAGAATGCTCCATTGCAGAATACTCACGACCACGCGCCATATTCATCAACTTATCACGTGACATCGGCTCACGGGCATTAGTAACCAATGCTTTTAATACCGCAAACTCACCAGACGTTAATGGCATAGGAACATCGCCACGGAACATTTCACGGGTACCTAAGTTTAAACGGAATTCGCCAAATTCAATCATCTTACTATCAACACTCGGTGCGCCCGGTGCTTCAATTGTTTGACGACGTAGTACCGCACGAATACGCGCTAACAGCTCTCGAGGGTTAAACGGTTTAGGCAGATAATCATCAGCGCCCACTTCAAGACCAACAATGCGATCAACCTCATCACCTTTTGCTGTTAGCATCAAAATAGGTAACATGTTATTGGCATTACGTAAGCGACGACAAATTGATAAGCCATCTTCACCTGGTAGCATTAAATCTAACACCATTAGATGAAACGTTTCGCGGGCTAATAGACGATCCATTTGCTCGCCATTTGCCACACTTCGAACCTGAAATCCTTGCTCAGATAAATAACGTTCTAATAGCGCGCGTAAGCGCATGTCATCATCAACAACCAGAATTTTGTAATTTTCTTGCATAATCCACCTTCAGCGGTCGAGGTCTTGAGCTTTTGCCGTAGTGTACGTCAGCTCACTAAACAGACTCAGAATTTCCTGCGTTTTTTTCAGGCAAATATGTAACAGAGTATGTATATTCGTTTTATGCGCCAGATAAGCGCCTGAGTCAATTAAGTAATTATAAAAAAGCTAAAATGAAGTGAAAACTAGGGTTGCACTCTGTTTTATCTTAGTGAAAAGACACCTGCTCTCTGTTATATCTCATCTTTAATTTCTACATAATTTGAAACTTACCGCGACAATTTATTATTGCGCTTATTGACCCATCCGTCTAAGCGTTAGATCATCGCCCCATTCCTCGTTCACGTCATGTTATAAGGATAGCTATGAGAACCAACCTGGTGACGCGTGAAGGTTACAATAAATTAAAAAAAGAACTTGATTTCCTATGGCGTGAAGATCGCCCTGAAGTGACCAAGAAAGTCACTTGGGCTGCCAGTCTGGGTGATAGATCTGAAAATGCCGACTACCAATACAATAAAAAACGCTTGCGTGAAATTGACCGTCGCGTCCGCTTTCTACGTAAACGCTTAGATGTATTAAAGGTGATTGATTACTCCCCGCAACAAGATGGCAAAGTCTTCTTTGGTGCTTGGGTGGAAATTGAAAATGAAGCGGGAGAAACAAAGACCTTTCGTATCGTTGGTCCTGACGAAATTTATGGCAGAAACGACTATATCTCAATTGATTCTCCCATGGCACGGGCGCTACTCAGCAAAGAAGTCGATGATGATATTGTCGTTACCACTCCGCTTGGCAAGAAAGAATGGTTTATCAATGAAATCCGCTACGACACCGACATTGAGTAATTAAATCATCATTACTGCATACGATAGAAGCCGTTCGTTATGTACACGGCTTCTTTTCCGATCTTTTTTCTGCTCACTGACACACTCTTAACATCGGTAAACTTGCCACTCTCATCGGGAGACGTAGAATGTAAGCTTAACGATAAACAAGAGATACCTACGGATGAGCAACTCTATCAATCAGCTGATTGCCAGCGAACTGAATGTTCGAAATGAACAAATCAATGCAGCAGTCACACTGCTCGATGATGGTAACACCGTGCCTTTTATTGCCCGTTACCGTAAAGAAGTCACTGGCGGCTTGGATGATACCCAACTTCGTAATTTAGAATCACGTTTAGGCTACTTACGTGAGCTCGATGATCGTCGTCAGGTCATTTTAAAATCGATTACTGAGCAAGGTAAATTGACCCCTGCGCTAGAGGCTGAAATCAAGACAGCAGACAGTAAGACCCGTCTTGAAGATCTTTACTTGCCTTACAAGCCTAAGCGCCGCACTAAAGGTCAAATTGCCATTGAAGCCGGTATTGAGCCTTTAGCTGATCTGCTTTGGAGCCAACCAGACAACACTCCTGAGCAAGCAGCTGAACAATTTTTGAATCCAGAGCAAGGCTTTGCTGATACCAAAACAGTACTGGATGGCGCTCGCGCAATCTTAATGGAGCGCTTTGCTGAAGATGCAACCTTGCTTGATAAGATCCGTCGCCAGTTAAACGGTCAAGCAGAACTGACTTCTCGTCTTGTCGATGGCAAAGAGCACGATGGTGCGAAATTTAAAGATTACTTTGAATATAACGAGCCATTAAAAACCATTCCATCTCACCGTGCACTCGCGCTATTTCGTGGGCGTAATGAAGGCTTCCTACAATTAGCATTGAATGCTGATCCCAACCAAGATGAAGGCGTGCGAGGCTCTTACTGTGAAGTGATTATTGCCGATCACTACGGCGTAAAACTGGGCTCGGCACCAGCTGATGCATGGCGTAAGCAAGTGATAAGTTGGGCATGGCGCATTAAGATTTTAATGCACATGGAAACCGAACTGATGAGCGCACTGCGTGAAAAAGCCGAAGATGGCGCGATGCAAGTGTTCGCTGATAACCTGAAAGATTTGCTAATGGCTGCCCCTGCCGGTCCTCGCGTCACACTAGCACTCGATCCTGGTTTACGAACAGGGAGTAAGATTGCAGTGGTTGATGAAACCGGCAAGTTACTCGATACTGCCACCATCTACCCGCACCAACCCCACAACAAAATTGCAGAATCAAGCAAAGTTGTTTTAGCCTTAATCAACAAGCATAACGTTAACTTAATTGCGATTGGTAATGGTACTGCTTCACGTGAAACAGATGCGTTTGTTGCCAAACTACTTAAAGATAATAATCTAAAAGTACAGAGCGTAATGGTGAGTGAAGCCGGTGCATCGGTATACTCTGCATCAGAGCTTGCTGCAAATGAATTCCCAAACCTAGATGTTTCTATCCGTGGCGCGGTGTCTATTGGTCGTCGCCTGCAAGACCCATTAGCAGAGTTAGTAAAAATTGATCCGAAATCTATCGGTGTAGGTCAATACCAACACGATGTTAGCCAAAGCATGTTAGCGAAACGCCTCGATGCTGTCGTAGAAGACTGTGTAAACGCCGTGGGTGTGGATGTCAATACTGCATCTGCTGCACTACTGACACGCGTGGCAGGTTTGAACTCCACCATCGCACAAAACATCGTGAACTACCGTGATGAAAATGGTCGCTTTGATGCGCGTACAGCCCTGAAAAAAGTCGGCCGTTTAGGGCCAAAAGCCTTTGAGCAGTGCGCTGGATTCTTACGGATAATGAACGGTAAAAACCCACTTGATAGCTCTGCAGTTCACCCAGAATCTTATGCGGTAGTTAAAGCTATTTCGGCTGCTAATAATAAACCGGTTGATGCGATCATAGGTAACACCGATTTCCTACGTAGCTTAAAAGCCGCTGACTACACCGATGCTGATTTCGGCTTACCAACGGTAACCGACATCATTAGCGAGCTGGATAAACCTGGTCGAGATCCTCGTCCTGAGTTTAAAACAGCCACCTTTGCCGAAGGCGTTAATGAAGTAAAAGATCTGATCCCTGGCATGGTATTAGAAGGCGTGATCACTAACGTGACTAACTTCGGTGCTTTTGTTGATGTCGGCGTACACCAAGATGGTTTAGTCCATATCTCTGCCCTGTCTGATAAGTTCGTTTCAGATCCGCGCGAAGTGGTAAAAGCCGGTGATATCGTCAAAGTGAAAGTGATGGAAGTGGATTTACAGCGTAAGCGTATTGGTATGTCGATGCGTCTGTCTGATGAGCCAGGACAAGAGAAGCCGACTCGTCAACCTCGCGATAATTCAGCACGTCCTGCACGAAGTCAACCACAAAGCCAACCTCGTCAACGTGATAACGGTAATGCCGCAATGGGTGGTGCGTTTGCAGCAGCCTTTGCTAATGCCAAGAAAAAATAAGCTAACGTCTTATTAGGTTAAACAAAAAGCCAGACGAGATGTCTGGCTTTCTTTTATCTACTAGAAATCAAATCACTTGTAGATATTCTGTTGGCGGGTTTGGCACACTGGCTTGTGCATACTTAAATGCCACCACCCCTTTAGTCCGCTCGTTTTGATTAATTTTATCTAATTGCTCAAGTAATTCTCGCGGTAATTTAATGTGCATGCTGTAACCCAGTGCACTGTCTTTCTCAAGATAATTACTGGCAGATAGCAGTTCAACAAGACGGGTAATATCCTCTTGATAACCTTTTAAAATTTCATCATCTTGCTTATCATAATCCGGATGTTCACTCGGATCCCAACTTGGTTTTTTTAGCTGTTTCTCTTCACTGGTTATTGGCTTTTCATCTGCCGCCGCGCTACTTGCAGTTAACGGGACAATTTTTTCTCGCACTCGGTTATCTCGCGCAACTTGATCGGTTGGCGGATTGACCGTTGTGGCTAATGGCACACCACCAGCTTGTAGAGGAGAAATATTCATACCGAAAACAAATTCACCATGTGCAAAGTAAACAAACCCAAGTGGTTACTATTTAATCATAACGGTAATTTTTAAGATACAACAGCATCTTCAGCAATAAACTGCCGCACTGCAGCGATAAATTCATCAGGATGTGAAATAAACGGTGCATGAGATGCCGACTGAAAAACATAACTCAATGACTGTGGGCAGAGCTTGCTAATCGCAGCTTCTGTTTTAACGGGTACCAAGCCATCTAAGCGACCATACATTCGTAGCCAAGGTTGAGTGAGCAATGACAGTTCTGCTCGCTGATCAACGGTTTCAAGTAACATTAACCCCAGCGCCAAGGCTGAGGGTTGTGGCGTCGGCCGTTCAAGTACGGCTTGCTTTAAATTCTTTATATCCTGTCGGGCTGTCGGGCTGCCCATCGCTTGTAACGCTAAGAATCGCTCTACCGTTAAGTTAAAATCAGAGGCGAGCTGTGATTGAAAATTCCTGAGTACATCCGGTTTGATCCCTCGCCATTTTTCTCGCGCCATAAAACTTGGCGAACTGGCTAAAGTCATTAATTGTGTTACACGCTCAGGTGCAAGTAATGCCGCTTGCGTTGCCACTAGACCACCCAGTGACCAGCCTAACCACGCTGCTTTCTGAGGGGCGCGCGCTAATACCGCTTGCGTGATCTCGACCAAGGACTCCGCAGTAACATCACCGCTATAACCGTAACCCGGTAAATCACACCAATGCACAGTAAAATGCTCAGCGAGGGCTGGGATCACATCTTGCCATACCGCACCATTCATTCCCCAGCCATGAATGAGAACCAGATCCGAGCCTTGACCTTTACTGTGCCAATCAAGCATTACCGCCATTACACTTCCTTATTCGGTTTTTTGAGGTTTTGTTTATGATGCCAAAAAACACAACGGCTTGGCTATCTCACACCTGCCGTAAACTATTATTTCGCCACTGTAGCTTATGTCAGTTACCACTCGAACCCAATGATGATTATTGGTGTCATTATTGTCTTTCTCAATTTCCATCCCCGCCTTACTGTCAACGATGTGGTACAACGACTTTAAACGCTGAACAATATTGTGGTCAGTGTTTGACGACTCCGCCACCTTGGCAACGATTGTATCGTTTAGGTGAGTACCAACCGCCTCTACAGCAATTAGTTAGCCAATTTAAATTTGGGAAAAAGTTCTGGCTTGCAAAACCATTAGCCAAACAATTAGCAAAACAAATTACCGACCCCGCCCCTTTATTGCTTCCTGTTCCGTTGCACCGCTGGCGTTATTGGCAACGAGGATTTAACCAAAGTCATTACTTAGCGTTAGCCTTAGCTCGTGAACTTAGTACCCAAGTTGATCACAATGTATTGGTGAGGACTCGCCATACCCAAGCACAAAAATCCCTGACAAAAAAACAACGTAAAACTAATTTAGCCAATGCCTTTGCTATTAAAGACTGTGCGCTTCCGCAGCATGTGGCCTTAGTTGATGATGTCGTTACAACTGGAACAACCGTGGCATTATTAACCAAAAGACTCCACCAGCAAGGCGTAAAGCGCGTTGATATAATTACGATTTGTCATACCGAAAAACCCGTATAGTCATCACTTATAACAAAAAAGTCGCGCATTATGATGTAAAACGTGGTGAAATTAAAAATGCTAATATTAGGGATGATAGAACGTCTCTCTAAGAGTAGAATAGAGAAAACTCACTAAATAGGTCAGGTATTACGTCGTGTCAATGATCACTATTACTGAAAGCGCTCAGCAGCACTTCGGCAAGCTTCTTGCCCAGCAGCCTGAGGGTACTAATATCCGTGTTTTTGTTGTTAACCCAGGCACTCAAAGTGCTGAGTGTGGTGTATCCTACTGCCCACCTGAAGCGGTTGAAGCAAGCGACACCGAAATCAAACTAGAGCTATTTTCTGCTTTTCTTGATGAGCTAAGCCTGCCATTTTTAGAAGATGCTGAAATTGATTTTGTTACTGACAAAATGGGCTCACAACTTACACTTAAAGCACCGAATGCAAAAGTGCGTAAAGTGTCTGATGATGCACCATTGATGGAGCGTGTTGATTACGTTATCCAAACCCAAGTTAACCCACAACTTGCCGGTCATGGTGGTCACGTTTCTTTATCAGAAATCACTGAAGATGGCGTTGCTATCTTACAGTTCGGTGGTGGCTGTAATGGTTGTTCAATGGTTGATGTCACACTGAAAGAAGGCATCGAAAAAGAGCTACTCGCACAGTTTGAAGGTGAGCTAACTGGCGTTCGTGATATTACCGATCACGCACGTGGTGAGCATTCATACTACTAATTTTTAGTATGAACGGAAAATCAAAAAGCCGCATATAAGATGCGGCTTTTTCGTTTTGAAACCAAGATGCTCGTTATAATACGGTGAGAGTGACTCTCTTTCGTCCCCAGCGTTTTGCGGCACGAATGTCTTTCCCCATGTAAATATCAATCTTATTACGCCAACGGGGATTCATTTTATCCAGCACAACATATTCACCGGGCAAACCTGATATTTTAACCTTTACACCTCGTTTTAATCCTTTTTTCAACAAATCCCGTGAAACGGCAATTACTTTCATCCCTGGTTTTAACCTATCTCCCCATGCAGCAATGTTAGGGTGTGAGCTTGTCTGCGCCCTAACAGAATTATACGCTGTCGCTGTCACATGCATTTTTTTATGGGTAGTAGCAAAGCTATTTACGCTAAACACCAATGCAATAGTCAGTAAGAAATAAGCAAGAATATTCTTTTTCATATCCAACACCCGGCTAAAAAGTGCTCGCATTTTAACCAAAAGACCATCAGGTTTGATAGCTTTTTTTGCTCAAAATTAATACAAAATGTATATTTTAAATCTAACTTACTGTTTTAATGCAGGAGATAAGAAAATATTTTTTTTCCACTGGTAACCGAAAATAACCGCTAATGTCACACCACGTAATGCCATAAAACCTAACATCGCCGCCCATAATGCATGGTTGCCATAGCTATCCATTAACCACCAAATGGCAAAAAAGCCACTGGTTGCAACAAACATACTGTTGCGCATAACTCGCCCTTGCGTCGCGCCAACAAAGACGCCATCCAGTAAAAAACACCACATAGCCACTAATGGTACTGCAGCAAGCCAAGGCAAATAAATATCAGCTTCAGCTTGAACCGCGGGAAGATCGGAGATCAAACTGACTATGCGCTCACCACCTAAAGAAAATGCCAATGTAAGCGCAACAGATATTATAAAGCTCCAAAATGTAGTGTTAATTAAATAACGTCCTAACTGATCACGATTGTTCGCACCAACGGCTTTTCCTACTAATGCTTCCATCGCATAAGCAAAACCGTCCATGGCATAAGACACCAACATTAAAAAGCTCATTAACACAGCGTTTGCCGCGACTACATTATCGCCTAGTGTTGCACCTTGGAAAGTCATAAAGGTAAACGTCGCTTGTAAGCACAAGCTCCGTAAAAAGATATCTCGGTTTAATTTAAGTAGTCGCCCCATACCATGTCGCGCAGCCATAATTTTTTCTTTTAACGGCGGCAAACCTAACGCTAACCATTGACGAGAAACAAACCATAACCCTAATAACATACCACTATAATCAGCTAGTACCGACGCAGAAGCAGCACCTTGAACTTTCCAGCCAAAGCCTAATACAAACAGAACATCCAAAAGAATATTAACAAGGTTAGTGATGATCAAAAGCCACATTGGCAACTTGGCATTTTGCGCCCCAAGTAACCAGCCCATGATGACAAAGTTTGCTAAAGCGGCAGGCGCTCCCCAAATACGGATTGAAAAGTATTGCTCTGCGTAAACTTTCACTTCATTACTAGCATCACTGAAATGGAAAATAGCACTGCTGACAGGTTGGTGTAAGGCAATAAGAATAAACGCGAGTAACCATGCCAACGCGATACCTTGAACAAAAATAGCCGCTTGCCCATGTTTATCTTCTCGGCCAAAAGCTTGCGCCGTAATCCCTGTGGTTGCCATGCGTAAGAAACCCAACAACCAGAATGTAACGTTGATCATGGTACCGCCAACCGCGACGCCACCGAGATACCACGACTTATCAAGGTGTCCGATCACAGCAGCATCCACCAGCCCGAGTAACGGTACTGTAATGTTTGAAAGTACCATTGGCAGGGCTAATGCAAACACCTGATAATGTAATGATTTGTCTTTTAATGCTGCTAGCACGTACTACCTCTGCCGCGATAATTATTATTATATAGCAGAGCAGTTTAACCAGTTGATTATGGCGACAAAAGTCTTATTGATTAAAGCGTATAAGATCTGTTGTTCATCGGAGATGACTAACCATACCAAGGTAGTCACCAATGATAGGTAAGAAGTACTACAAATAAAGCCAATAAATGCCCACTAATGCGGTCAGTAATAACATGGCGACGACTTTTGGTTTCGTCATCGTAAGGTAATCACGCCAAACCGCTATCGCTGGCGAACGAACTCGACTGGAATGAAGCCGTTGTGATTTATCCATGCGTAGCGCTTTCCGATGCAAAAGACTCTACCTCTAATGGGGAGCGGCAATTGCATATCAGGCGATAACAGGTGGTGACAACGGTAAGTAGTAAGATTAATCCAACTACATTGTGCGCAACGGCAATCAGTAACGGCAAGTTAGCAAGCACATTGGTAATGCCTAATATTATTTGTATCGCTAATCCCCCTATCATCGCAATGCTATAGCGACGTAAGGGCGGTTTAAGCCACAGCAACCCAGCCAACACCAACACCAAAACCGCTGTGATAATTGCACCAATACGATGAGTAACATGAATAGAGACCCTTTGGGCATAATCTAAAACGCCATATTCATAGCTACTGTGTTGAGGTTGAATCAATTCAAACGCGCGAGGATCAAATATTCCCTGCCAATCCCCTTCGCATATCGGTAATTGTGTGCATACAACGGCGGCATAATTAGCCGCTGTCCAGCCTCCTAATGCAATTTGGCTTATCACAACAACTAAAACTGCAATTGCTGCGCTTTTGAGTACCGTTAAATATCGATGTGATAATGATAAATGGGGTTTAAAACCCTCTTGATAGAAAAGGGGGTTAGGTTGAATCCGTAAACGTAGTAGCCACAATAACGATACAATAGTAAAACCGCCCAACAAATGCGCCATCACTACAACAGGCATAAGTTGCATGGTAACCGTCCACATTCCAAGTAACGCTTGAAAAGAAACCACACCCAATAACACACTGGGTAACAATTTAGGCCGTCCACTTCGACTCCATGCCATCACAGCAATCATTACCACCAAAAGACCTAGCGAGCCTGCAATATAGCGATGTACCATTTCATTCCATGCTTTTACCGGTTCAACAGGCGAATCAGGGTAAATCGCTTGTGCTGCTTGTAATTGTGATTCCGTTTGCGGTACTGACATGAACCCATAACAGCCAGGCCAATCGGGACACCCTAAACCCGCATCCGTTAACCGCGTATAAGCCCCCATCCCAACCACAATCAAAGAGAGAAAAAAGGCAGCGGTGACTAAAAAGTAGAACGGTTTATCTTTTTGCGTTTTATGCATAATCAATCCCACTATTTATGACATTTAGCCAATTTTTGATACTTTTAGCAGCCTTTTTAAATCACGTAAGATGTCTTTACCTTGTGCTAAAATGGCCTGTGGTTCAGCCTCTAGCGGATAGGCCATCATCACATTGCCATGAGGATCGGCTAGGTATACTGCATTGAGTCCATATTGAGATGGCGCAAATTGCTCATATTCTGCTGTGTTGCTGCGATAGCGTTGCAGATTTTCAACATCAACGGGAACGACGGTTGTTGGTTCAACGGGGGCGAGCAGCAAAACACTTCTCACCCGATCTTGATAAGCCCCAACAGCAAGAGGCATTTGCTTTAAGTGAAATAATGCACCTTCACAACGGCTATCACATTGTTGAGGCAACCAATAAATAAGTTGCCACTTTCCAGACGCAAGCCAATTTGCCGTCAACGGTGGAGTTAATAATTGACCTTTATTGGTGACACCACCGCTATACCACTGTTGGGTTAAGATTAATTTCGCTAGGATGATAGGCAGTAAAAACATCACACCTAATAACATTAAAACCTGATATTTTTTCATTCCTTATTCCCTCTTATATAGCCACCACCCAGCCATCCCTAATACCGCAAAGGCTAAAACAAACCACTGCGTGGCGTAGCCATAATGCTTATCTGCTTTCATCACGATAGGGGTCCAATTTTGTTTAAGCGCGAGAGGATTCGTAGCTGCAATTTGAACCACCCATTGCGGTAGAGCGCGATTTAATTGTTGTGACAGCCATGCCGGTTCAATATTTTGTACCCGTAACGGCCAACTCACGGCAGATGATTCTGGTTTGAGTTGTAATAATGAGGTGGTTGGTGCAATTAGACCGGTAATGACTTTTTCGCCACTAAATTGTGGTAACACGGGATATAACTCACGATAAGGAGGCGCGGCAATCCAGCCCAGATTGACCAATATCCATTGACCTTGGCTAAGGAAAGGGAGATAAAAATGGTAGCCTGCTTGACCATTATTTAGTTGGTTATCAAGTAAGATCGGATGCTGATTATCAAACACGCCAGTAAGCGCCACATTATGCCAAACGGGCGTACTGGGTAATTGCGTAATATCAGAGATAGGTTCGGTCTGAATCGTTTCTTCGACTCGCTGCTGTAATTGAAGCTTTTCAGCTGCTCGGCTTAATTGCCAAAAGCCTAATCGCCCTAACATACACACCACGATGAAAGTAAAAATAACAAAAGCAACTTTTCGCATCGATGTTTCCTCCATCCCTATTGGTTGAAAACAGCTATCCTTAAATAAGCGCTTAATGTGTTATCACCCCTATTCAATCAGAGGCTTTCGATGTTGATAAAAATACTGCTTATCGGCTTATTACTGGTGATCATCGTCAATCTTTTTAAAGCCCTCCCAATCATGTTAAAAGGTCAATCATCACGCCCAATGTCGCATTACTTAGGCTGGCGTATTGGCTTATCTGTCGTTGTTTTTAGCCTGATTGTGATTGCTTTATTAACTGGGGTTATCACCCCCAACCCTCGCCCGTATTAATCTTGTATCTTCAAAATAAACACTAAAGAATATAAACAAACAGAAATAAACCTAACCACACCACATCAACAAAGTGCCAATACCAAGCGCCTGCTTGAAATGCAAAATGATGTTCAGGCGTAAAGTGCCCTTTTAAAATTCGACACCACACAATAAACAAGATAATCGCACCAAGCGTGACATGAACGCCATGAAACCCAGTTAACATAAAGAAGGTATTACCATAAATCCCTGCATCTAATCGTAGGTTCATGTCTTCATAAGCATGGACATATTCAACACCTTGTAAGTACACAAACACCGCGCCTAGTAATACTGTAAGCAACAGTAGCAACTTCAATCGAGGACGATTATTTTGCTCTAATGCAGTATGAGCAAAATGTAATGTCACCGATGATGTCAGTAATAAAATGGTGTTATAAAGCGGCAAACCTATTGGCCCCATCGCTTGGGTTTCGGTGCCATCTGGCGTTTTTTCCAATGGCCACATGGCGACAAAGTCCGGCCACAACACCGCATTGGTCATGACATTATTACTTGCACCACCCAGCCATGGCACAGCAATCATTCGGGCATAAAATAGCGCGCCAAAGAAAGCAGCGAAGAACATCACTTCTGAGAAAATAAACCAGCTCATTCCCTGACGAAACGAGCGATCCATCTGCGCACTATAAAGCCCCGCCATAGATTCTCGGATCACATCACGGAACCAACCCACTAGCATTAATAAAATTAGCCCCACACCTACCAATAAGATCCAAGGACCTTGACCGCCAAACAGATCTCCGACAGTCGCGCCAGCACCTAACGCTATAAGAAATAAAGCAATTGCCCCCACTATGGGCCATGCACTTTCATCGGGGACATAATATTTCGTTGTTGGCGGTAAGTTATCGGTTTCACTATAGGGCTTTGACATTATCCACCTCACTGTGTTGCTCAATCACAGGGTTATCCTTGTCCGTTGCAACGTTGAATAGGGTGTAAGCTAAAGTCAGTGTTTCTATCTCTTTCGGCAAGTCAGGGTCGATATAGAACACCAACGGCAATTCTGCATTTTCACCACCCTCTAAAGGCTGATGATTAAAACAAAAACATTCGATTTTATTGAAATACTTCGCCGCTACGCCCGGTGTTACCGAGGGCACAGCTTGTCCGATAGTGGCGACTTTATTTAAGTTTTTCGCATCGTATTTAATGATTTTTGTTTCACCAGGATGCACCGTGATTTGCTTTACCTGAGGCGTAAATTGCCACCTCACACCTGGATTAATGTAGGCAACAAATTCAACCGTCACTTCTCGGCTGGTATCCACTCGATCACTGGTTTCTGTGGGTGTTGTAGCTGTTTTTCCATTGATCCCCGTGATATCGCAAAACACGTCATAAAGGGGAACCAACGCAAAAGCAAAGCCAAACATCCCAACTGCTGCGGCAATTAACCCCCACAATGATCGCTGTTTTTTCGGCTCATCCATCACGCCTCCTAAGGATCAATCTTGGGCGGTGTTGAAAAGGTGTGATATGGCGCAGGTGATGCGACTGTCCACTCCAACCCTTCAGCACCTTCCCATGGTTTGGCAGGTGCTTTTTCTCCCCCTCGAATACATTTCACCAAGACCGCGATAAATATCAATTGAGAGACCCCAAACAAGAAACCACCAATACTGACCACGGCATTAATATCTGCAAATTGCAGGGCATAGTCAGGAATACGACGTGGCATACCCGCCAATCCTAAAAAATGCATTGGGAAAAATAAGATGTTGACCGAGATCAGCGAACACCAGAAGTGCCATTGCGCCAAACGCTCATCAAACATGTGTCCAGTCCACTTTGGTAACCAATAATAGGCAGCAGCCATGATCGAAAAGATAGCGCCAGTGACTAACACATAATGGAAATGGGCAACTACAAAATAGGTATCATGATATTGAAAATCAGCAGGCGTAATAGCGAGCATCAATCCAGAAAAACCGCCAATGGTAAAGAGCACAATAAACGCAATAGCAAACAACATTGGCACTTCAAAAGTTAATGATCCTCGCCACATCGTTGCCACCCAGTTAAAGACTTTCACCCCCGTAGGGACTGAAATCAACATGGTGCAATACATGAAAAATAGCTCTGCTGCGACAGGCATCCCCGTGGTGAACATGTGGTGTGCCCAGACGATAAAGCTTAACCCAGCAATGGATGCCGTGGCGTACACCATAGAGCTATAACCAAAGAGTTTCTTGCGCGAAAAAGCAGGGATAATGGCAGAAATAATACCGAAACTCGGCAAAATCATAATATAAACTTCAGGGTGACCAAAGAACCAGAAAATATGCTGGAACATCACCGGATCGCCACCACCCGCCGCATCAAAAAAGCTCGTACCAAAATATTTATCGGTTAATACCATGGTCACTGCGCCTGCTAAAACAGGCATAACCGCGATAAGTAAAAATGCGGTGATCAACCATGTCCAAACAAAGAGTGGCATTTTCATATACGTCATGCCTGGTGCGCGCATATTCACGATGGTCACGACAACGTTAATCGCTCCCATGATTGAGCTAATTCCCATGATATGAATGGCAAACACAAACAATCCCGTACTCGGTGGGCTATATGTTGTTGAAAGTGGCGCATAGAATGTCCAACCAAAATTAGGCCCGCCCCCTTCCATAAAAAGAGAGGCTAACAACAAGCTAAATGCAAAAGGCAGGATCCAAAAGCTCCAGTTATTCATCCTTGGCAAAGCCATATCTGGTGCCCCAATCATCATTGGGATCATCCAGTTCGCTAATCCCGTAAAAGCGGGCATCACGGCGCCAAACACCATAATCAAACCATGAACTGTGGTCATCTGATTAAAAAAGTTGGGCTCCACTAACTGTAAGCCCGGTTGAAATAATTCAGCCCGAATAACCATCGCCATTGCGCCGCCAACAAAAAACATGGTTAAACTAAACAGCAAATATAGGGTGCCGATATCTTTATGATTGGTGGTAAATAACCAACGCTTTAGCCCTTTCGCAGGATGCGAATGATGGTCGTGTTCTGTGTCAGTACAGCCAGCAGTATCAATTTCAGCTTCTTGGCGCATCATATCCGTCATGCTTACTCTCCTTTATAGTTGCTGACCGTTTTTAATCGCTTGTACTTCCGCTGCTTGCACAGACTCTCCAGTATTATTCCCCCACGCATTACGCTCATAGGTAATAACAGCGGCTAATTCTTTCAAACTCAGTTGTGGACCAAACGCTTGCATCGCGGTACCTGCCTTACCGTGAACAACAACGCTGATGTGCTCTAACTTACGTTTAGGATCAACTGAAACCCCTTCACCAGCCAGTGCTGGAAATGCTCCTGGAATACCTTGCCCATTAGCTTGGTGACACATGGCACAACGCGCGGTATAGGTTTTTTCGCCCAGCGTCATAAGCTCATCTAATGACATTTGCATGTCCAACAAACGCTGCTCTTCTTCACGCGCTTTACGTTGCGTGATCTTGGTTTTCTGTAGCCAATCATCGTATTCTGCTTGTGGTTTGGCTATCACCACAATCGGCATAAAGCCATGATCTTTACCGCATAATTCGGCACACTGACCACGGTAAATACCGGGCTTATCAATTTGTGTCCACGCTTCATTAATAAAGCCAGGATTAGCATCTTTTTTCACCGCAAAAGCGGGCACCCACCATGAGTGGATCACATCTTGTGAGGTGATTAAAAAGCGTACTTTTTGCCCAACAGGAAGAACTAAGGGGTAATCAACTTCTAATAAATAGTTGTCACGCTTTTGCCGTTGATTACTGATTTGTTCAGCACTTGTAGCAAGGTGGGAGTAATATTCAACATCTTGGTTGAAATAGTTGTAATGCCACTTCCATTGCGAGCCTGTCACAAGGATAGTTACATCCGATTTTGAGGTGTCTTCCATTGCAATCAACGTTTTAGTTGCAGGAATAGCCATGCCTATTAAGATAATGAACGGGATCAGCGTCCAAATAATTTCTACTTTAGTACTTTCATGGAATGAAGCAGGCTTTGCGCCTTTTGACTTGCGGTGGTGAAAGATAGCCCAAAACATAACTCCGAATACCGCCACACCAATCGCGATACAAATGTAGAGAATGGTCATATGAAGACTGTATACATTCTGACTTACCGCCGTTACACCCGGTGTCATATTAAGCTGTATGGTGTCAGCCATCAGCGGCATTGAGAAAAGTACACTCGCTATTCCTGCGATCAATGAACGAACCATCGCTCTGACCTCCCCTGTCATTCAAATATGCAATTGAACGAATTTTATGTGGCAGAATGCTTCTATGACTAACGATGCAGCTGAGCTATCAAATCGGCATTATTTATTTTTTATTATTTAAAGCATTTATTGAGCAGCACATACCAACACATAAAAATGTCTCGATATATTTAACGTAGGCAGGAATCGCAGAATACGCAAAGAATCATGGATATAAAATAACTAACAAAAAAGTAGATAACACTTTGATATATAGATACAAATAAACTACTCGCTATCATGTATCACAATATCAATAAGTTACAACAAGTACGAGAATCGTTATTTATATTAACGATAGTAATATTCATACCTCGCTATAATTTCAAATGAACAACAACAGGCGTTAAGCGATATTTCATACTGGGCATTTTAGCAATCCAACGTTGCCATGTTCGCCATCTCGGACAGGGATTATCAAATGGGCTAAAACAATCAATCAACTCAGCCCACGGTAACCAATTAATCATTTGTTGCGCAGGATCACGATAGCCATGATGATACTCACCGCAGCCCATTTTTTTCGCAATAGGGACATGGCATAGATCGCCCGCAACCACGATACACATTTCCATGCGGCTAAAACTACACCCCATACGCTGGATAAATGTCGCTAATTGCGCTGAATTACAGGCTAATAGTGCTTGATCGCAAATTAAAAGTATCGGTGTTTGAGCACTTTTCGGTAGACGCTTTAACCAACTGAGATCAGTAACTGAACCCGTTTTCAGCATATAACGATCACTGCGATGAAATAGTTTCTCTCGCCAAAGTAAATTTTCATCAGTATCTAACTCAAACCAGCGACAACGTCCGTTATCTAAGCGGTAAAAGCGGGTATCAAGCCCTGCACCAAGATTAACAACCTGCCCATAAGGATAGCGAGTTAAGAAGTCTTTTACTTGTTTATCGCACTGCAAAGTTAAAGTGGCATGCAAAAGTTGACGCTGAGGAACTTGTTGCCCGACACAATCAGGTTCGAGATAACATTGACGACACGCTACGGCAGCCACCGGATCATAAATAAGACCATCATCGGCTAAGCTTTCTCGGCTGCGATACCAAAGCGGTTGAAGTAAGTCAGAGGGAATGGTGTAGCGCTTTATTTTCGTCATCATTATCTCCTTATGAATTAAAGATGATAATAATTATCAGTTAGATTTGCAAAGCTTACTCGTCATTTTCTTAAGACAATAAAAAAGCGCAGCTTTAACTGCGCTTTTTTGGCTTCACTCAATCCGTCGTTCAATAACCATCACATCCAATCAGCGTTTCGGATCACGCCAACAGCAATGCCTTCAATGGTTAAACTTTGATGCTCAAGATCAACTTCAATGGGTGAAAAATCTTCGTTTTCAGCATGGAGTAATACTTTGGCTCCCTGCTTATCAAGACGCTTAACCGTTACATCGTCATCAACACGTGCAACCACAACTTGACCGTTATGAACATCTTGGGTTTTATGTACAGCTAACAAGTCGCCATCCATAATCCCGATATTTTTCATACTCATCCCATTTACACGTAGTAAAAAATCGGCACGAGGTTTAAATAACATAGGATCGACTTCATAATGCGCTTCAACATGTTCTTGCGCTAAAATCGGTTCGCCAGCAGCGACACGACCAATCAGTGGTAGTCCCTGCTCTTCTGGCTCTTCTTGATTGACAAGTAAGCGAATACCACGCGATGCGCCTGGAATAATTTCCAACACTTCTTTACGTGCTAATGCTTTTAAATGTTCTTCTGCCGCATTCGCAGAGCGAAAACCTAATTCACGTGCAATTTCAGCACGTGTCGGTGGCATACCTGTTTCGTCTATTTTTGCTTTGATTAAATCAAAGACTTCTTGTTGGCGTAATGTCAACGGCTTCATGAGTCACCTGTCTTTTTATACAGTTCACTGTGAGTATATCCAGTGTTAAGCCACATTAAAAGGCAATTGTTTACGAAAACACCAATTTGATCAGTTAATCAAACTTATCAGAGCTTAGGTACTAAAATAATGACAGCCGTCTCGCAAAGATAATAATTTCAGTAGAATCAATTAGATTTAACTCACTGGTCATGCCAGATTGTTTTTTAAACCACTCATCGGTCAAAAAGAAACAATAAAAGACCATAAAAAATGATAATTTAACCGCTATCAACTGTATTTTAGCTGCATGAAATCAATCATTTTCTGCTATCCTTGCGGCGCATTAAGATTCTGAGGCTCGTTATAAATATGTCACGTTGGCAAAAATTTTATCAACAATTATTAAAGTTGCCGCTTTCTTTATTAGTTAAACCAGCAACCATTCCATCTGATCCTGTTGCTGATTTAGAGTTAGATTTAGAGCGGCCAATCGCCTACATTTTACCGTATTGCTCTAATACTGATTTATTAACACTGCGTAGCAGCGCTAAAGCATTAGGGCTACCTGATCCATTAACTAAGTTAGAAATTAATGGCCGTAGCTTTCCACGTTTTGTCTTTGTTGCTGAAGGCCCGAGTGTATTCGGCACTAATAATGCTCTACCTCAAGATTCGATTGAACTCTTTACCGAGTTACTTGAGCAACACAAACAAGATCCAGCATTAAACATTCAGTTAGTGCCCGCTTCTATTTTATGGGGACGAGCACCGGGTAAAGAATCCCAACGCAAAGCAACCTTACGTCCGTTAAATGGTCCAGCAAAATTCTGGGCAATTTTAACGCATGGCCGTGACTGTTTAGTGCGTTTAAGTACGCCAGTATCGCTGCGTTATATGGCCGATCATCATGGTACCGATGATGCGATTGCACAAAAATTAGCTCGCGTGGCAAAAATCCATTTTTCACGCCAGCAAATTGCGACATCTGGCCCACGCCTGCCTGATCGTCAGCTGTTGTTTAAGCGTCTACTTGCCTCTAAAGCCATCGATAAAGTGGTACAAGAAGAAGCGATCAGCCGCCAAGTACCGGTTGAAAAAGTACGTAAAGAAGCCATCGGTATGATGGAAGAAATTGCGGCAGATTTCTCTTACCCACTGATCAAGAACGGTGAGCGTTTCCTACGCTGGCTATGGACCAAACTTTACCAAGGTTTGAATATCAAAAATGCCCAACGTGTGCGCCGTTTAGCACAAGATGGTCATGAAATAGTCTATGTGCCCTGTCACCGAAGTCACATGGATTACTTATTGCTTTCTTACGTGCTTTATAACGAAGGCTTAGTACCGCCACACATTGCCGCTGGTATTAACTTAAACTTCTTCCCTGCCGGTCCTATTTTCCGTCGTGGTGGTGCATTCTTTATTCGCCGAAGTTTCCGTGGTGATCGTCTGTACTCAACAGTATTCCGTGAATACTTATCTGAGTTATTTACTAAAGGGTATTCAGTTGAATACTTCAGTGAAGGTGGTCGTTCGCGTACCGGTCGCTTATTACCGGCAAAAACCGGTATGCTTTCAATGACAATCCAAGCTATGCTGCGTGGTTTAAATCGCCCCGTTACATTAGTACCAGTGTACATCGGCTATGAGCATGTAATGGAAGTGGGCACTTACGCAAAAGAGCTACAAGGTAAGCGTAAAGAGAAAGAAAATGTCGGCCAAGTTATCCGAACATTACGTAAGTTGCGTAATTTAGGCGAAGGTTATGTCAACTTTGGTGAGCCTATTCCGCTTAACCAATATTTAAATGACAATGTACCTGAGTGGCACAAAGACATTAACCCAATCGAGCCGCAGAAACCAAGCTGGTTAACGCCTGTCGTGAACGATTTAGCCGTTAAGATGATGACACATATTAACGATGCTGCAGCAACCAATGCAATGACGTTATGCGCCCTTGCATTACTGGCATCACGACAACGCGCATTAAGCCGTGAAGTACTAGAGCAGCAAATTGAATGCTACCTTGAACTATTGCGTAATACGCCATATTCAAGCCAGTGTACAACGCCAAAAGAAAATGCTGAGCAAATGATTGAGCATGCGGTTGCAATGGATAAGTTCGTGGTTGAGCATGACACCTTAGGCGATATTATTTCGCTTGATCGTCAACAATCGATCTTGATGACTTACTACCGTAATAACATCATTCACTTATTCGCATTACCGTCGTTGATTGCGCATATTGTGGTACAGCAGCAAAGCTTAACCAATGATGAAATTCATGAACAAGTTGAATTACTGTATCCATTCTTAAAAGCGGAATTGTTCTTACGTTTTGATAATGAGCAGCTAAATACTGAAATTGATAAGATCATTGATGAGCTTGTACGCCAACGTCTATTACTTAACGATGGGATTAACATTTCTATCAATAATGCCCGTATTGGCCCTCTTCAGCTACTGGCTCGCACGATATCTGAAACATTACAACGTTATGCGATTGCACTAACTTTACTCCGTGCAGAGCCTGAAATGGCGAAAAATGATTTAGAGCATCACAGCCAAGTGCTTGCTCAACGTCTAAGTCGTTTACACGGGATCAATGCACCAGAGTTTTTCGATAAGGGTGTATTTAGTATTTTGGTGAAAACATTGCGTAGCGAAGGTTATCTCAATGACGAGTGCCACGCGGTAGCACGTCCAGTAGAAAACTTAGCGAATCTACTCACCGCGTTAGTCTCACCGGAAGTGAACCTCACCATCCAAGCGGTGATGCACTTAGATGACGCTAAAGACAAACAAGAATAAAGATACGTAACGAAAAAAAGCGCCATAACGGCGCTTTTTTTATATCTTTAACACTCAACAATTAAACTCACGAAATACAGCGTTAAATCATGTTTCTAGAAGCAGACACTTAATACAATACCGACACAGACAATCATGCCGAAGTAGTTATTATTTAAAAACGCACGGAAACAGCTTTCACGTAGGCGCTCTTTAAGCAACATCTGTTGATAAACAAATAAGCCTGACGCTAGTAACAATGACCAGTAATACACTTGGCCTAATTGCAGCACCATACCGACAGCAATCAATAAGCTCAACGTGGCAAGCTGAAGCAAGCCAATGATTAACTTATCAAAACGTCCAAATAGGATAGCAGTCGACTTAATCCCAACCTTTAAATCATCATCCCGATCTACCATCGCATATTGGGTGTCATACGCAATCGTCCACAAAATATTAGCAGTAAATAATAACCATGCACTCAGCGATAAATCACCTGCTTGTGCTGCATATGCCATTGGAATAGACCAGCCAAATGCAACGCCTAAAACCAACTGAGGTAAATGAGTATAGCGCTTCATAAACGGATAACATGCCGCTAATAGTACTCCCACCACAGATAACATAATAGTTAAGCTATTCATGGTTAAAACCAGTAAAAAAGACACCAGCACTAACAAGAAAAATAAGCCTAACGCTTCGCGCTCAGACACCTTACCCGACGGCATTGGACGATCTTTGGTGCGTTTAACATGGCCATCAAAATTACGATCAGCAAAGTCATTAATCACGCATCCTGCTGCACGCATGAATATGACACCTAAGACAAAAACAATTAATACATTTATATTTGGCATGCCATCTGCGGCAAGAAAAAGTGCCCACAAGGTTGGCCATAATAATAATAAGCTACCAATGGGACGATCAAAACGCGCTAATTGCCAAAACGCTCTCGCCTTAGTCATTTCTAACATTTGTTATTCCTTGCATACACAGGTGAGCGAGGTAAAAACAACTCTGCCACCAGCATAGCTTTTTCATTAATCCATAATCTTGAACGACGAGCCCAAATCGATTGTTCTGGCATGCCTATTCTTGCCACTTCCAGAGCATCACGACGGGAATTGTTGCCATTAAAAATACGATACCCTAAAGGATTAGCGCCTAATTCGGCTAAATCACTTTCATCCCCACATAATATCGTGGTCGGCATTAGTGTTCGAGCATAGACCCAAGGCTGTTGATCACCATTGAGCATAACGATACGCTCAAGGCAATCGCCGTGTCCTAATAACGCACGCTCTGATAGTGATAACTCACTATTTTTTATTACGTTTTGCGCTAAAACTGTGACTGAAAAAACACGACAATGCGCGGCTAAACGGCGCGATAAAGAGTCAGACTCGAGTAACCAAGAACCAACGGAACCTCCTTCTAATGCCCATTCAGAGGCTGGATACCATACAGCACCTTCAAGTAACGGACTATATAACTGCTTGAATTCCGACATTTTCTCACTACTTAATCAACAAACTCGTGATCGATAACACTTGGTTGTATTCAGTTAATTTATTACCATAATGATCTGCTATTGTAGCAAGCTGTAACCAGTACGAATATCGTTACCGTGCAAAGATTACACCTGTTTCTCACAAACTAAGTGGACAACATAAGTATAATGATAAAATTATCTGTTTTTGTGGCAGCGCTAACGCTTGTCAGCATGCTTCAAAGCCCAGTGGCGATAGCATCTAATGAAGATGTGGCAGCTCCCCCTCAAATCACTTACTACACGTTAGAGCCTGACATCACAACCAACTATGTTACCCAAGGTAAACGGCTGGGTTATATTCGTCTCCAAGTGGATTTGATGATAAACAATCAAACCAACCTCACCAATATTGAGCACCACACCCCGCTTATCCGTGATGCCATTATTGATATTGTGAGTAAACAACCAGAAGCAAAAATCAAATCGCTTGCTGGCCGTGAAGAGATCCGCCGAGCTTGCCAAGATCAAGTCAATCGACTCCTGCTAGCAGAAACGCGCCAACAGCCCGTTGCTGAACTGCTCTTTACTAAGTTTCTTTATCAATAAAAGAAAAAGCGGTGAAATATCGTTAAAGCAAACTGCCCCTTTAACGATATTTTCTCTGAATTATTTAGCTTGCTTTAGTGGATTCACTTTAGCGTCAAATAACGCAATCACACAGCCTGAAATTAAGCCAAATAAGTGCGCCATATTGGCAATCGACATTCCCATCGGCTCTGCAAATCCGATCACTAGCCATACCAACATAAACACAACGTAAGAGCGGGCAATCACTAAACCTCGTTGTGGTGCCAGCCATCCCATCCACCAGATGTAGCCCAATAGCGCATATACCACACCAGATAAACCACCAAAATTAGGCCCATCAAGCCAGAACTGACCAAAACCTGAAACTAATGAGGACAGTAAAAAAATCTGCACTAATTTAGCAGAACCACTATGACGTTCAATTTGCCCGCCCAGTAACCACCACCATAGGCAGTTAAAAATTACATGAAGAGGAGAAAAATGCAGTAACGCATGAGAGAAATAACGCCATAACTCCCATTGATCGCCATTCATAAACGGGAAATGTAGCCATTCAAATAAGATCTGTTCAAACCCGAGTAACCATAAGCCATAAATCACCAATGATGCGACCATGACCAATAAGGTAAAAGGCCCAGCTTGAGCTTTAACCATGTTGATCAAACTTGGATTACTGTAGTTAAACTTTGCGGTTCGGCTTTCAGCGACTTGCCAAGATGCCGCTTGATATTTGTTATTATTTGGATCGAGTAAAAATGCATTAAGCTCAGCTTCTGCTTCAACGAGGTATTGCTCATCTGCCAACCATAATGCAAATTTACCTTCAGGCTCTGGCGCCATCGATATTTCGATACCTCGATAGGCCATATAATCGATAAAAGCTTGTGCCTGTCGTGGGTTATAAAATCCCGCTAAGCGATACATAATGATGACCTTTCTGTTCAAAAATAGAATCTGACTTAAGATCTATCATTATCGCGCGCTCGATACCACTGTAAAGCCTTTATGCTTCAATCACAGGTAATGCCGCACGACGCCAACCTTCAAAGCCACCATCTAAGCTATACACATTTTCATAACCTTGATTGATCAAATACTGTGCAGCGCCTTGACTACTGATACCGTGGTAGCACATCACAATCACCGGCTGCTCAAAGTCCACCTGATCCATCCAACTAACCATGGTGTCATTGGTTAAATGAAACGCTTGCTCTGGGTGCGCTAGGGCAAATGACTGAGGATCGCGAATATCGACTAAAACTGCCTGGCTATCCGTTTGTTGTAATAACTGATAAGCCTGCTCGACTGAGATATGTTGAAACTGTTCCATGATTTTCCTTTACCTGACTTGTTATTTTTATCATCGCATCGTGAGCTACATATGCTAAATAATATGATCCGCCAAACCCAGACAAGATCCTTTTCACATGATCCTGACGTTTTACTGCGATATCTCATTATTAAGCACAGTATACCTCAGCTTTTAGGGATATATTCCATGCCAAAATCAGGGTTTATCCACACCTAAGTATCTTCTTGGCTAATGAAGTTTCAAATGAAGACAAGGGCTTGTCGATGATCATAACCACAACATGAACACAAAGTAATCGCCTGTGGAAAAAACTGTGAATTGCGTTGATAATGTGTTTTAAAAACAGAGGATCCACTACATATAGTTAGGATCCGATCATAAGCTGTGGATAACATGCTATTTAGCACACAATCACACCCACAATTGTGATGTATATCTCATTAAATTCAAGACGATACTCAGCTCCGTCAACTAAGTTAGATCACTCTGTTTCTCAGCGTCATTACGGATCCTCAGGCACAAAAAAGCCGACACTTAGGTCGGCTTCTCATCTTCACGAGGCAAAGGATCAATAAAAATCGCCCACTGCATCTTTTAACTTTTTCATCGCATTTTTTTCTAACTGGCGAATACGCTCGGCAGAAACACCGTAATTATCGGCTAAGTCTTGCAATGTTGATTTTTCATCATCTAACCAACGTGAACGTACGATATGCTGACTACGTTCATCAAGGCTCGCTAACGCCTGAGATAATCGATTGTTAGCATGATTTTCCCAGTTGTTTTCTTCATAGGTTAATGCGACATCAGAGCTTTTATCTTCTAAATAGTAAGCTGGAGCAACCGGTGTGGTATCACGCTCATCATCGTCATTTTGCATTTCAAACGTAGGATCTTGCGCTGCGAGGCGTGATTCCATTTCACGTACATCGGAAGGCTCAACCCCAAGCTGCTCTGCGACCATATTGACTTCATCATTATTAAACCAACCCAAGCGCTTTTTCGACTTACGTAGGTTAAAGAATAATTTACGTTGTGCCTTGGTCGTTGCAACTTTCACAATTCGCCAATTACGCAGTACATATTCGTGGATCTCTGCTTTAATCCAATGCACAGCAAACGACACGAGTCGTACCCCAACTTCGGGGTTAAATCGTTTCACCGCCTTCATTAAACCAATATTGCCCTCTTGAATAAGATCGGCAATTGGTAGGCCATAACCAGAGTAACCACGAGCAATATGAACAACGAAGCGAAGATGCGACATTACTAAAGCTTTCGCAGAATTAATATCATCATCGTAATGCAGACGTTCAGCTAACTCTTTCTCACGCTCAGGCGTAAGCATTGGATAACGATTAACAGTTTGGATATAACTATCTAAACTTTCCGTTGATACCAGAGCCATTGCAGACATCTCTTGTGACATTCAAAGACCTCGTATGTTTGTGCTATTTTTGTTCTATCGTAACGATAAATAAACGACAACGAACGTTACGTGAACATGCAATAATGCCTGTAAACATAGTTCAATTGCAAGCTCAAGTACAAATGAATATGAATTACAGGCATCAATAATAAATAAAATGATGTCAGGGCTGAGAAACAATACGTTACACAGGCTCGATCTCTTTTAGATGTCGACCAGCAGAAAGTCGTGCTGCCAATAAGCCTAAAAACGTAGCAAGCATAACCATAATTAAGCTTTCATCCCAGCTCAATCCTATCATTCTAAAATTGCTGCCATAGAGGTTAGCAAGTTTCGCCACAGCTTCATCAAGCAGTAATGTCACAATCGCCACTAAGATCCAAGCAATCACGGCCGCAATCAAACCATACCAAGCACCAACATAGAGATAAGGGCGCAAAATATAACTGTCGGTTGCCCCCACCATTTTCATCACTTGGATTTCATCTTTATGGCTCAACACTTGTAAACGTAATGTATTGCCAACAATTAAAAACACAGCAAAGAGCATTAAGCCTGACATCAATGCCGCTAACGTTATAGCAAGATCTTGAATAGCAGCTAAACGTTGTAACCAATCACTATCTAAACGCACTTCATTAACTTGTGGCTCTTTACCTAATTTATCGGCTAGCGCACGGGCTTGCACATCGCCCTGCCAATCAGGTGCAGGCTTAACAATCACCACCGCTGGCAATGGATTATCTTTACTATCAAACAAACTGAGTGCTTTTTCAAAGCCACCGTGTTGACGGAATTCTTCTAATCCTTTGGCCGCCGAAATATATTGAACACTTTCTGCTTCAGGCCAAGTTTTAACAGTATCAGCAAAAGCTTGACCGTCACTGTCACTGACATCGTTATTCAAATACAACGTAATTTGGCTAGGGTTTTGCCAAGAATCTGCCACTACCGTGATATTTTTAGCCATTAGGTAGAAGGTGCACGGTAGCGTTAACGCAAATGCGAGTACAGCTAAGGTTAAAAAGTTACCTAGTGGGCGACGAAACATATCCTTTAATGCGGCACTTCCTTGCTGACGATGGATCGCAAAAAAGCCCGTAGATTTACGCGCCATGAGTAAGCTCCCTTAGATTTCCTTTTTGTAAATCAAAGCGACGATAATTTCGACTCGCTAATAATGATGTATCGTGGGTTGCCATTAAAACGCTGACTCCAACACGATTAAATTCTTCAAACAAGCGTAGTACTTGTTGTGATAAATCCGCATCTAGATTGCCGGTAGGCTCATCAGCTAGCAGTAACATAGGTTTGTTAACAACAGCGCGGGCAATACCCACACGCTGTTGTTCACCGCCAGATAATTGGATCGGCAAACATTTTGCTTTATCCAATAATCCAACTTTATCAAGTGCCGCACAAACACGACGCTTAATCTCATTTTCCGAGACTTGTTCCACTCGCAGTGGTAACGCGACGTTGTCGTACACACTGCGATCCATTAACAATTTATGATCTTGGAAAATAATACCGATATTTCGGCGCAGAAAAGGGATCTGCTTATTTGGCAATCGCGTGATGTCATGACCGTTAAACCAGATCTGGCCATCACTTGGTCGTTCTAAAGCACAAATTAATTTCAGCAGGGTACTTTTACCTGCACCAGAGTGACCAGTTAAAAAAGCCATGTCTGCTGGACGTAGATGAAAATCTACTTTCTGTAGGGCTTGCCTACCGCCACGATAAGCTTTACTTACCTGCTGAAATCGAATCACACTTTATTCCTCATCACTAAATAATGCTTCAATAAATTCTTCTGCAGCAAATGGACGGAGATCGTCAATACCTTCACCGACACCTATGTATCGAATCGGAATATTAAACTGATCTGCCACCGCAAAGATCACACCACCTTTCGCTGTACCATCTAACTTAGTGATCGTAATTCCTGATACAGGAGCAACATCACTGAACAATTTAGCTTGGCTAATGGCATTTTGACCGGTGCCCGCATCGACAGTTAGCATAATTTCATGAGGGGCATCAACGTCCACCTTTTTCATTACACGTACAATCTTACGCAGCTCTTCCATTAAGTTGCCTTTGTTTTGCAAACGGCCAGCAGTATCAGCAATAACCACATCAACATTTTTTGCTTTTGCCGATTCAATGGCATCAAAGATCACTGATGCGCTATCAGCCCCCGTATGCTGGGCAACAACAGGAACGTGGTTTCGTTCACCCCAAACTTGCAGCTGTTCAACGGCAGCAGCACGGAATGTATCACCTGCTGCTAACATCACAGATTTACCTTCCGCTTGGAATTGCTTCGCTAACTTGCCGATAGTGGTCGTTTTACCCACCCCATTTACGCCGACCATTAAGATGACATAAGGCTTTTTGCTAGTATCGATAACCAAAGGTTGTTCGACTTTAGCTAACATGCCAGCGAGTTCATCTTTTAGTAAACCATAGAGGGCTTCACCGTCTTTAAGTTCCTTTTTTGATGCTTTATCGGTCAGATTTTCGATAATTTTCAGCGTGGTATCCATGCCGACATCTGCAATGAGTAGCTGCTCTTCCAGCTCTTCAAACAGTTCATCATCGATTTTCTTACCGCTAAATAAGCCAAAGAAACCCGCACCAAAGTTGGTTTTAGTTTTCTTTAAACCACGCATTAAGCGGGCAAAGAAGCCTTCCGATTTTGGTTTTTCTTGTTCGACGGGTTTTGCTATCTCTTCTTCCGTCGCTGATTCAGTTTCACCTGTTTCAACGCTTGTTGAAGTGATAGATTCGACAATCTCAGCGTTATCTATTGCATTAGAAGGCTCAAGAACATTTGAAGCTTCAGGCTCTGTCGTTACAGTTTCTTCAATAACACTGCTTTTTTCAGTGTCATCTACTTGCAACGTCTTTGCCAATTCGACATCATCGGTCTTAGCAATCTTTTCTTGCTCTGCCGCAGCGCTTTCGTCAGTTTGAACATCATTATTATGCTCAACTTTCGTCTTCGCCTCGTCAGAGGAATGTGTTGATTCAGGGCTATCAATAGCCCCATCCACTACTGATTGTTCAGTAGTTTGTTCCTTTTGAGCATCGTTATCTTCAGAGCCAAATCCGAGCCATGAAAATAAACCGCGTTTCTTTTTTTCTGCCATTGGCGAATCCTAGCGCTTGATTGGTACAATTTGCAGCCTAAAAACAGGTGTATACTATCATTTTCTTAACGGTCAAAAAAATCTATGACGCAGCGTAGACAACAAACAACTCGCAAACCACAAAATAATCGTCCTGGCGGGTTCGTTCGCATCATTAGCGGACAATGGCGTGGACGCAAATTACCCGTTCATGATGTCGAAGGACTACGTCCGACCACTGACCGTGTAAAAGAAACACTTTTCAACTGGTTAGCGCAAGACATTTATCAATCTAAATGCCTTGATCTGTTCGCTGGTAGCGGCGGTTTAAGTTTTGAAGCTCTTTCTCGTGGTGCTGAAAGCGTAACGATGCTTGAACTCGACAAAAAAGCCGCGAATCAATTAGAGCAAAACTTAAAAACCGTTGGGGCAAAAAATGCCACTGTGGTTAATGGTGACAGCTTAACGTTTTTGTCACAACAAGGACGTGCACATGATTTAGTCTTTATTGATCCCCCATTTAGAAAAGATCTTATTCAAGACGTAATCGCCGCATTAGAAAACAACGGCTGGCTTGCTCCCCATGCAATGATTTATATTGAAGCAGAAAAGGAATTGGGCAACCTGATAACGCCAAGCCATTGGCACCTACACCGTGAAAAAACGGCAGGACAGGTTTGCTACCGCTTATTTGCAAGAGAGGAACCATGAAGGCGCTAATACTTATCGCAAAACTTGCCATTGCCTTTGTTTGGCTGGTACTACTGATTAATATCGTTCACCCATTCCCTGGCGTTGCTGCTATGGCGTTATATATCATGACAGCGTTCTTGTTTATGATGCATGGCTTACAAATGCTGATATTTATTGGTGCATTTGGCGACAAAATTAACATGTCCGGTTGGGAAAAATGGTCCATTTTAATTTTTGGTATCTTCGCCCTACTTGATATCCGCCGTAAGCATATGATGTAACCAAATTAAAGATAATAAAAAAGCGAACCCTAGGGTTCGCTTTTTTTGTTGCATCACCTCATTACCGATAATCAGGGTAATTACATGCGTGCTTTAAAGATCGCTACGATTTCTTCTAGGCTCGCTTTGCGTGGGTTCGTTAAAGAACATGCATCGTTTAGGGCGTTTTGCGCCATGAACGCTAGCTTGTCTTCAGTTACACCTAAATCAGCTAGGCGTTGCTTAGTACCCACTTTTTCAGAGAGTGCATCAATCGCTTCAAGGGCTGCATTTACTGCTTGCTCTTGGGTCATTGCTGCTGTGTCGATACCCATTGCTTTGGCAATATCAACAAAACGCTCTGGTACTTGTTTGGCGTTAAAGCGTGAAACTTCTGCCAATAGAATCGCGTTACATAGGCCGTGAGCCAGGTCGTAAACACCACCTAATTGGTGCGCCATTGAGTGAACGTAACCTAAAGATGCATTTGAAAATGCCATCCCAGCAAGGTACTCGCCGTACTGCATTGCATCACGTGCTTCGCGGTTTTGACCGTCGTTAACAGCAGTTTCTAGGTTGTTTACAATTAGCTCAATCGCTTTAATTGCTGATGCATCAGTGATTGGTGTCGCTGCAGTTGAAACATACGCTTCAACAGCGTGCGTTAATGCATCCATACCGGTTGCAGCGGTTAGGAACTTAGGCATTGCTACCATTAGCTCTGAATCGTTCACTGCAATAATTGGCGTGAAGTGCTTATCAACCACTGGGTATTTGGTTTCATCTTCTTGGTTAGTGATGATTGCAAACACTGTCATTTCTGAAGCAGTACCTGCTGTTGTGTTCACGGTTACCAATGGAAGCTGTGGCTTTTTAGAAAGGTGTACACCTTTAGAGTAATCACGAATGTGACCACCGTTCGCTGCCACCAATGCGATACCTTTAGCAGTATCGTGTGATGAACCACCACCGAATGAAATCACAAAATCAGAATGGCTGTTTGCAAGTAGCTCTAGGCCATCTTCAATGTTTTTCTCAGTTGGGTTTGGCTGCACACCATCGTAAATAGTGTAATCAAGGCTGTGCGCAGTAAGCTCGTCAGTTAGTTTGCTCACTAAACCCACTTCAACTAATACACTGTCTGTCACGATTAGGGCTTTTTTCAGCTCTTTTGAGGCAAGTTCTGCACCTAAAGATTGAATAGCGTTAGGACCCATTAATGTTACAGGTGGCATGTAGAATACATTGCTCATAATGAAGCTCCGTTAATATTTAAGAATTTATGTTGGCTTACCGCATGTGCCATAAGCCGGAATTTTTACAGAGTGTGAATAGCAAAGTGAGTGTTACCGGCACCGAATCGTTATGGTTGTTGTTGGTGTCGATGCCGACATCTTCTCATTTACTGAAATATAAACAATAGAGTTAAAAGTAAATTACTATTACGTGTGAGTAACAATAGAAATGGGCGTATTGTTTACAGTGCTCAGCGGCTTATTTATCAGCAGCAGACAGTAGCTTTTCAGCAAAAGTAAGTTGTGATGCTGATTGTGTGAATACCACACCTGAGTGTGAACGCTCTGCAGTACCTTGTTTTTGGTAGTGCGCGACATTCATAGTGCTAGCCGCTGCTGTTTGAAATTGAACATTACCTGTGAACGCACCATCTTTAGCTGAAGCGTTGTAAGACATAGCGATGATAGCGGTTGCGATAGTTGCTTTAATAACTGTTTTCATGAGTAATAAAACCTTGTGTCTTTATGTTTGTGAACGCCTTGTGCGTTTCGATGGATGTATTATTAATAATTACACCAAAAACAACAATACGATAAAAAAACAAAAGATTATTACTGATAGGTAACAATCAAAGAGAGTATCGTGAAGTACTTAATAGCGGAATAGGTAAGACGAGGAAATTAGACAGCAAAAAGATAATTCGGAATAACCATCTATCAAGAAGGGATACGCATTAAAGAATGGGGTTAAAGACGGTTGGGTTTTCTTATCATTTGCACGTTGATTTGATACTTACTTTTCACCTCAATTAAGGCTCTTGATCGCGGTCGCATTGGCAATTCCAACACAATTCAAATTGCCCTTGATTCACTTCACCGCACTGCGAACAATGCCAATCATGGTAATCAGTGCGTTTATAATCACTGACAATCCCTTGTGCGCGTTGCCATTGCCATTGCTCAACCCATACTTTCACTTCAACAACATTCGCTGGAAGCTCTCCCATCGCAGCACCTAACGCCTCACCCGTTAACCGTGCATTCACTCCCTCACTTTCTAATAACCCTTTCACGCTGTGCGCTTCCAAGCTATTACAAGCGCTATAGATACACTGCCATTGCTCTGACATAGATAACTCCTCAAATGACAGGCTATAAAACGAGTACCGAGCCAACAAATAAACCTTGGGCAATAAAGTACGTCGACATAATGATCGCCGTTGCGGCACTGAACTCACCCTTAAAACGATTAACAGCCAAGGTAAGATCTGATAGCACAAATAAAATAGCGCCAACGATGGTAAATAGTGCGGCTTGGCTATGGGACAACAACCAATACTGCCCAGCAGCAAAGGTCATCGCCATAATAATGAGTATATAGAAAGCAACTGGCGTTTGTAGTGGTGCTAGAGAGGGTAACAACAGTAAAAAAACGACAATACCTATGGCAAGACAAAGCGCAAGTAGCCACCAGCTTATTGTTCCTTGCCATTGACTGGCAAATGCGACGGTAAAAGCAATATGAGCAAGAAAAAAGCTCATCAGGCCAGCAAGAAACCGATCTGCTGGCAACATTAAGTAAATATCACCAATGATTGAAAAGCAAAGCCCTATAACAATTGCCCAGTAATAAAAACTAGGGGCACCGCTCCATACACATAGTATTACCATCAACATAACCGTTAACGGTTTACTGACATAGTAAAGCCAGCGTGGTCCTCGATAAGCAGCAGTAATGTGCAATACCGCTAAAAATATAATACATAACCACATAATCAGACATTCACTACGCTGTTAAATACACTCTTTGTAAAGGTGAGCAAATATCATGGTGTTTGCCATCTCAATAATCAGAAATGGTGTACAACCACCTCATAACAGCCCTCAATGCACCTTTGATAGATTGTAAAAGCAACCGTTTATCTCTCGTAAAAAGCTATTTTATTAATTTTTTACCACTTTATATCCACCAAAAACATCGCAGCCTCAAGAACACTATAAACCAAATTAAAAAAAACCAATAAGAACATTAAGATAAGAAAAAAAATCATGCTATCACTGTAACTTTTTACGCATATCACCTTGGTGAATAAACCACCAAAAAAATAAAAACACAATTCAAATAGGCGTTTTGGTAATAAAAACACAAAAAACGACTGATTTAGTTATAAAAAAACAAACATCACCACAGAAAAGTTAGAATAAATAAAAGTACAAAAGACTAGATAACATAAACACTTATTTTGATAACTAAGCAATTCGCACTCACATCGAAAAACCAATAAAAACAATAAAATCAAAAAGATAAAATAAAAACAAAACAGAAAACATAAAAAACACCATAGTAAAAAAACAATAAACTTCTCTTTTTCTGCCATTTAAAAGCTTTATCTTGATTTTAAAATGTTTTTATCTAAGTTTTTCACCAACCTCAATTGCCAAACCAGCTAAAAAAATGTTATTCTTTTTGTCAAGAAAAAAATAACCACTAAAAAAGGATGAAAGAATAATGACACCTTCACAAAAACAAGGACTTATGATGATTGCAGTTGTTGTAGGCCTAATGACATTGCCCGTTCTTTACTAAAAGAATTATCAATTTCAAAAAATAGCGCCTATTGGCGCCATTTTTTTATCTACGTCACAAAATGTTAATATTCGTATTAAATTCCTACAATTTTTGATCTTTAAATAAAAGAAAACCCGACGCATTACTGCACCGGGCTAAATAAGAAAATCTAATATTTAACGCTTACAACTTAATATGATGCCAATTCACGCTATAAAACCATATTGCCGCAAGTGTAAAGCCACACAATAATGTAATAGCCACTCCCCATACCAAGCGACTACTTCGCGGGGCTAGCTCTTTTTCACACCAATTACATAACTTGATAAATTCATCACTCGAATCAACTAATGTATCTGATGAAGTGAAGTGTTTATTTAATTCAGCAATCTTATCCAGCTTAATTAGCACATCATGTGGTAGGCGATCTTCACAACTGATAATTAATTGCTGAAGCTCAGAACCTTTCGCGTGATAATGCTGACGTAATAAATCTTCAATACGGCGAGAACGATCAATCACTTGCTCAATATCAATCATGAGCCCACTCCTTGTTGATGCTATATCTTTACCTTACAACTAAAGTGCCAATATGCAATATAACTAACATAAAATTTGCTTCATTTTGTCACGTATAGATCACGCTTTTCTATCCATTGATTAGTGATATTTCACTGATTGTGAATAATAGCCATGAAACTGTCTTTCATCGTTCAAGGAGTTAGTGTTATGCCAACAGGGATCATCGTGGCAATTTGCATTCTATTTATCTTCTCATTTGGCTATTTTATTTTTAGCTATCGTCGACATACGCTGGGGCTTGGCGCGCCAGAGAAAAAACTCGACGTAATGATCCTCGATAAACAGAGCAATAAAATCATCGGTGCTCAAGCGGGCGAAGAAGATGAAGAATATTGGATTTATGTTGAGCCGATATCAGGAGGACCAAAGCGTGAATTTATGGTGGGCATCCACTATTACCATGCTTTAAACCCAGGAGATAAAGGCACTATGACCTATCGTGGACAGCAGTTTATTCACTTTGCCTTACAGCGTGATTAACGCTATTTAAACCGCCAATAGGACGCAATAAAAAAGCCTGACGTTGTCAGGCTTTTTTATTTTATGGTACTAACCAAGCAGTTTTCGGACTACGGCTTAATAACCAACTAGCTCCTAACGCTAGCCCCCCCGCTATCACTGTCCAAACAGGGATAGCAATCAGAGGGTTCGCAAAATACCAATCATAATTTCGCAATGGCCATAAGAAAATAGGATGGAGCAAATACACGCCTAAACTATAGCGGCTCAGCATTGCTAATCGAGAACGCGCACTCTCACTAAATTTATCAAACATGTAACGACACAAAACAAAGACACCTGCGGCCGCTATTGCTGTATTCAGGGTTTTGTATGATAACCAGCGACCAATTTTATATTCGCCAGCCACTAAACTATGGCTCACCACCATATAATCTGTCACCAACAAGGCCACAATTGCTAAAGGAATAAGCCACTTCATCGCAGGCCAATGATATTTGTACAGACAGTAGCCTAAGACTAAATAGCCACTGTATAGCAGGTAAGTTTCACTCCATAGGCCATCAATGTGATACAAATACGATCCTGTGATCACCAGCCATACCATCACCACCCCTTTTACTTGTCCAGGCTCCATACGTTGTACCGCCCATTGATAAAAAGGGACTATGACATACAAAGGAATAAAGTAGTAAAAGAAACCTAGGTGGTAGTAAGTTTCATGAAAAGGCATGTCTGTCAGTAGCTTCCAACTGGTCGAAAAGTCTGTACCTGAGGCAGAAAACGCCGAGAAGAAAGCGTAGAAAGCAGACCAAACAACAAATGGGATCAACACTTTACCGACACGACGCTTGAAATAATAGCGCCCTTCAAATGGGCGTTCATCACTGAGCATTAATGCCCCTGTGATCATAATGAATACAGGTACAGCCCAACGACTAAAACTGTTAAAAGTAATCGCGGTGATCCATTCCCAGTTAGGTATTTGCCCTAATTGTTCTCGATACGGCCCTAAAACATGGATCACGACTACCGCAATGGCCGCAACCACCCGCAGAAGATCAAAATACCCAACCTTTTCTCTCATCACCTATCCCTCTGCTACAAAAAAGAGATGTTATTAATATCACTGATACCAATAACATCTCTTTAAATATAACAGGGGATCAATAACATGTATTGAATAAGCGCGTCTTTATTCACATTACTCACGACACGCTGACATTCCTTCCTTCAACACCAACGCATTATGGTTGTTGGCGCGTTGCAGCAAGCACAATTTCACGAATACATAAATTCTGCGGTTGGTTGTAAGCGTAGCTAATCGCATTCGCAATATCTTGTGGTGCAATCACCCCACCCATACCTTCTTTCCACTCTTCATAGCCTGCTTTAATCGCGTCACTACTGGTATGGCTCAATAATTCTGTTTCAACAGCACCTGGTGCAATGGTAATAAAGCGAACATTATCGTCAGCGACTTCTTCACGGATATTTTCAGTGATCGCGTGAACCGCAAATTTAGTTCCGCAATACGCCGCATGATTAGGGAAGGTTTTACGTCCTGCAATAGAGCTAATGTTGATCACTGTACCGTGTTTACGTGCTTTCATGCCTGCCAATACAACGTGAATACCGTTTAGCATACCCATCACATTAACATTAAACATCGTCTGCCATTCTGCTGGATCTTGTTCATCAGCTAAACCAAGTAACATCATGCCAGCATTGTTAATTAAACAATCAACAGGACCAAACTTTTCTTCCGCTTCAGTAACGGCCGCTTGGATGGCTTGCGCATCAGTCACATCGACTGCTCGACATAGTGTATTAGGTAGGTTCATTGCTTCCATACGATCTACACGACGCGCAAGTAATAATAATGGATAACCTTCTGCAGACAGTTGACGCGCTGTTGCTTCACCAATACCCGAACTTGCACCCGTAATAACAACTAAAGATTTAGACATAAGACTTTCCTACTCTGGTAATTCGAAAAATATTCAACAGGCCGACATGTTGTTGATGCATTCACTATAGGTCGGATTGAGAGAAGTGAAAAATATCAATTTCTTAGGTTTATCATCAAAAAAAATTATGGATAAGAGATTTTTTTATTCGCTTTTCTTATCTAACTGAAACTTTTTATGCAACAAGAAACACAACAGCAAAAGCAGTTTAAAATTCTATCCAAAGACAAGTTTTAAAGTCTTATTCATTACCTATTTACAATTAGAAACAATTTAACATTGATTTTACAACATTTTGCGAGATAACATCTTATTCACAAAAGCAGTACCCATTGATGGGATTAAAACTATATTGGAGGTAGTGATGCATTCATCAGCTTCACAACAACAACCACATCCTAAGAAAACACTTTTTACCCGTTTTCTTGATACCGTCGAATGGTTAGGTAACTTATTACCTCACCCAATCACACTCTTCGCTATCTTCTGTGTCGCGATTTTAGTTGCCTCTGGCATCGCAGGCTATTTCGGTGTTTCTGTTGCCGATCCTCGACCAGAAGGCGCACCAGGTCGTGCTGCAGACGGCATGATCCACGTGGTCAGCCTATTAAATGCTGAAGGCTTGCAACTTATCGTGGCAAACCTTGTGAAAAACTTCACTGGCTTTGCACCACTAGGTACCGTACTGGTTGCCATGTTAGGTGTCGCGATTGCTGAACACTCAGGCCTACTTTCTTCGGCGATGCGTGGTTTAGTGATGGGCGCATCTCGTCGCATGGTAACTCTGGTTGTGGTATTTGCCGGTATTATCTCTAACACCGCCTCAGAGCTTGGCTACGTGGTACTTATTCCACTTGCGGCAATGCTATTCCACTCGCTAGGTCGTCACCCATTAGCAGGTCTTGCAGCCGCTTTTGCTGGTGTATCTGGTGGCTACAGTGCGAACTTACTACTAGGTACGGTTGATCCCCTGCTATCGGGTATTACCCAGACTGCAGCACAAATGATCGATCCTAATTACACTGTTGGCCCAGAAGTGAACTGGTACTTCATGTTTGCTTCAACCTTTGCTATCACCATCATGGGTGCGTTCGTTACAGAGAAAATCGTTGAGCCGAAACTAGGCAAATACGATGCCTCTGAAGCCAGTGATGATTTAAGCCAAGATAAAATGGGCAAACTGACTGCGCTTGAGAAGAGAGGTTTGAAAGCGGCGGGTCTTGCAGCGCTAGCTGTTGCAGCACTACTCGCACTGACAATTGTGCCTGCTGACGGTATTTTACGTAACCCACAAACAGGTTTAGTGGCAGGCTCTCCGTTCCTTAAAGGTATCGTGGCATTTATCTTCGTGTTCTTCGCCATCCCGGGTTTTGTCTACGGTAAAGTAGTAGGCACAATGAAGAACGACCGTGATGTGATCAACGCGATGTCTGTGTCAATGTCATCAATGGGTATGTACATTGTACTGGTGTTCTTCGCAGCTCAATTCGTGGCGTTCTTTAAGTGGACTAACTTCGGTCAAGTGTTCGCGGTTGGTGGTGCAGATTTCCTACAGTCTATTGGTCTAACAGGCCCAGCGCTGTTCTTCGCCTTCATCCTAATGTGTGGTTTTATCAACCTCATGATTGGTTCGGCATCAGCGCAGTGGGCGGTAACCGCACCTATCTTTATTCCAATGTTAATGCTGGTAGGTTATGCGCCTGAAACCATTCAAGCGGCATACCGTATCGGTGATTCTGTTACCAACATCATCACCCCTATGATGAGCTACTTCGGTATGATCCTAGCAGTAGCCACTCGTTACCAGAAGAACCTTGGTTTAGGTACGCTAATAGCAACCATGCTGCCTTATTCGATTGTATTCGTGATTGGCTGGAGCATCATGTTCTATGTTTGGGTGTTCGTACTGGGTATCCCAGTCGGCCCAGGTGCGAATACTTACTACAACATCGCAGGTTAACCTGTAATCCTCCTTTAGCCGGGCACCATGTCCGGCTTTTTTGTGCCTGTTTTCCCGCTTATTCGATTCCTATGATAATCTGCTCACTTAGCATCATATGCAGGTAACTTACGATGGATTTACGACTACTACGCTTTTTCATTGCAGTTTATGAAGAAAAAAACATCACCCTTGCCGCAGAGCGCTGCTTTGTTTCTCAACCGTCGATCTCTAACGGTATTAAGCAACTAGAGCAAGAGCTGAATACTGTACTGTTTTTACGTCATAAAAAAGGGGTTGATGTCACCGATGAAGCTCACTACTTATATCCGTTAGCGATCCGTTTGCTTAATGATGTAAATACCCTACCGCAACTGTTCCAGCAACGCACCGAGCGATTACCACTGACCTTGGCAAATTTTCCTGATTTAAGCCAAAGCCAACTGGCGAAAGTCTTTGCAACTTTACACCACAACATTGCCAATTTATCGCTCGAACTGGTTGATCACGAAAAACCTGCCGATGCGCGCTTAACTCTTGATATGTTCAAAGCAGAAGATGAGATCTTTTTGCCGCTATGGGATGAAGATTACGTCCTCTGCATGTTGCCTGATCACCCGTTGGCAAACTTGCCGTCGGTCTCGCCTGAGCAATTGCACCAACATGATTTTATTGAGTGCCCGCCTTGCGAAGCCCATCAGCAGACTATTAGCTTACTCGCCTGTGATGGCCTATCCGTTAATCTCGTTGCAAAAGCTGAGCATAAAACTCAAGTCATGCACTTGGTTCAAGCTGGGCTTGGCATTTCGTTTCTCCCTACAGGGGTACTGGAAAGTGCCAATCAATTGGTGGCAGTACCGTTAGAAGGACCACGGATGTTCCGCCGTTTAGGGCTGTGCTATCCCGCCAGTAAAACCTTAAACCCGGCCCTTTCTGAGTGCATTAAGGTACTGAGCCAAAGCGTGACCGCAACACAGGCAGAAAAAGGTTAAGTTTTTCCTATCACCCCTTGCTATGGTGAAAACTGCCACGGTGATCTAATCGCAGCGTAAATAGTCATCACTCTCTTTAGAAAGCCACTCGATGTTTACCGAATCACATCGGGTGGCTTTCGCTTATCTAGCCAATAAAGATAGCTAAAACCTATTGGTACAATAGAACCTAACAGTTATATCTATCATGAGGTTCACCCTATAATGAATACATCTTCTGAGAGGTCAGCACCTTTTAGCTAATTTATCGAATAAGTGAGGAAAGTAGCATGACTAGCGAAATGAATTTAATCGGTCTCAATACCCAAAAAGCGCAAGCTCTGGCTACAGACCTCAATAAATTATTAGCTGATTACCAAGTGTTATACATGAATACCCGTGGCTATCACTGGAACATTAAAGGACAAGAGTTTTTTGAACTTCATGTGAAGTTTGAAGAGATCTACACCGATCTTCAGCTAAAAATCGATGAACTTGCAGAGCGGATTTTAACCCTTGGTCATACGCCAGATCATAGCTTCAGCAGTTACCTCACCGTGAGTGATATCAAAGAACATCGCAATGCAACACAAGGTAAAGACTGTGTTGAAGGCTTAGTAAATGGTTTTAGTGTCTTGCTACGTTTAGAACGTCAAATTTTAGCGCAAGCAGGTGATGCGGGTGATGAAGGTACGGCAGCATTGATGGGTGATTACATCCGTGAACAAGAAAAACTGCTATGGATGTTAAATGCATACCGCCAATAGAGAATAGATAAACAAGCAGATATGAATTTAGTTGGGCCATATTATATGTGCTGTATCAACGGCGCGGCCCGCTTCGGCTCTCCAACTGCAATATTATGATTCCCATTCGGGGGCGAGACTACATAGCCCCCATTTTTTCATCGTTTTAAATTCACTGCGGTACATTTATCTGCCCACTCAACCGCAGCTAAATAACTTTCATGCACCACTTTTTCTTTTATCCCCAACACCTGACAACAAATCTGTACCCGTGTCCAATCTGCAGTACTAAACGCATCAACCACATCCAACACTAAGCCCAATCGCCCATTACGTTGTAAAAGTGCGGATTTAATTTCAGGTTGAAGCTGGATCATATCCAGTAAGCTCTCTAATGAATTATCAAGCAAGGCATCCAATAACGAGAACATCCCGGCTAAAAAAGCTTGTTCTGAGCGCAGCACAATGCCGCCTTTTGTCACCAGTAACTCACACATTTTGGCGCGTAATAACGATAAAGCATAAAGCTCTTTCGGCTTATCAAGCGCAGCATGCGCGGTCGCCACCACACCAATAAATAAGCGTAAGTTATCTTCACCTAAATACACTAAAGCTTGGCGAAATGAGCTGATCGGTGAGCGTAAGCGCTTGGTCACGGTATTGACGTAACGGAGTAATAAATAGGACAGAGAGACATCACTGCTAATAATGGTTTCGATACGCGAAAAATCGACCGGATCATGGGAGATTTCATGCAGTAGCTGTACCGTTGTAAGCTCTGATGGTGCCACTTTACGGCTTTTTAGCATTTCAGGTTTACTGAAAAAATAACCTTGAAATAAATGAAATCCCGCAGCTAATGCTTGCGAATAGTCATCATAGGTTTCGACTTTTTCCGCTAAAAACTTGGCTTTTAGGTGCTGGTTATCTTTGACATATTGGCAGGCTTGATCGAGACCTAGCGCCAGTAAATCTAACTTAATGACGGATATATACGGCAGGAAACGCTGCCATTCAGGATGACAATCAAAATCATCAAGCGCAAAGAGATAGCCTTTTTGGTGGAGATGTTTAACTGCCTGTAAAAGCTCATCACTTGGACGACAACTTTCAAGAATTTCAATAATAACTTTATCTTTAGGCAGTAATAATGGCATCAATTCAATCAAACAATGCTCAGGAAAATTAATAAAATTTCGCTGACCTTTGTATGAGCGGTTGTCACCAATCGCCATGTAATTTTCCATAACTAAGCGACATGTCGCTTCACTCGCATCGATATTCGGAAAAGCATTACTTTCTCCGTCACGAAATAATAATTCATAGCCAATCGTTTGTTGCTTACGATTAAAAATTGGCTGACGAGCAACATAGGAATACATCAAACCTTTCCTTTATCTATCATCAAAATTTACGCGCGAGCCAAAGCAAGTAAAGCACCACATCCGATAAACATAGATCCGAATAAACGGTTTAAACGAGACATCACCGTTGTTGAACGGATATAGCGGGTAAAGCGTGACGCTAACAGTACATAAAATAACATTACACAACCATCGACGACTAATGTCGTGATACCAAGTACCAATAACTGCGGTAATTGAGGTTCTACTGGATTGATAAACTGAGGAAATAACGCAACTAAGAACACAATCGTTTTGGGATTGGTTAAATTGACAAACACTGCTCGTTTAAACAATGTGGTAGCCGATATGGAGCTATCACGCTCATCTAAGGCTAATGCTGACTTCTCGCGCCATTTTTGGATCCCGAGCCACACTAAATACACCGCGCCTAGCCATTTAATAATGGTAAAAGCCAACTCAGAGCCAGCGACTATCGTTCCTAGCCCTACGCCAACAAGAATGATGTGTGCAGCCATACCACACTGCAAGCCGATAATAGAGGCTAATGACTTACGCCAGCCATAAACCATCCCATTACTGATTGAATTTACGGTCCCAGAGCCAGGTGCAAAACTAAAGATAACTGCTGCGAGCAAATATGCTAACCAAACATCAATACTCATGTGATCTCAATGAAATTTTTATGACATTTATAAAATGCGTTTATAACCTGAATAGAACAAATAAAGCAATATGGATACACTTATTCTGTCTTAGATAAATAAGGTATACTGTACTAAGTATGCCATTTTTGACTAATCCACAGTAATCGCCACGCCATAATTTGCTGTGATGATTTTTAAACAGATAAATTTCGGACGCGCTTTAATGACTTGTCAACCTTCGACTTTTCTCCCTTTTTCTCAAGAAGAACATTTCACAGACACAATGACGAGTGCGGTAAGTGAAATGTGGCAACAACGTCACGAAGGAAAATTCACGGGCGTTAAACAATGTGAATTAGGATGGGTCAGTTTAACCCCAAAGTGCAGTGATAAAGTCATTATCGTGGTTAATGGACGAGTAGAAACCTATTGGAAATACCAAGAGCTGTTCTATGATTTAGTCAAACAAGGCTACCATGTTTATTCCTTCGACCATCGTGGTCAGGGCGTGTCAGAACGCTTAGTGGACGATCATGAATTGGGGTATGTCGAAAACTTTGATGACTACGTTGAAGACCTGCATCTTTTTATGCGAAACATCGTCAAACCACAAGGTTATAAACAGCACTTCATCCTTGGTCATTCGATGGGGGGGGCAATAGCCAGTTTAGCACTTGCTCGTTATCCCACTCTTTTTGATCGCGCCGTACTAAGTGCGCCAATGCATGGCATCTATGTTAAACCTCACTTAAAGCCCTTTGCCGAAGCCTTGATTGGCATCACCGAATTATTTCGTCGTCAACCTCACTATGCTATTGGTCAAAAGCCCTATTATGCAAAACCGTTCAATGGCAACTTGCTTACCCACAGCCAAACACGTTACCAATGGTTTCGCGAGCTTTATGATGTCCGCCCTGAATTACGCATTGGTGGCGCAAGTAATCACTGGGTATGGGAAAGTATTAAAGCAGCACGTCGAGCGATTCAACAAGCCAATACCATCACTATCCCTGTTCTTTTACTTCAAGGCAGTGAAGATAAAATTGTTGATAACGCCTGTCAGCAGCAATTTCATCAACAGCTAAACCAAGGCTCTGGACACTGTGATTTTCAGATCATTGAAGGTTCTCGCCATGAGATCTTATTTGAAAGTGATCCGCTCCGTAACCAAGCGATTACCGCACTCTTGGCGCATTTTGCTTAATCTTCACTAACAGACTTTCGTTTTTATCAAGCGAACGAAAAGCGGAAGTCTAATTATCCAACTTTAGCCTCTTTTTTCCTCTTTGACTTGTTCTAGAATTAATCTCTCATTGGCATGCTACATACCATTACCGCCCGTTTTACTATCGAGAGTTCACATGTTTAAAATTGTTGCTTCAGATCTAGATGGCACCTTGCTTACTCCTGAGCATAAGATCGCCCCGTTTACTCAAGATGTCTTACAACGTCTTTATCAACACAATAAGCATTTTGTATTTGCAACAGGTCGCCACCATATAGATGTCGCTGAAATGCGTGAAAAACTGGGTATTCCGGCTTACATGATCACATCAAATGGCGCCAGTGTGCATGATGCCGACGGTAATCTTGTGTTCCAACAAAGTTTAAGCCCTGAAGTGATCCGTGGCGTTATTGCACTCGCAAAGCACGATCCTGATTTACACATTCACTTGTACCAAGGCGACCATTGGCTACTCAATCATGAAAATGAAGCACTGCGTGATTTCCACGATAGCTTTAACTATCAGTTATTTGATGTTGAGAACCCGCCGACAGATAACGTATTAAAAGTTTTCTTCACCCGTGATGATCTTGACCATGAGAAAATGGTGAAGTGGGAGCAAGCCTTTAATCAAGAGTTTAAAGATAAAGCGAATATCGCATTTTCCACACCTTGGTGCTTAGAAGTAATGGATGCGGGTGTCTCTAAAGGCGATGCCTTAGCCGCTGTCGCCAAAGCGCTCGAGCTGACATTAGACGATTGTATTGCTTTTGGTGATGGGATGAATGATGTTGAAATGCTATCAATGGCAGGTAAAGGCTTAATCATGGGCACCTCTCATGACAAAGTGAAACAAGCACTGCCAGATAATGAGGTTATCGGTTCAAGTGCTGATGAAGCGGTAGCGCACTACTTAGAAAAGTATCTCCTTAATCACGCATAACCCCCCTATAGAAAGGCTGTTAAACACAGCCTTTTTCTTTTCCCCTTGAAAAACAGTTTAGAACTGCCCTGTCATGGTTAAAATTTCCTGCCATTGCGCGTCAGTAACTGGCATCACACTTAAGCGACTGCCTTTTTTTACTAATGGCATCTCAGCCAAGGCTGGATTAGCTTTCATACGCTTTAAGCTAACTAACCGTAAGTGACGTTGGTATTCAATATCAACCATAAACCAGCGTGGATTCTCTGGATCTGATTTCGGATCAAAATACGGGCACTCGGGATCAAACTGGAAGTGATCGGGATACGAGGCTTTCACCACCGTTGCGATCCCAACTACACCGACATCTTTACACGATGAATGATAAATGAAGACTTGATCGCCTAATTTCACCTCGTCACGTAACATATTACGCGCCTGATAATTACGGACGCCTTCCCAAGGTGAAACTTTTTGTGATTTTAGGGTGTCTATAGAAAATGTATCTGGTTCGGTTTTAAATAACCAATAGGCCATATTGTTCTACCATTACTGCCAACTTCCTCATGAATTTGAGCCTACCATAGAGAGAATAAAATGACAGTTTCACGGTTACCCCTCGCCCTTATCTTTACCGCATCTACGCTAACTGGCTGTGCAAGTTGGTTACCAAGTAGCTTTGGTGGCGATGACAGTAATAGTAATTGGGTGGGTGAGTATAAAAGTCAGCCAGAAATGGGATTAACGACTCTACTGAGCCTTAAAAGCGATCACTCTGCAACAACCACATATCAATACACCAATGGCGATCCAAGTCTAAAAGAAAACGGGAATTGGCAAGCGATCAGCGACACTCAGCTGCAAGTAAAGATGACCTCACATCATGGGCTCAATAGCGAACGTATTTATACCTTTGATCCGAGTAAGAAGCAGCTCAGCGCAACAGAAGAAACCGTCAACGGTCAGAAATATCATATCGGCAATAATGGGTTAGTACTGACAAAACAAGACTAAACGCCATTATCACTGTCGTGACTTAAGACATCGATTTATGCCACACTGCAAGGGTATTTGAGGTTAGGAGAAATAACCATGTCATGCCCTCGCTGTGGCTTTCAGCACAATTGTATTTGCAACCTTGAGCCACACCTTCAGTGCCCCGCACACTTTGTGTTATTAACTCACCCTCGAGAGCTTAATAAAGATACCAACACAGGTAAGTTGCTGGTAAACAGTTTGTCTCATTGCCGCGTTGAGGTATGGCAACGTACCGAGCCGCCAGCACACTTGCTCGCGCAACTGCGTGATCCTCGCTACCAAGCCTATCTGGTTTTCCCAAGCGATGAGCAACATCCCCCTATTGAACTATCTCAAGCCGATACTGACCAACCCATCCCCCTGTTTATTATTCTTGATGCGACCTGGCAAGAAGCAAAAAAAATGGTACGTAAAAGCCCTTGGCTTAGTGACTTACCGCGTTTAGCTTTAACGCCACAACAGACATCAAACTACGCCTTACGACGTAATCAGCAAGACGGTAATTTATGTACCTGTGAAGTGGGGATAGCGCTACTGACTCAACTTCAATTCACAACAGAAGCAGCACAATTACACCAATACTTCTCGGCATTTATTAACACTTTTCATGCTGATAAAAGTGGACATAAGAGAACGTATTAACAGATTCAATACCTTATATTTACTGTTTTAGTAAAATGAGTTTTCGTGCTTTCTTTTCTTATCGAATAAGCTCAAATTACACCCAATATTTAAACACTGTATTTTTATTGAAGAAACAACATGAAAACAAAGATACTTGTCTTAACCGTAATTTTATCGACGTTAGGTCTCGCAGGCTGTGCAACCAATCCTTATGGTAATGCTTACAATGTTAATGATGCACGCCAGATGCAAGAAGTATATTACGGCACCGTAACTCGTACCCAAGCGGTAACACTAAATGGTAACGGTAATGGTATTGGTACACTTGCTGGCGGTGCTATTGGTGGGATTTTAGGCTCAGGCGTAGGCGGTGGTACCGGCTCGCAAATTGCGGCAATTGGTGGTGCGCTATTAGGCGGTTACCTTGGTAACGAAGCAGGTAACGAAGTCACTAAGCGTAATGGTGTAAACCTAACAATAAAGCTAGATAGTGGTCGTACCGTTTCTATCGTGCAGCAGGTTAACCCTAACGTCATGTTCCACGCCGGTGAGCGCGTTCAAATTAACATCTCTGACGATGGCACTTCTCGCGTCACGCCAGCTTAAGTATTTCTTCTTAAAAAACACCCCAAAAGGCGCTAATTTAGCGCCTTTTTCTTTGATCGTAATAGATATTGCTTCAGCATTTATCATCAATGACTGTAATCATCGGGCATTTAACAAATTAGGCTCATTGTTATGAGCTGTATTGTCGGTTGCTTGATAGCAGATCTTAAAATAGCGTTCTAAATGAAAGGGAGGAGTATGACCAGCCCCTTCCGCTCCCTCTGCGAAATTAACGTACATGACATAATAATGCGTATCTAAAATCTATTATTGTCAGCATACTGCCAGCCCAACCACTCCAACAATGATCACTTAACGTGAGTGTTTTCATATCCATTCGATAATGATATCAAGTATTCGGTGAGGCTAGCGCTTGAACAATACCCCTCTTCGTTGCAGTGGGGTAATCATTTGCTATCGATATTGCATCAACGGTACTCAATAAAGCTGTTTCTTTCCCGCTAATCATCGCTTTGATATTGATGGTTACGAGGTTGGGGTATCGCAACAACAACTAAACTCTCTAAGCTAACAATAACGATGACTAACTCTAAAAGAGTAAAACCGAATTTACGCTTCATTAATCCACCGCCAACACCTAAATTATTTAAAGGCATAATAAATCAATGCGTATTATTGAAAATAATGACGGTCTTTTATTACAAAAAACGATTAAAAATATTATTAATATTCCATTTATTATTAATGAATCCTGAACGTATCATTTAAGTTTTTACTAAACCTCTCAAAGTGACGTCGATTTCTCACTAAAAAAGTACTTTTTACTGTCATTAAATAAAAATTAACCCTGAATAAGAAAAAAATAAACACCATACAAATGGCATTAAATCGCACGAAAAGTGAATAAATATATTTTAACTATTCACTTTTCAAGTCTATTTCATATGATAAATCTCACCCCGCGAGACTTACAACCCATTGTTATTCATTGCTATTTTTACCTCCATCCTGACAGCATCAACTCATGAGTTGACGTTATTCACGATAGTTACTGAACGAATAACGATACTGTTTGTCATTATTGACACTAAAAATGGAACGTTTCATTCCGAAATTAACGTTTTTTTTTAAGCAAAACAGTCGCATTATACGCTTCATCGAAAGGACAACGAATTCACTCTCATATATAAGTCTTAATATCCAAGGTTTATATCTGAGTTATTTTTTAGTTAGTTCCCCCTACTAAAAAATAAAATAATAACCTTAATGTTATTAATGAATTCGCCATGGATTGGGTCTTATTAAATATAACGATAACTACTTTCTTATTTAGTAGTTATTACCTTCTAATCATAGGTGAATATATGTCATCAGATACTGGCACTAAAAAAATGGGCCTTGTCGGTTTAACTGTACTTGTTGCAGTTAACATGATGGGTTCCGGTATTATTATGCTACCAGCGAGCTTGGCTCAAGTTGGTGCTATTTCAATGTTATCTTGGGTGGTTACAGCATTAGGTGCAATGTGTATTGCTTACACGTTTGCTAAATGTGGTGCTTTTTGTAAACGTTCAGGCGGTATGTCAGCTTACGCAGAAGAAGCACACGGCAAATCATCTTTCTTTATCTCTTCTTACACATACTATGTATGTCTAGTAATTAGTTGTGTAGCAATTGCCGTATCAGCTGTTGGTTACATTAAGCCATTCATGCCTTGGTTAGATACGCCAGTACACACTTTCTTCGGTGTATGTGCGATTCTTATCATTACTATGGTTGCTAACTTTGGTGGTCCTAAGATCACAGGTCAAATCTCAGCATTCACTGTTTGGGGTATTATTCTACCTGTACTTGGTCTATCTGTTATCGGTTGGTGGTGGTTCGATCCACAAACATTCATGAGCGCATGGAACCCACACCATGACACAACAATGCACTCTGTATCTTCAGGTATCGCACTGACTCTATGGGCGTTCCTAGGTATTGAATCTGCTGGTGCTAACTCTGATGCAGTTGAAAATCCAGAGCGTAACGTACCACTAGCAGTACTATTTGGTACAGGTTTCGCTGCTGTTATCTACATTGCGTCTACTGGTGTTATCCAGGGTATTATTCCTAACGCAGAACTAGCAGCATCTACTGCACCATTTGGCTTAGTATTCAGCCACATGTTTAACCCAACAGTAGGTAACATTGTTACACTAGCAGCGGTTATCGCATGTATCGGTTCACTATTAGGTTGGCAGTTCACTAACGCTCAAGTATCTAAAGCAGCGGCAGATGAAGGTCTATTCCCTAAAATCTTTGCTAAGACTAACAAAGCAGGTGCACCAATTGCCGGTATGCTTATCATGCTAGTTGCTGAGTTAACTCTAGCAGTGATGACTATCTCTCCAAACTTGATCAGTCAGTTCAACGCGCTATTGAACCTAGCCGTATTTATTAACATGGTACCTTACATCCTATCTATGACAGGTTTGGAAGTGCTACTTCGCAAAAACATGGTTACACCAAAACAATACCGCCTAGGCGCTGTTGTGGGTACATTAGCTGTTATCTACAGCATCTACGGTGTATACGCTTGTGGTGCGACAGCAGTATTCGGCGGTACCATCTTGACGCTATTCGGTTACATCTTCTACGGTTTCATCGCAGCACGTGATACTAAACCAGAAGTTAAAGCAAACTAATTAAGATTTAATAAATTCGATACTAAAGAAATTTATTAATAACCAGCTAGAAATGAAATGGGAATAAATAATAAATACACTGAAAATTAATATAAACATTAATAAGCAGTATTATTTATTCCCTTCTAAAAGTATTAGGCAAGGCGTTTAATTACTTCATATTAATTATGTCGTGGTAAAACACACCTGCCATCAATCATTCTATTCAGGCGTTATTATGAACAACAATAATAGTACTAATAAAATGCGTGCTCTCGTTATTGAGCACCAAAACATTACTCCAAACAGCTTTGCCGATCGTGCAACTAAATCATTAATCGCTGAATTAGAAAGCCGTACTATCGAAATCGTTACTGCCACTTCTTACGAAGATGCAC
>NZ_PYOB01000070.1:0-544 GCF_003026165.1 Photobacterium sp. GB-1 | reverse complement strand
TAATTGCGGATAAAGACATTCTGTATATCAATAATGAACAGGTGACATTTCGTTATAAAGATAGCCAAACTCAAACGATGAAGACACGCACGTTACCCGTGTTGCAATTTCTTTGGTTGATATTGCAGCATGTGTTACCGAAAGGGTTTCGACGAGTACGTGATTATGGTTTGTTGCGAGGGCATGAAAAGAAGCGGCTTCAAGCTATCCAATTTATGTTCATGTTAGCCGGGCAACTGACGTTGCCCTCACTGAATAAAACGGTACGTATAAAAGCCCAACCCTTTTGCCCCTGCTGCCAACATGTGATGCAATTAACGGGGATATTTCGACCCAGATAACCGACGTTAAATAATAAGGATAATGGCTTTAACGCTTCAAAAATAAAGAGGATTTTATTATAAATCAGAATTTTAAAGTTATTGGTTCACACCAAGGATAACGCTCGACTTCTTTTTGTCATCACCCTTCATGATATTTCCAATATTTACTTATATAAGGTGGCTTGGGCTTGTCCAACACTTCGGATAGGTGTCGGCTTCGC
>NZ_PYOB01000069.1:0-554 GCF_003026165.1 Photobacterium sp. GB-1 | reverse complement strand
AAGTGAAAGCAAACACAGACACTTGAATGTGTATGTTTTGAGAACTCGTTCTTCTTTCGAAGAACATTTTTAAAATCAATCTATTGATTGAATTTACTAGTCAGCTTTCCAGATTGTTAAAGAGCATTGTGTTTCTATTTAAAGATCCACTTTTTAATCACACTCATAGGAATGTCTTTAGAAAGTGGTGGAGCTAAGCGGGATCGAACCGCTGACCTCTTCGCTGCCAGCGAAGCGCTCTCCCAGCTGAGCTATAGCCCCATATTTTACTTCTTGAGAAAGAAGTGGTGGGCGATACCGGGCTCGAACCAGTGACCCCCTCCTTGTAAGGGAGGTGCTCTCCCAACTGAGCTAATCGCCCACGATAGTTGCTATTTGTTTTCACTTTAAAAAGTCAAATCAAACTAGCTTTCCTTCGTGGAAAGGAAATGGTGGGTCGTGCAGGATTCGAACCTGCGACCAATTGATTAAAAGTCAACTGCTCTACCAACTGAGCTAACGACCCAATATTCACTTCAAAGAGAAGTGGCGTCCCGTAGGGGAGTCGAACCCCT
>NZ_PYOB01000068.1:0-639 GCF_003026165.1 Photobacterium sp. GB-1 | reverse complement strand
CAGCACTTACACACCCGACCTATCAACGTTGTAGTCTTCAACAACCCTTTAGAGACCTTAAAGGTCTAGGGATGACTCATCTTGAGGCTCGCTTCCCGCTTAGATGCTTTCAGCGGTTATCGATTCCGAACTTAGCTACCGGGCAATGCGTCTGGCGACACAACCCGAACACCAGCGGTTCGTCCACTCCGGTCCTCTCGTACTAGGAGCAGCCCCTCTCAATCATCCAACGCCCACGGCAGATAGGGACCGAACTGTCTCACGACGTTCTAAACCCAGCTCGCGTACCACTTTAAATGGCGAACAGCCATACCCTTGGGACCGACTTCAGCCCCAGGATGTGATGAGCCGACATCGAGGTGCCAAACACCGCCGTCGATATGAACTCTTGGGCGGTATCAGCCTGTTATCCCCGGAGTACCTTTTATCCGTTGAGCGATGGCCCTTCCATTCAGAACCACCGGATCACTATGACCTGCTTTCGCACCTGCTCGAATTGTCATTCTCGCAGTCAAGCGGGCTTATGCCATTGCACTAACCTCACGATGTCCGACCGTGATTAGCCCACCTTCGTGCTCCTCCGTTACTCTTTGGGAGGAGACCGCCCCAGTCAAACTACCCACCAGGCACTGTCCGTAA
>NZ_PYOB01000067.1:0-655 GCF_003026165.1 Photobacterium sp. GB-1 | reverse complement strand
ACCTCTTGGGGTTGTATGGTTAAGTGACTAAGCGTACACGGTGGATGCCTTGGCAGTCAGAGGCGATGAAGGACGTATTAACTTGCGATAAGCCCAGAGAAGGTAGTAAAAACCGGTGACTCTGGGATTTCCGAATGGGGAAACCCACGTGCATAAGCACGTATCATAGTGTGAATACATAGCACTATGAGGCGAACCGGGGGAACTGAAACATCTAAGTACCCCGAGGAAGAGAAATCAACCGAGATTCCGGTAGTAGCGGCGAGCGAAACCGGATTAGCCCTTAAGCTAGTTTTGCGTTAGGTGAAAGTTCTGGAAAGTTCTGCGATACAGGGTGATAGCCCCGTAACCGACAACGCATTATCAGTGAAAACGAGTAGGACGGGACACGTGATATCCTGTTTGAATATGGGGGGACCATCCTCCAAGGCTAAATACTCCTGACTGACCGATAGTGAACCAGTACCGTGAGGGAAAGGCGAAAAGAACCCCTGTGAGGGGAGTGAAATAGAACCTGAAACCGTGTACGTACAAGCAGTAGGAGCCCACTTGTTGGGTGACTGCGTACCTTTTGTATAATGGGTCAGCGACTTAATTTTAGTAGCAAGGTTAACCGTTTAGGGGAGCCGTAGGGAAACCGAGTCTTAACTGGGCG
>NZ_PYOB01000066.1:0-659 GCF_003026165.1 Photobacterium sp. GB-1 | reverse complement strand
TTATGCAATGATAGTTGCAACAACACCAGCACCAACTGTACGGCCACCTTCACGGATAGCAAAACGTAGACCTTCGTCCATCGCGATAGGTGCGATTAGAGTAACAGTCATAGCGATGTTATCACCAGGCATTACCATTTCAACGCCTTCTGGTAGCTCGATAGTACCAGTTACGTCAGTTGTACGGAAGTAGAACTGTGGACGGTAACCTTTGAAGAAAGGAGTGTGACGACCACCTTCATCTTTAGAAAGCACATAGATTTCTGAAGTGAAAGTTGTGTGTGGAGTGATTGAACCTGGCTTAGCAAGTACTTGACCACGTTGAACTTCATCACGCTTAGTACCACGTAGAAGAACACCAACGTTCTCACCAGCACGACCTTCGTCAAGAAGCTTACGGAACATCTCAACACCAGTACAAGTAGTTGTAATAGTGTCTACGATACCAACGATAGCAACTTCGTCACCAACTTTGATGATACCTTGCTCAACACGACCAGTTACAACAGTACCACGGCCTTGGATTGAGAATACATCTTCGATTGGAAGAATGAATGGACGATCGATTGCACGCTCTGGCTCTGGGATGTAGTTATCTAGAGCTTCTGCTAGTTCAACAATCTTGTCTTCCCACTCTTTCTCGCCGTTTAGAGCGCCTA
>NZ_PYOB01000064.1:0-685 GCF_003026165.1 Photobacterium sp. GB-1 | reverse complement strand
AAAGTAGTGGTTTAATATAACCATTATTTACAGTCGGTGAATGACGTAGCTTGGTAAGCATCCTGTTTTTGGAAATAGCGGACCAGAGGGTCGGAGATTCCTTCTCTATATAGACTCAGCTCTTCACTGACCACAATTTAAAAGTAGTGGTTTAATAAACCATTATTTACAGTCGGTGAATAGCGCAGTTTGGTAGCGCATCTGGTTTGGGACCAGAGGGTCGGGGGTTCGAATCCCTCTTCACCGACCACTATTAAAAGGTAGTGGTTTAATTAACCATTATTTACAGTCGGTGAATAGCGTAGCTCGGTAAGCATCCTGTTTTTGGAAATAGCGGACCAGAGGGTCGGAGATTCCTTCTCTATATAGACTCAGCTCTTCACTGACCACAATTTAAAAGTAGTGGTTTAATATAACCATTATTTACAGTCGGTGAATAGCGCAGTTTGGTAGCGCATCTGGTTTGGGACCAGAGGGTCGGGGGTTCGAATCCCTCTTCACCGACCACTATTTAAAAATAGTGGTTTAATATAACCATTATTTACAGTCGGTGAATGACGTAGCTCGGTAAGCATCCTGTTTTTGGAAATAGCGGACCAGAGGGTCGGAGATTCCTTCTCTATATAGACTCAGCTCTTCACTGACCACAATTTAAAAGTAGTGGTTTAATATAACCATTATTTAC
>NZ_PYOB01000063.1:0-750 GCF_003026165.1 Photobacterium sp. GB-1 | reverse complement strand
GAAAGGCCAATCAAACTCGGAGATAGCTGGTTCTCCCCGAAAGCTATTTAGGTAGCGCCTCGGACGAATACTACTGGGGGTAGAGCACTGTTAAGGCTAGGGGGTCATCCCGACTTACCAACCCTTTGCAAACTCCGAATACCAGTAAGTACTATCCGGGAGACACACGGCGGGTGCTAACGTCCGTCGTGAAGAGGGAAACAACCCAGACCGCCAGCTAAGGTCCCAAAGTTATAGCTAAGTGGGAAACGATGTGGGAAGGCTCAGACAGCCAGGATGTTGGCTTAGAAGCAGCCATCATTTAAAGAAAGCGTAATAGCTCACTGGTCGAGTCGGCCTGCGCGGAAGATTTAACGGGGCTAAGCTATACACCGAAGCTGCGGCAATGAAGTTTACTTCATTGGGTAGGGGAGCGTTCTGTAAGCCGTTGAAGGTGAATCGTAAGGTTTGCTGGAGGTATCAGAAGTGCGAATGCTGACATGAGTAACGATAAAGGGAGTGAAAAACTCCCTCGCCGGAAGATCAAGGGTTCCTGTCCAACGTTAATCGGGGCAGGGTAAGTCGACCCCTAAGGCGAGGCCGAAAGGCGTAGTCGATGGGAAACGGGTTAATATTCCCGTACTTCTTATAATTGCGATGGAGGGACGGAGAAGGCTAGGTGAGCCTGGCGACGGTTGTCCAGGTCCAAGTATGTAGGCTGATGGTTTAGGCAAATCCGGACCATCTTAAGGCTGAGATACGATGTCGAGT
>NZ_PYOB01000062.1:0-782 GCF_003026165.1 Photobacterium sp. GB-1 | reverse complement strand
CCAGTCCACACATAAGTCACATCACCAACCCAAACTTGATTAGGTGATGTAACTGCAAATTGACGATTCAGATGATTTGGAATTGCAATATGCTCTTGATTTGCTTTTCGGTATCTATGTTTCGGTGATTGGCAACTAACAAGATTAAGGGCTTTCATTTGTTTGGATGCACGATACCGACTCAAGGGAATACCTTGAGTCGTAACCATATCTGCAATGGTTCTTGCTCCAGCAGAACCATTGCTTGCAGCATGTACCTCTTTGATTAAACTACGCAGTTTAATCAATTCAATAGAAATAGATTTTGGGCGTCTTTGCCAATATTTATAGCTACTGCGATGAACATCAAATACTTTGCATAACGTTGTTATGCTGTGGCTCTTCCTGAGTTTCTCGATTAACGAGAATTGTTCAATGAGTCTGACATCAAGAGAGCGGTGGCTTTTTTTAAGATTTCATTATGCTCTTCAAGAGTGGCTAATTTCTTCTTTAACTCTCGTATTTCAATCTGTTCAGGCGTCATCGGTGAAGCTTTCGGTGATTTACCTTGGCGCTCTTCTTTTAACTGACGAACCCACTTATCCATCGTAGATTTACCCACATTCATGGCCTGAGCAGCTTCAGTTACTGAATAGTTTTGATCGATAACTAATTGTGCTGCCTCTAATTTAAATTCAGCACTAAATAATCGTCTTGTTCGTTTTGTCATGATGTCACCTATCCATGTTAAGAGGTGATGATATCACCTCTGAGTAGGTGGCCAAATTTAATGTACCACTACA
>NZ_PYOB01000061.1:0-799 GCF_003026165.1 Photobacterium sp. GB-1 | reverse complement strand
GCACCAGAAGTAGATAGCTTAACCTTCGGGAGGGCGTTTACCACGGTGTGGTTCATGACTGGGGTGAAGTCGTAACAAGGTAGCCCTAGGGGAACCTGGGGCTGGATCACCTCCTTACCTAAAGACTTACTGTTTAATGCAGTGTCCACACAGATTGCTTGGTTAAAATGTAGAACGTAAAAAGACTTGGGTCTGTAGCTCAGGTGGTTAGAGCGCACCCCTGATAAGGGTGAGGTCGGTGGTTCAAGTCCACTCAGACCCACCACTTTCTCTCCCAGAGAAGGTGGCGGTTTAGTCTTTTATATCGTTGGGGTTATAGCTCAGCTGGGAGAGCGCCTGCCTTGCACGCAGGAGGTCTGCGGTTCGATCCCGCATAGCTCCACCACTCTTTAAACGCATTCTTGTGAGTGTTTTTAAAAAGTGGTTATCTAACGATGATTACATGTTCTTTAACAATCTGGAAAGCTGACTAGTAAATTCAATCGAATAGATTGATTTTAAAAATGTTCTTCGAAAGAAGAACGAGTTCTCAAAACATACACATTCAAGTGTCTGTGTTTGCTTTCACTTTTTAAAAGTGAAAACAAAACAATGAGTCCGGCGAAAAACCAACGTTTAATACTTTCTTGATCGAAGTGTTAAACACAAACCTTGGTTGTTTGAACATACGAAACCTCTTGGGGTTGTATGGTTAAGTGACTAAGCGTACACGGTGGATGCCTTGGCAGTCAGAGGCGATGAAGGACGTATTAACTTGCGATAAGCCCAGAGAAGGTAGTAAAAACCGGTGACTCTGGGA
>NZ_PYOB01000006.1:0-245732 GCF_003026165.1 Photobacterium sp. GB-1 | reverse complement strand
AGGCTTATCACTTTTAAAAATGGTGCGCGCGGGAGGATTCGAACCTCCGACCGCCTGGTTCGTAGCCAGGTACTCTATCCAGCTGAGCTACGCGCGCACTAAATCGGTGTAACAGCAACAAGCGTTAAGGCTTATCACTTTTAAAAATGGTGCGCGCGGGAGGATTCGAACCTCCGACCGCCTGGTTCGTAGCCAGGTACTCTATCCAGCTGAGCTACGCGCGCACTAAATCGGTGTAACAGCAACAAGCGTTAGGCTTATCACTTTTAAATAATGGTGCGCGCGGGAGGATTCGAACCTCCGACCGCCTGGTTCGTAGCCAGGTACTCTATCCAGCTGAGCTACGCGCGCACTGTTCTTTCTTAGAGAAAGATATTCCTTTGAGCTATAAAAGGAAATAGTGCAGTCGACAATCCTTACCTTGCGATAATCGTTGACGAAAGCAAAATAAATGGCGGTGAAGGAGGGATTCGAACCCTCGATACGGGATAAACCGTATACTCCCTTAGCAGGGGAGCGCCTTCAGCCTCTCGGCCACCTCACCACACAAATCGGTGTGAATAACAAGTTTACCACTCATCATCCTAAATAATGGTGCGCGCGGGAGGATTCGAACCTCCGACCGCCTGGTTCGTAGCCAGGTACTCTATCCAGCTGAGCTACGCGCGCACTGGGTGCTTCTCGCTAAAGAAACACCATATTGATATCAACAAGGTTGCCATCAATAATAATGGCGGTGAAGGAGGGATTCGAACCCTCGATACGGGATAAACCGTATACTCCCTTAGCAGGGGAGCGCCTTCAGCCTCTCGGCCACCTCACCACACAAATCGGTGCGAATAACAAGTTTACCACTCATCACTCTAAATAATGGTGCGCGCGGGAGGATTCGAACCTCCGACCGCCTGGTTCGTAGCCAGGTACTCTATCCAGCTGAGCTACGCGCGCACTAAATGCCTTAATGGCTAACTTATCTTATCAAGATAAAACAAGTTGAAAGATGGCGGTGAAGGAGGGATTCGAACCCTCGATACGGGATAAACCGTATACTCCCTTAGCAGGGGAGCGCCTTCAGCCTCTCGGCCACCTCACCGTCTTTCGGGGGCTCATATTACTGTCAGCCAAAAATAAGTCAATCACTTTATTGATAAAAAATGACAATCACGAACCGCATGCGTACTTAATAATCAATGAGGTAATTTATACAACGTAAGCGTTGAATTATTCACTTACTTTTAACTTAATGGGGCCTGTAATTACTCGCGATTAAATAAATATTTAAACGCATTCATTTATTACAAATACAAAAAAGGTCTAGTTTTATACCAGACCTTCTTCAAATTAATAGTTACCAGAACCCTGAGAATCTGTTTCTTTTTCCGCTTGAATTCGCATGTAAATTTCTTCGCGGTGAACAGATACTTCTTTAGGTGCATTAACACCAATACGTACTTGGTTACCTTTAACGCCTAAAACAGTTACGGTCACTTCATCACCGATCATTAGGGTTTCACCTACGCGACGTGTCAAAATTAACATTTATGTGCTCCTTGAGTCATCTCAATCTTATAAGAATTTAACGTTTACTATCCAATATTATTTACGACTTCGTAAATAGCCACTGCTCAAGAAACAGCGAGATATGATTGATTATCCAGACTTTGGCCGTCAACCACAAACCTTTTATGGATTAAATCTACAGCAGCGACATGATCATCATCATTAATTAACAAAGATAAACATTGTTTGTCACTCTGGTAAGTATGCACTTTAATGTTAGCCTCCATTAACACCTTTTGAACTGAATCCAAATAGTGTTCCGTGTTATCTCCTACTAAGGAAAGAATGGAGACCATACCAATATGGCGCATTTTACTATCAAAAACTAGCTTCAAGCGTGCAATATCATCATTTACAACAACTATTTGTGATTTATTCTCATCACTTGCATGAGCAATAATCCACGCAGTTCCACCAAATAATGCTAAATGTTTGCTGATCTCAGTTTCTGGAAGCGCTATTTCAAGCAACGCATGTTGATTTTGTAACGCGATACCAATAATAGTTGATGAAACCATACTATCAAAATTTACTAGCGTCCCTTCACTATCATCAAAAGAAGAAAGTACACGAAGTGGAACGCGATGCTGGCAAGCATACTCAACAGATTGTAGCTGTAGTACTTTCGCACCCAAACGAGCCATTGACGTCATGTAGTCAAAATGAATGACATCGAGTCGTATTGCTGTAGGAACAATTCTTGGATCGGTAGAATAAACGCCATCAACATCAGTAAAGATCTGACATTCGTCTGCATCTAACGCACTTGCAATCGCTACTGCGGTGGTATCAGAACCACCGCGCCCCAGTGTCGTAATATTGCCGTCAATATCACGACCTTGAAAGCCAGCGACAATAACAATGTTATCGTCGCCAAGTAATGCGGTTATTCGCTGCGTTTCAACTTCACGAATAGTGGCATTATTAAATGCATTATCTGTTCGAATAACAACTTGATCAGCGATCAACGATACCGCACTGTAGCCACGTTTATTCAATGCCATGGCTAACAAGGCAATTGACACCTGCTCTCCCGCTGCAAGCAATACATCTAGCTCACGCGGTGTTGGTATTTCGTCTATTTGCTTAGCTAAACCTAATAAACGATTGGTCTCCCCTGCCATCGCAGAAAGAACAACGACAACTTGATGGCCTGACTGGCGTGCTTTTATCACACGCTCAGCCACCGCTTCAATTCGCTCTATTGAGCCAACCGATGTTCCACCAAATTTCTGCACTAATAGTGCCACATTACCTCTCCAGTAATTACAGTTTATCAGCTAGCCATGGTGCAACGGTTTCTAGTGCTGCAGGTAATGCTGCAGCATCTGTACCACCAGCTTGCGCCATATCAGGACGACCACCGCCCTTGCCGCCAACTTGTTGAGCAACTAGGTTAACTAGTTCACCCGCTTTAACTTTGCCAATAAGATCTTTTGTTACACCTGCAATTAAGCCTACTTTGTCGTCGCTTACATTACCAAGTAGAACAACACCACTGCCTAGCTGATTTTTAAGTTCATCAACCATGCCACGAAGTGCTTTATTATCTGCGCCATTAAGTTTTGCGATTAAAACTTTAACGCCATTAATCTCTTGTGTTTGATTGATAAGTGTTGCGCCTTCTTGTGCCGCTAACTTATCTTTTAATTGTTGGATCTCTTTTTCAAGTTGCTTGCTGTGCGAAACTAATGCTTCCACTTTGCTTACAACTGATGCTGAATCAGATTTCACTAGATGAGCAGTCTTAGCTAGCATTACATCTTCGTTATGCATCGCTTCAATTGCCGCAGCGCCTGTTACCGCTTCGATACGACGAATACCAGCCGCGATACCGCTTTCAGATAGGATCTTAAATAGACCAATGTCACCAGTGCGAGTTGCGTGAATACCACCACAAAGCTCAGTTGAAAACTCACCCATGCTTAGTACGCGTACTTCATCATCGTATTTCTCGCCAAATAGTGCCATTGCACCTTTCGCTTTCGCCGCTTCGATGTCCATGATATTGGTTTCAATCGCATGGTTAGCACGGATTTGGTCGTTAACCATGGTTTCTACAGCGCGTAGTTGTTCTGGTTTAACGGCTTCTAGATTAGAGAAATCGAAACGTAGACCATCAGCTTTGACTAATGAACCTTTCTGAGCCACATGCTCACCCAAAATGTTACGCAGTGCTGCGTGCATTAGGTGTGTTGCTGAGTGGTTTAGGCTGATTGCTGCACGGCGTGTTGAATCTACAGACGCGGTTAGTTTTTGACCAACAGTTAGTGTACCTTCAGCAACTTGACCTTTATGACCAATTGCTGCACCAAACTTTTGCGTATCAGCAACGTTGAACAGTACACCTTCAGCAGTAAGAATACCGCTATCACCACACTGACCACCTGACTCTGCATAGAATGGTGTATTCGTGAGTACGACTAGCGCCTCTTCAGCTGCATTTACGCTATCAACAGCAACACCATCACGGTATAGGGCAACAATTTCACCTTCACCGTCTGTTGCGCTGTAACCACAGAATTCTGTTTCAGCATCAACTTTGATTGCATCGTTGTAATCAACACCAAAGTTACCCGCATCACGAGCACGTTGACGTTGTTCTTCCATTGCCGCTTCAAAACCGTCTTCATCAATAGTGAAGCCACGCTCACGAGCAACATCATTGGTTAAATCAGCAGGGAAACCGTACGTATCGTATAGTTTAAATACTGTTTCACCATCAAGCACTTTACCGTCTAAGTTATCGAGTGCTTCGTTAAGAATTGTCAAACCTCGGTCAAGAGTACGACCAAAGTTGTCTTCTTCAATCTTTAGAACTTTTTCTACTAGTTCTTGCTGTGCTTTTAGCTCTTCACCAGCGGTACCCATGATCTCAGCAAGTGGACCTACAAGCTTGTAGAAGAATGCACCTTGTGCGCCTAGCTTGTTACCGTGACGCACTGCGCGACGGATAATACGACGAAGTACGTAACCACGACCTTCGTTTGACGGCATAACACCATCAGAGATCAAGTAAGCACATGAACGGATGTGGTCAGCCACAACGCGTAGTGATTGGTTAGACAGATCGTCAAAGCCGATCACTTTCGCCGCTTCTTTGATTAGCGTTTGGAAAATGTCGATTTCGTAGTTTGAGTGTACGCCTTGCATAATTGCAGCAATACGCTCAATACCCATACCGGTATCAACAGAAGGCTTAGGTAGCGGTTCCATTGTACCGTCAGCTTGACGGTTGAACTGCATAAATACGTTGTTCCAGATCTCGATGAAACGGTCACCATCTTCTTCTGGTGTACCTGGACGTCCACCCCAAATGTGATCACCGTGATCGTAGAAAATTTCTGTACATGGACCACAAGGACCTGTATCCCCCATCTGCCAGAAGTTGTCAGACTCAAAAGGCTTGCCACCTTTCTTATCGCCGATACGCACGATACGATCAGCTGGAATACCTATTTCTTTGTTCCAGATTTCAAATGCTTCGTCATCGGTTTCATAAACAGTCACAACCAAACGATCAGCTGGCAGTTTAAGAACAGAGGTTAAAAATTCCCAAGCGTATGCAATTGCATCATGCTTGAAGTAATCGCCAAAGCTGAAGTTACCTAACATTTCGAAGAATGTATGATGACGCGCTGTAAAACCTACATTTTCAAGGTCGTTATGCTTACCACCTGCGCGTACACAGCGCTGAGCCGTTGTCGCTCGCGTGTAGCTGCGCTTTTCTAAACCTAAGAAAACATCTTTAAATTGGTTCATACCCGCGTTTGTGAACAACAATGTTGGGTCGTTCGCAGGTACAAGAGAGGAGCTTTCCACTATTTGGTGGCCTTTGCTCTCGAAAAACGCAAGATACGCACGGCGGATCTCATCAGTGCTCATGTACATTGGCAAATCCTGAATTAATGCTTTATTGAAAGACAGAAAATCATACTTATGTGATCTTCCTCCTCGCCTTTTTGGGTATGAAAAACATACTTTAGTTAAAAGGTCGAGCTGAGTAATCGAACTAAGATAAATTTTTTGGGGGCTATTGTAAAACAACGGCAGCAATAACTGAAAATGTTATATGGGAAAATGCATTAAATAATCCGATTATTTAATGCATTTGGTAGGTGATAGCTCAGGATTGAATGAGACGTTCGCGTAATTTATGAGATAAACACTTTTCGGCTACCTATTTCGAGATCTCTTTTGCTGATAAGCCTTGAACAGAGTTAAGAAGTGAAGAAACGATCGAATCACTATCAATACTTTCACCATTTAACACCCGCGCTAAAATATCACTAGCAAATTGCTGCGGTGAAATCACAATATCAGGATTCACACTTTTCACTTTATTAATATTTTTACTGTCATTTACCAATGCAACCGTACGTGCACTGCTTTCTAATTCAATCGCTGACAGCACAATAAAAGCATTATCAGCATCGTCATCACTTAATGCGAGCACCGCTTTTGCATTCATGACACCGGCTTGAGTTAAGATCTCACCGTCGCTGTAATCCCCCACTACAACATCTAAATCTTCAAGTAAATCCTTCGCTGCTTGTTGAGTGCGAGGAGATACGATCACGGTGATTGGTTGTTTACGAGAAGACAGTTGCTTTATTGTATTGATTGCAAGGCTAGATAAGCCACAAATAATAAAATGATTAGTTCTATTCATTTTTTTAGTATTACCTTTAACAAGTCGCTCAAAACCACTATGAACAACAGGACCTAATACTGATGTCGCCGATGTAGCAAAGACCGTGATACCAGACACTATGACTGAGATAGTAAATAATCGTGCAGGCTCCGAAACGGGAACAATATCACCATACCCCACTGTCGACATAGTTTCTATCGCGTAATAAAACGCGGTCAATAATGAGGTAATTTTAGGGTCAAAACCATCTCCAAAATACAGCGCACCATAGGTTGACGTGAGCATTAACGTGATCACGCTGATCAACGCAAAAATACTACCCGCAGCAACACTGCTTCTTGAAAAATGGCGACGAACTAGAAATAAAATTAATAAAGAAATTAAGCCATAGTGAATATTATAGGTCTGATCAGGGTGGATATGCGCGGTATAAAGCGTATCGATGATCATTAAAGTGAAACTGATCATCCACGATATTCGAGCTCTAAAAAAGAGTCCAATAGAGCTTAAAGCTATAAATACACCCAGCATGAAATAAGGCGCGTTAGTTAAAAAACTATGGTTAATTTGCTCATAATCTTTCACATTAAAGATCGCGATCAAATCAATCGGTAAACCATAAATAGTATGGAAAATTAAACCGCTATTAACCAATACAAATAATGCGACAAAAATATGCCTAATACTATAGAGCCATAACGCGAAACGCTTAAAAATGCGTCCTGTCCAATGTAATAACGAAAAACCGTCTTTCACTTTCTATATACCTATTAAGCGATATCAATGAGTTACCGTTATAGCTTAGTAAAAAATAACGTTCATTTATATTAAAACAAAATACAACACTAAGGAGGATCTAATTTTCATTCTATAACTAAAATACACCAGATATAAAAAAACCCAATCCTAAGATTGGGTTTCTTGATACGAATTAACGTAATTTAGAATGCTTCGTCTTCTTCAATATCACTATTTTTCTCGTCAACTTGATCACCCTCAGTCACAGGTGTTAGTAGCAAGTCACGTAATTTTTTCTCAATTTCTGCAGCAATTGCAGGGTTTTCGACCAAGTACTTACAAGAGTTTGCCTTACCTTGACCAATTTTATCACCTTGGTAACTATACCAAGCACCCGCTTTTTCTACTAACTTATGCTTAACACCCAAATCAATGAGCTCGCCGTTACGGTTGAAACCTTGACCATAAAGAATTTGAGTTTCAGCTTGCTTAAACGGTGCTGCAATTTTGTTTTTAACTACTTTAATACGTGTTTCGTTACCAACAACTTCGTCTCCTTCTTTGATTGCGCCAGTACGACGGATATCAAGACGAACAGAAGCATAGAACTTCAGTGCATTACCACCAGTAGTCGTTTCAGGGTTACCGAACATCACACCAATCTTCATACGGATTTGGTTGATGAAGATACACATACAGTTTGACTGCTTAAGGTTGCCCGTTAACTTACGCATCGCTTGTGAAAGCATACGTGCTTGGAGACCCATGTGTGAGTCGCCCATTTCACCTTCGATTTCAGCTTTAGGTGTTAGAGCAGCCACTGAGTCAACAACGATTAAATCAACCGCGCCAGAGCGAGCTAATGCATCACAAATTTCAAGCGCTTGCTCACCTGTATCTGGCTGAGAAACTAATAGCTGATCGATATCAACACCTAGCTTCTGCGCATAGATAGGATCAAGTGCGTGTTCAGCATCGATGAAAGCACAGGTTTTTCCTTTACGCTGAGCTGCTGCAATCGTTTCAAGGGTTAAAGTTGTTTTACCAGATGATTCTGGACCGTAAATTTCTACAATACGTCCCATCGGTAAACCACCAGCACCGAGTGCAATATCTAACGATAATGAACCAGTTGAAATGGTTTCGATATCCATAGTACGGTTATCGCCCAACTTCATGATTGAACCTTTACCGAACTGCTTCTCAATCTGGCCTAACGCTGCGGCAAGAGCCTTTTGTTTGTTGTCGTCCATTCGACTCTCCAACGGATGCTAAAATGAAATGAGTGAAGTATTTCTATGCCGCCTAGTATACTGTCTATTCATACAGTGTCTATAGATGATCATAATTTTTTTGTTAAATGTGCATTAGCCTTGTGCTACTCCACCACACTTGATGCTCGTTCAAGCATGACAGACAATGCCTTAGCAATCGCTTGTAATCGTATATTTTTTCGATCGCCTTCAAAGTGGCAACACGTTGTTTGTCGCCAACCCGTTACATCAGCCCAACAAAACCAGACAGTACCGACAGGTTTTTCTTCACTGCCACCATCAGGGCCAGCAATGCCACTGATCGCCACACTGATATCTGCCCGTGAAGCCGCTAATGCGCCACAAGCCATTTCAAATACCACAGCTTCACTTACCGCACCAAATTCTGCTAACGTCGCGCTAGAAACACTTAACATTTCTTGCTTTGCTTCGTTGCTATAGGTAACAAACGAGCGATTAAACCAAGCAGAGCTGCCCGCAATTTCAGTGATCGCATAAGCAACACCACCTCCAGTACAAGATTCCGCTGTCGTTGCAACCCAATTTTTATTTTTTAATGCCTGACCTAAATCTGTCGCAAGTTGTTCTATATTCATTTTTATTTGCTCCTTGCTAGCGCTATCAACGTGAAATGCTCTCGATATTTCGTTTCATAATACGAATTACAATTTCTTTTCTCGACTTTACCCCTATCTAAGGCTAATGCAAATATCTAAAAAAACGTATTTCGCTACTTTGCCCTATAGCCAGATTCACGTATCCTTAGCGATCAAATATTCATGGGTCATGCTGTTATGTCGGCATGACCACGTTCAAGCAAGAGTAGGCAATATCGTGACGATAAAAGGCTTAGAAAAACATACACCTATGATGCAGCAGTTCTTAAGAATCAAAGCTGAGAACCCTGATATATTATTGTTCTATCGCATGGGTGATTTCTATGAAATGTTTTTTGATGATGCGAAACGTGCCTCTCAACTGCTTGATATTTCGCTAACCAAACGTGGCTCAACCAATGGCGAGCCTATTCCGATGGCCGGTGTGCCTTACCATGCGGTTGAAGGTTATTTAGCTAAATTGGTTCAGCAAGGTGTATCTGTTGCGATTTGTGAGCAAATTGGTGATCCGGCTACCAGTAAAGGCCCTGTTGAACGTAAAGTCGTACGTATCGTCACGCCAGGTACGGTCAGTGATGAGGCGTTACTCAACGAGCGACGTGATAACTTAATTGCCGCTATCTATACTGCAAATAATAAATTTGGCTACGCAACATTAGATATCACCTCTGGTCGCTTCATGCTCACAGAGCCAAACAGCGAAGAAGAAATGCAGGCTGAATTACAACGTACTAGTCCTGCTGAACTACTTTATCCTGAAGATTTTACCTACCTACATTTAGTAGAACCGTTTAAAGGCAAACGTCGTCGCCCTATTTGGGAGTTTGAATTAGATACCGCGCGCCAGCAACTCACTCTGCAATTTGGTACCCGTGATTTAATCGGCTTTGGGGTTGAGAATGCGGAGTTAGGGCTATGTGCGGCTGGCTGTTTAATGCAATATGTCAAAGACACCCAACGTACGGCATTACCACATATTCGTGCGATCACTTTAGATACTAAAGATCATGCGGTTATCTTAGATGCTGCGACACGTCGCAATTTAGAGTTAACGCAAAACCTTGCCGGTGGCTACGATAACACACTAGCTGCCGTCCTCGATCAAACCGCAACGCCGATGGGGAGTCGTTTATTAAAACGCTGGCTTCACCAACCTATTCGCGATCAAAAACAATTAAATGGTCGCCTAGATGCCATTGAAGCATTTAAAAATAGCGGCATGTTTGTCGATGTATCGGGCGTCTTGCGTCACATGGGTGACTTAGAACGTATTCTTGCGCGTCTTGCATTACGTTCAGCACGTCCACGCGATTTAGCACGCATGCGAACAGCAATGCAGTATCTACCAGAACTTGCTGAATTATTAGCGGAAATACCCCAAACACGCATTAACGACTTAGCCACTCACGCAGCGCCGATGGACGAGCTATGTGAATTACTTGAGCATGCCATTATTGAAAATCCACCGGTTATCATTCGTGATGGTGGCGTTCTTGCACCGGGTTATAACGCAGAACTTGATGAGTGGCGTGATTTAGCAGATGGCGCAACTAAATTCTTAGAAGAATTAGAAGCCAGTGAACGCGAACGTCACGACATCGACAGCCTAAAAGTGGGCTTCAACCAAGTACACGGTTTCTTTATTCAAGTAAGCCGTGGTCAAAGTCACTTAGTACCAAGTCATTATGTTCGTCGCCAAACACTGAAAAACGCAGAACGTTACATCATCCCTGAGCTTAAAGAGCATGAAGATAAAGTCTTAAACTCTAAATCAAAAGCACTCGCTCTTGAGAAGAAATTATGGGAAGAGCTGTTTGATAAGCTATTGCCTCACCTTGAACAACTGCAAAATGCAGCAAGTGCATTATCAGAGCTTGATGTATTAACCAACCTTGCTGAACGTGCTGATAGTCTTAATTACTGTCGTCCTGAATTAATGACAGAAACAGGCATCGAAATCACAGCAGGTCGTCACCCTGTCGTTGAACATGTGCTAAGTGAACCGTTCATTGCCAACCCTATTTCGCTTCATCAAGACCGTCGTATGTTAATCATCACGGGTCCTAATATGGGGGGAAAATCAACCTATATGCGCCAAACCGCATTAATTGCGTTAATGGCACATGTTGGCTCTTTTGTCCCAGCTGAAGCGGTAAAAATTGGTCCATTAGATCGCATCTTTACCCGTATTGGTGCCTCTGATGACTTAGCATCTGGTCGCTCAACTTTCATGGTTGAAATGACAGAGACGGCTAATATTCTTCACAATGCGACCAAGCAAAGTTTAGTCTTAATGGATGAAATTGGTCGTGGTACTAGTACTTATGACGGCTTATCGCTGGCATGGGCAAGTGCGGAATGGCTCGCGGATAAAATTTCAGCCATGACACTTTTTGCGACTCATTACTTTGAATTAACTGAGCTGCCATCACTGTTAACAGGGCTAGCTAACGTTCACCTTGATGCCGTTGAGCATGGTGATGAAATCGCCTTTATGCATGCTGTACAAGAAGGTGCCGCAAGCAAGTCTTATGGTTTAGCGGTAGCGAGCTTAGCTGGGGTGCCTAAGACGGTGATTAAACGCGCTAAGATAAAACTACAGCAATTGGAGGCATCAGGTCACCAACAAGCTCTGCAACCTAGCGAGATCACAACGGGCGCACCTAAAGAAGAGCATCAATTAAGTTTGATCCCAGAGCCGAGTGAAGTAGAAGAAGCTTTAGCAAACGTTAATCCTGATGAGTTAACACCACGTCAAGCACTTGATGAGCTCTATCGTTTAAAAGCGCTGCTTTAATTAAACATCATTAAAATCAGATACAAAAAAGGACGCTGAAGCGTCCTTTTTTATTACTTTAAATTCATTATTGACTCTTAAAAAGTGATTTAAATAATTGTTAAAGCCATATTGAATCTAAACTTCTTGATTAAATAGTGATTCGATATTTAACCCTTGATGAGTCAACATATCACGCAAACGTCGTAAGCCTTCAACTTGAATTTGACGTACTCGTTCACGGGTTAAACCAATTTCTCGTCCCACATCTTCTAATGTTGAGGCTTCATAACCTAATAGGCCAAATCGACGCGCTAACACTTCACGTTGTTTAGGATTAAGTTCTTGTAACCAGTGAACAATCGAGTTTTTTATATCATCGTCTTGGGTTGATGATTCAGGACTGCCACCTTTCTCATCAGGAATAATATCAAGCAGTGCTTTTTCAGAATCCCCACCGATCGGATTATCGACCGAGCTCACACGCTCATTTAAGCGCAGCATACGGTTCACATCATCAACCGGTTTTTCCAGTTGTTGAGCGATATCTTCTGCTGTTGGCTCATGATCCAGCTTTTGTGCTAATTCACGTGCTGTACGTAAATAGACATTGAGCTCTTTAACGACATGGATTGGCAGCCGAATAGTACGGGTTTGATTCATGATAGCCCGTTCAATCGTTTGACGGATCCACCATGTGGCATAGGTAGAAAAACGGAATCCACGCTCGGGATCAAACTTCTCAACCGCGCGGATCAGGCCTAAATTACCTTCTTCGACTAAGTCGAGTAACGCAAGTCCTCGGTTACTATAACGGCGTGATATTTTAACCACTAAACGAAGATTACTTTCAATCATACGTTTACGGGCGACTTCATCGCCTCTTAATGCGCGTCGTGCATACAATACTTCTTCTTCTGCGGTAAGTAAGGGCGAATAGCCAATTTCACCGAGATAGAGTTGAGTTGCATCCAGTGCTTTTTGAGTGGACTCATATTTGGCAAGTTCAGCATCATCTGTATCATCGGTTACAGGTGATGCTGCGGTAGTTTCAGAACTATCATCAGCAGACGTAGGTGCTGGTACATCAATATCCAGTTCTTCGTCTAAAGTGAATGAATCAAGGTTTGTGGCTGTGCTGCTTCTACTCATAGCGCCTCCCAGATGGCGAGTTAGCAAGACATTACAACTTCATCATGTCATCTCTTATTACTGCATCATTGATCTTTCACTTTTTACTTCGGTAAATAACGCATCGGATCGACGGATTTACCCTTATAGCGAATTTCAAAGTGTAGCCTTACACTGCTAGCCCCAGTGCTTCCCATGGAAGCTATCTTTTGCCCAGCTTTTACTTGTTGTTGTTCTTTTACGAAAATTTTGTCGTTGTGTGCATAAGCACTTAAGTAGTCTTCACCATGCTTAATAATGACTAAATTACCGTAACCCGGTAGCGCATCACCAGCATATACAACAAGACCTGCGGCAGTCGCCTTAATAGCTTCTCCTCGCGTACCTGCAATATCAATACCTCTATTGCCGTTATCTGAATTAGAAAAACCAGCAATAATTTTCCCTTTTACAGGCCAAGCCCATTTAGATGTTGCTGAACTTGTACTTGGCTTAGTTGTTACAGGTTTGTTAACTTTTGAGTTTTCAGAGTACTCTTTTGGTTTTGGCTGTGCAACCGTTTTATTGGTTGTTTTTTGCTCTGGTTGTTTAACAACTGGCTTTTTCGGTGTTGTTGGAGTGGTATTTACAACAGGAGGCTTGACCACAACAGGAGGCGTTGAAGAACTATATGATGAACTATTACTTCCACTAGAGAGCACTAAACGCTGGCCTGGATAGATAATATAAGGCTCTGATAGATTATTGATTTTCACAATATCTTTTACATTTTGCCCCGTAACATAGGAAATAAAATATAACGTATCTCCTTTCTTTACCGTGTATGAATTTCCTTTAAAACTACCACGCTCTAATTGTGAGTAATCTTTGCTGAGATTGGCAACCGGTGCTGGTGTATGACTACTACAAGCTGATAGCAGGATCATACTCGTCACCGCTAACAAGGAAGGTTGAATTATTTTTTTCATCATACACTCTGTATTCATGGTTTAAGCCAAATCTCCAGCCAATAAAGGCACAAATCTTACGGGTTCAATCACGGTTTCGCAAAATGCTTCGCCATTTCGAACAATCAATTTCAATTCTTGCTGTTGACAACCAACAGGTAAAATTAATCGTCCACCATCAACAAGTTGCGCAAGTAAGCTCTGGGGGATCTCACTTGCTGCAGCTGTCACGATAATCGCATCAAAGGGACCTTTGCTTGCCCATCCTTGCCAGCCATCGCCATGTTTGGTTGATATATTATGTAACTCTAACTGCTTGAAACGTCGTTTGGCCTGCCACTGCAACGCTTTAATTCGTTCAACCGAATAAACATGCTCAACCAGCTGTGCTAATACGGCGGTTTGATATCCAGAGCCAGTACCAATCTCTAATACAGAGGATTGATAGGTTAACCCTAGTAACTCTGTCATCCTTGCTACAATATAAGGCTGAGAAATCGTTTGTCCGCTACCTATGGGTAACGCATTGTTTTCGTATGCCTGATAGGAAAAAGCTTCATCAATAAAACGCTCTCGAGGCACTGTTGCAATCGCATTGAGAACACGTTGATTACTTATCCCTTTATTGTTTAAAAATGTTATCAAGCTATCTACTTGATTTTGATACCGCATGACTACTGGATCTCCACATTTTTCATCCAGCCCTCAATTCCAACCATGGCATCATGCGCGGTTAAATCGACTTGTAGAGGCGTGATTGATACCGCTCCTTGCTCTATCGCATAAAAGTCAGTACCAATACCAGCATCTTGGCATTGACCAGGAGGGCCTAACCAATATAGTGGTTGGCCTCTTGGGTCATGCTCTTTGATCATATTTTCAGCACGATGTCTTGCCCCAAGACGAGTGACTTGCCAAGCTTTAAGTTGCTCAAAAGGTACATCAGGCACATTAATATTTAATATATTGTTGCTGGGTAATGGCTGCTTAGATAGCTGTTCAATCACTTGTTTCACAACCTTTGCTGCCGTTATAAAGTGTGTATTACCAACAAGTGATACTGCAATAGCAGGAACACCTAGAAAGTGCCCTTCTGTTGCCGCTGCCACAGTACCGGAATACAGCACGTCATCACCTAAATTAGCGCCATGATTGATCCCTGCAACGACAATATCGGGACGTTCATCCAACCATTCATTCAGTGCAAAATGCACACAATCAGTTGGCGTTCCTTGTACTGAAATACGGTTTTCAGCTTCTTGTCGAATACGCAGTGGATAATCTAAGGTCAATGAATTTGAAGCACCCGATCGATTTCGATCGGGTGCAACCACAATTACATCGGCCAGTTGGCTTAATTCTTTTGCAAGTGTATTGATGCCTTCGGCAAAAATGCCATCATCATTGCTGATCAATATTCTCATCATTCACAACCTCAGAGTTAAGTGGCATGATTAACTCACGCACTACCGAGGTGGCAAAACTACCAGCAGGCAGAGCAAATGAAACAATCAAATCTTTGTCTTCAAAATGCCATTGCATATTATTAGGCATTAATAATAATGCGCGACGATCATGACGCATTCGGTTATCTCGAACAAGCTTAACCAATGCAGGTTCTTGTTCAACAATTGCTAACTCAAATGCTTGTGCTTCAGCTTGAGTTGGCAGAGCATTATCACCAAGCAACGGACCGGTAATAGCTACCTCGCCACTATTGACTTGCTGTTGGAGTCCATCAGTTACCACATCAGCAACAAACGTGCGCTCATCGCCTGCCATTTGTAAGCAATCGCCTGCCATAATGGTTGAGGTTAAACCTTGCTCAATTCGCTTTGATAATACTTGGTTAAACATCCAAGAACGTGCTGCTGATAAGTAAAAACTTCGCTTACTCTTATCACGTACACGGAATTCATCATTGCCCCAAGCACGTGCTTTAACCACGTTATTACCACCATGACCAAAACGCTGCTCACCAAAATAGTTTGCAACACCTTGTGCTTTGATCATTTCCAGACGCTCAGTTAATGCATTAAGGTTATCTAGATCAGTAAGGCGTAATTGGAACCAGTTCCCCGCTAAATCACCTGGGCGTAATTTTTTATCATGGCGTGTCACTTCAAGAATTTCGACACCTGGATGTTCAGCTTCAAATTGGCTTAAATCAGGATCAGCTTTACCCGGTAAGTGAACGCTTAACCATTGCTCAGTGATTGCATGGCGATCTTTCAACCCAGCCCAGCTAACATCACGTGATTTAACACCACATGCTTTAGCTAACTCATTCACTACATATTTGGTGTTTTCACCGACTTTGCGAATTTTCACCATCAGGTGCTCGCCTGTACCGCTAAATTTAAAACCAAGTTCTTCATTAACGATGAAGTCCTGAGGACTGGCTTTAAGACGTCCGTGACAGATTGGCTTTGCATGTAGCCAATTAAAACAATCCATTATATTTTCTGCAGTGTTGGAGTGAGACATAAGCTCAAGATACCTTTTTAATTAAAACAACCGCTTCACAAGCAATGCCTTCTTTACGTCCAGTAAAACCTAAACGTTCAGAGGTCGTTGCTTTAACATTTACATTGGTGATATCTGTTTCCAGATCGTCTGCAATCGCTTGACACATCGCATCAATATACGGCGCCATTTTTGGCGCTTGTGCAATAATAGTAACGTCTACATTACCAAGTCTGTAACCTTGTGCTTTAACTTTACTGTAGACATCACGTAATAAAGATCGGCTATCAGCACCAGCCCATTCCGCATCTGTATCGGGAAAATGACGACCAATATCCCCTGCGCCTATTGCGCCAAGTAATGCATCACATACCGCGTGTAGTGCAACATCACCATCAGAATGAGCGATCAGACCTTGCTCATAAGGGATCGCTACCCCACCAATAATTACCGGGCCTTCACCACCAAATTTATGAACATCAAAACCATGACCAATTCGCATTATGGTTATTCCTTTAATAATTGTCGTAGGTAGAACTCAGCTAAAGCTAAATCTTCAGGTTGGGTTACTTTTAGATTATCCGCACGCCCTTTCACCAACACGGGGGAAAAACCACAAAATTCAAGCGCAGAGGCTTCATCAGTGATCACCGCCTTTTTTGCTAAAGCGGTCGTTAACGCATCACGTAGCTGACCGACACGAAACATTTGAGGTGTTAATGCATGCCATAGTTGCTCACGGTCAACGGTGTGATCAATCACTGCTCGTGTATTTGAATTAACAGTACTGCGTTTCATGGTATCGCGTACTGGCGTGGCAAGGATTGCACCATATTCAGACGTTTCAGCCGCAGCCATTAATTGACGAAGATCTTCGATACGTACACAAGGGCGAGCGGCATCATGTACCATCACCCAAGCGTTATCATCATTGATTGCAGCTAAGCCTGAAAATACCGAATCCACACGCTCATTACCACCATCAACCACAGTGATGCGAGGATCGCTCGCTAATGGTAACGTTGAAAAGTAAGGATCGTTCCTACTCACCGCAACCACAACATGTTGGACTTCAGGCAAGCTTAATAACCGCTCAACCGAATGTTCTAGAATAGTTTTACCAGCAATCGTTAAATATTGCTTAGGACGATCAGCGGCCATTCGGCTACCAATCCCTGCAGCAGGTACAATAGCAATGCATTTATCGATCATGAAAGGTTATCTCATCACTTAACTAAAATATGTAATTAGTTACTATCACTAACAACACGAATAAATGTTTCCCCTGGTTTTACCAAACCAAGATCGGTACGTGCACGCTCTTCCACAGCTTCTTTGCCGCCATGAAGATCTTTGATCTCCGCATACATTTGCTGATTACGCTGATGTAATTCGGCATTAGCGGCTTGTTGTAAGCTTACGCTCTCTGTGACAGCGGTAAATTCTTTCATACCGTTTTTGCCATACCAGAAATCATATTGTAGCCAAGCGATAAGAACCAATAATACAATAATAAACAGGCGCATACTTCTCCCTGCGACATAATTTTAAACAGCAAGCTGCATTCCGATTATTGAATAAACCTAAATAATTGGAATACATTTTGCGAGTCAGCAATAATCCCATAATCAGTCAATGGTGACTACTATTATGCCATGAGACTTTACATCTCCCTTACTTAGCCCTTCTTTTTGTTGAAAATAAAAACAGCATTCATGACAACAATACAAAATAAGCATTGATTCCTGCATAAATATTGATGCCGCTTAGTGATGCGTTTTTTATTTTAGCGATAAAAAAACCGCCTCTTGCAAGGCGGTTTTATTTACCAAATTGAGTAAACTCAATCATCGCTTAATAAAAAATTAAGCTTGGCCTTTAACTTCTTTAAGACCGTTGAAAGGAGCACGCTCACCTAGTGCTTCTTCGATACGGATAAGTTGGTTGTACTTAGCAACACGGTCAGAACGGCTCATAGAACCCGTTTTGATTTGACCTGCAGCAGTACCTACCGCTAGATCAGCGATAGTTGCGTCTTCTGTCTCGCCTGAACGGTGAGAGATAACAGCAGTGTAACCAGCGTCTTTAGCCATCTTAATAGCAGCTAGAGTTTCAGTTAGAGAACCGATTTGGTTAAGCTTGATTAGGATTGAGTTAGTGATACCTTTCTCAATACCTTCCGCGAAAATCTTAGTGTTTGTAACGAATAGATCGTCACCTACTAGTTGAATTTTGTCACCTAGTAGTTCAGTTTGGTGCTTGAAGCCAGCCCAATCTGATTCGTCTAGACCATCTTCGATAGAAACGATCGCTGGGAACTTCTCAGTTAGATCTTTAAGGAAGTAGTTGAACTCTTCTGAAGTGAATTGCTTACCTTCACCTTTAAGATCGTAGATGCCTTGCTCTTTGTTGTAGAACTCAGATGCAGCACAGTCCATTGCTAGAGTAATATCAGTACCTAGCTCGTAACCTGCAGCTTCAACAGCTTCTTTAATTGCTTTAAGAGCAGCTTCGTTTGACTCTAGGTTTGGTGCGAAACCACCTTCGTCACCTACCGCTGTGCTCATGCCCTTAGACTTAAGAACTTTAGCTAGGCTGTGGAATACTTCAGAACCCATACGTACAGCTTCACGAAGTGTCTTAGCACCTACTGGCTGAATCATGAACTCTTGAATATCAACAGTGTTATCTGCGTGCTCACCACCGTTGATGATGTTCATCATAGGTAGAGGCATAGAGAACTGACCAGCAGTACCGTTTAGCTCTGCAATGTGCTCGAATAAAGGCATGCCTTTAGATGCCGCAGCTGCTTTTGCGTTAGCTAGTGATACAGCTAGGATTGCGTTAGCACCGAAGTTTGATTTGTTTTCAGTACCGTCAAGGTCGATCATAACTTGGTCGATTGCAGCTTGGTCTTTTGCATCTTGGCCGATTAGTGCTTCAGCGATTGGACCATTTGCAGCAGCAACAGCTTTCAGAACGCCTTTGCCTAGGAAACGAGATTTATCACCATCACGAAGCTCTAGAGCTTCACGAGAACCAGTTGAAGCACCAGATGGCGCAGCAGCCATACCTACGAAACCACCTTCTAGGTGAACTTCAGCTTCAATTGTTGGGTTACCACGTGAGTCAATGATTTCACGAGCTAGAACTTTAACGATCTTAGACATTGTGTTTCCTCTTGCTTTATCTTCAAATTAAAAGCTAAAAAAATAGCTGTAGCCATAACAACTACAGCTATCAGTAATCCTTACTGGTTAAGCTCACCACGGTGGTATGCACCCGCCGCTTTTACAAAACCTTCAAACAATGGGTGCCCATCACGAGGTGTCGATGTGAACTCAGGGTGGAACTGTGCAGCTACGAACCAAGGGTGATTCGGAACTTCAATAATTTCAACAAGTTTCTTGTCAGCAGACAAACCAGATACTTTTAGACCTGCTTTTTCAAGCTTAGGTAGTAACGTGTTGTTTACTTCGTAACGGTGACGGTGACGCTCATGGATCGTTGGCTGACCGTATAACGTACGCGCTTTAGAACCATCTTGTAGATGACATAGCTGAGAGCCAAGGCGCATTGTACCGCCTAGATCTGATTTCTCAGTACGCTCTTCAACTTTACCTTCACTATCAATCCACTCAGTAATAAGACCAACGACTGGATATTTAGTTTCAGCATTAAATTCAGTTGAATGCGCATCAGACATTTTGGCTACATTTCGAGCAAACTCGATTAATGCTACCTGCATACCTAAACAAATACCTAGGTATGGAATATTATTTTCACGTGCGTATTGAGCAGTAAGGATCTTACCTTCAACACCACGGCTACCAAAACCACCTGGAACCAAGATTGCATCAAGGCCAGCCAGTACTTCTGTACCTTTTGACTCAACATCTTGAGAATCGATGTATTTGATTTTTACTGATAGACGATTTTTCAGGCCCGCGTGTTTAAGTGCTTCGTTAACTGACTTATATGCGTCTGGCAGTTCAATGTACTTACCAACCATACCAATAACGACTTCAGAGGTAGGGTTCGCTTCTTCATAAATAACTTGTTCCCACTCAGAAAGATCAGCTTCTGGTGCTGTAATACCAAAGCGCTTACACACTAAATCATCAAGACCTTGAGCCTTAATTAATTGTGGGATTTTGTAGATTGAATCTACATCTTTCATTGAGATAACAGCTTTTTCCTGCACGTTACAGAACAGGGCAATTTTTGCACGCTCATTGGCAGGGATCATACGATCAGAACGACACACTAAGATGTCTGGCTGAATACCAATAGAAAGAAGTTCTTTTACTGAGTGCTGAGTTGGCTTAGTTTTCACTTCGCCAGCCGCTGCTAGGTAAGGAACAAGTGTCAAGTGCATGAACATGGTGTTTTCACGACCTTGCTCTACGGCTAATTGACGAATAGCTTCCATAAATGGGAGTGATTCAATATCACCCACAGTACCGCCTACTTCAACGATTGCTACATCATGACCTTCAGCACCCGCTAACACGCGAGATTTGATTTCATTCGTGATATGAGGAATTACCTGAATCGTTGCACCTAAGTAATCACCACGACGCTCTTTGCGTAATACGTCTGCGTACACGCGACCAGCTGTAAAGTTATTACGCTTAGTCATCTTGGTACGAATGAAACGCTCGTAGTGACCTAAGTCTAGGTCAGTCTCTGCACCGTCTTCCGTAACGAATACTTCGCCGTGTTGAATTGGGCTCATTGTGCCTGGATCAACGTTGATGTAAGGGTCAAGCTTCATCATAGTCACGTTAAGACCACGTGCTTCTAAAATCGCTGCAAGTGATGCAGCAGCAATGCCTTTACCTAGAGAGGAAACTACTCCGCCCGTAACAAAAATGTAATTCGTAGTCATGTTTAACCTGGAAGATTGGTGTAGAGGATAAATGTATCTGGACGGGAAATTAGTATACCAGACACCATTTATCGCCACAACGTGAAAACTATCACACCGCCATTTGATTTTTTTTGCTTCACATCAAGTAAGCGTTATGAACTGAAATATCAAGCTTTAACAAGCAGAACAATACCATAATGGTATAATGCATTTAAAAATCATGCTGAATTTTTAATTACTGGTTTTTACTTTCTTTCTCTTTAACACGATTCCATGCTTCATCTAGCTCAGTTAATGAACACTGACTAATGATCTTTCCTTGTTCTAGCACACTTTCTTCCACTTGGCGAAAACGCTTTTCAAATTTTTTATTGGCTTTTTGTAATGCCATCTCTGGTTTTACTTTTAAATGACGACTTAAATTCACCACTGAAAATAGTAGATCACCGAGCTCTTCTTCTATTCGTTGTTGTTCTGGCACCGCTTGAATCACTTCGTCCATCACTTCATCAAGCTCTTCTTTTACCTTATCAACCACTGGTGCTAATTCATCCCAATCAAAACCAACATTCGCGCAGCGTTTTTGAATTTTATCAGCACGCATTAATGCCGGTAATGTGTTAGGAATATTGGCAAGCAAGCTCTCATCTTGCTCTTTAGCTGCGCGCTCTTTGGCTTTTTCGGCTTCCCAGTTTTGTTGAACGGCTGCTTCATCATCAAAATCAGCATCACTAAAAACATGGGGATGGCGACGGACCAGCTTTTCACTTATGCCTGCCACTACATCGTCAAATTCAAACAACCCTTGTTCTTTGGCCATCTGACTATAAAAAACAACTTGGAACAATAAATCACCTAATTCTTCTTTTACATCGTTCCAGTTTTTCTGCTCGATGGCATCAGCCACTTCATAGGCTTCTTCAAGGGTATAGGGAACGATTGAATCAAAGTTTTGTTTCAAATCCCACGGACAACCACGATGTGGGTCTCGCAACTGAGACATAATTGCTAATAATTGTTCCATTTGAGACGCCTGTTTATTATCCATACCACCAACTCTTTAAAATGGCGCTTTAAGCTTCTAACTTTAAAAGCGCCAAAACTTCGATAGTTAATACTAGAAAACTAATTTAGAAATTCATAGCAACGATCAATCATCGATGTTGATGTGACTCATGGCGATGGTGTCTACACCCTTGGTGATGTGAATCATGGTGTTGGCAATCAGAGTGATGAGAGCACGTGTGATTAGAAGAATCTACGCTATAAGACTCTGCTAACGCATAGTTTGGCAACAGAAATGACATTAACAATAACAGTACTATTGTAAGACTTTTTTCTCTAATCATGCTTAATACATTCGACTTCATAATACCCCCGTTAATTATTTAAACGTTACTTTATCTGCACCCACTTTCATTCCCTGCAGGCAAAGAATAAAAAACAGCAATTGTTTGATGTCATCACTAGGTACATTGATAAAATTATTATCAGGAATAAGAAACATTGAAATCAGTAATAAAACACTCGTAATACTATTTTTAGGTAATAATTTTAATAGTAAATTTTTCATAATAGTTCTCTTGCCGCTTTATTTATAAAGCAACATCATTAATTAATAACAACCATCACTCATCTATATAATTAAGATGGGATAATTAATTTGTGAAATTAACACTTACTTTGAATCCAATTTAGATCCAGAAATAAGCAAACTATTAGGCAATAGGAGGGCGATAAATTGATTTTATAACGGCAAGAACAAGCGACTCTTGAAGATATTCAATCGGTAACAGCTTACTGACACGAGTGATAATAAGCGGAGGAAAAGAGAGTAGATGAAATGGATTACTGCCAGTACGAGGCAGTACTCGACAACATGAGCACTGTGAACAATCATTACAACTATTCTCACATTGCAAACTACAGTGGTGAGATTGTTGAGTAGCCGTTTGCTGGTATTGCAGTTCGCTCTTAATATTACTTGCTAAATTAGCAACATTAGAGACTTGAACATTTTGACTCATATACGCAGCATTCACACTACTACTTAACAGTAATATTGCTATAAATAATGCATATAATATTTTATGTAATTGAGATAAATACATACAGAGTCTTTATTTTAAAGTTAATAGAATACTATCGGTCTATTATATATGAGTCAACATCAAGTCTTATTTTAGATCATTAAATTAATAAATTATTCCATTTTAAGATGTGCGCGTTAATAATTACTACTATTCATTATGTCGTAATAAATAAAAAGGGAAGCATATTGCTCCCCTTAATTTATATTTTAATCAGTTAATTAACCGTATAAACGTTTAGCCTCGGCAACATCTTTAACTTGTTCGATGCGTTTAAGTACACGTCCCAACACTTCTAAATCAGTTAATTCAAGTTCAAAGTCCATGATAGACATTTGCTTTTTATAATCAACTCGGCTTTTCATTCCCGCTACTTTCACTTTTTCATTCATTAAAGTATTGGTTAATTCTTTCAATAAGCCATTACGCTCAGAAGCCGTCACACGCACGGTAATGGTATAGTTACCGACAAAACCACCGCCCCAAACCGTATCAATAATACGCTCTGGCGCATGATGACGAAGCTCTTCAAGCTGCTCACAATCCATACGGTGAACAGAAATACCACGACCTTGTGTAACAAAACCTTGAATATCATCGCCAGGAATAGGCTGACAACAACGCGCAAGGTGAGTCATCAGGTTATCAACACCTTCAACAACAACAGCATCACGTTGCGGTTTTTTGTGGCTTGTGGCTTGTTTATTACTTGCCTCAGATAGCTTTTCTAAAAGCTGCTGATCTTCTTCTTCAGCTGTTGGTTTATTCACTAGCGCATTAATATGGTTGATCACCTGATTAATACGTAAATCACCACTGCCAATCCCCGCATATAGCTCTTCAGGCGATTTCACATTAAAACGTTTTGCCGCATAATATTGCGCATCTTTTAATGTTGCATGAATTTTTACCAGCTCAGCTTCTAAGATCTCTTTACCCGCAATAATATTCTTATCACGATCTTGCTTACGGAACCACGCATGCACTTTGGCACGAGCACGGCTAGATGTCACAAACCCTAAGTTCGGGTTTAACCAATCTCGTGACGGATTCGGCTCTTTTTGCGTGATGATCTCAACTTGATCGCCCATTTGAAGATGATAAGTGAAAGGGACAATACGCCCTTCTACTTTGGCACCAATACAACGGTGGCCCACTTCTGAGTGAATATGATAAGCAAAATCAAGCGGTGTCGCATTCGATGGCAAGTCAACCACATCCCCTTTAGGAGTGAAAGCATAGACGCGATCATCAAATACCTGACTACGAAGCTCATCCAGCATTTCGCCAGAATCTGACATTTCTTCTTGCCATGCTAATAGCTTACGCAGCCAATTGATTTTCTCATCGTAAGCCGATTGTGCACCGCCTGATGCTGTACCTTCTTTATACTTCCAGTGTGCCGCAACCCCTAATTCAGATTCTTCATGCATTTGCTTGGTACGGATCTGAATTTCAATCGTTTTACCTTCAGGGCCTAACACCACAGTGTGGATAGACTGGTAACCATTAGGTTTTGGGTTGGCAACGTAGTCATCAAACTCTTTCGGTAAGTGACGGTATTTAGTGTGCACCACACCCAGTGCGGCGTAACAGTCTTGTAGCTCTTCAGCAACAATACGTACAGCTCGAACATCAAAAAGCTCATCAAATTCTAAGCTTTTCTTCTGCATTTTGCGCCAAATGCTATAAATATGCTTAGGACGACCTTGCACTTCTGCTTTAATATTTGATGCTTTCATCGCGTCAGATAAATCATCAACAAAATGGGTAATGTAGCCTTCACGGTCGATACGACGCTCAGATAACTGCTTAGCAATTTGTTTGTAAGTATCAGGATGCTGATAACGGAAGGCGTAATCTTCAATTTCCCATTTAAGCTGACCAATACCAAGACGGTTTGCTAATGGTGCATAAATGTTGGCACATTCTTGCGCTGCTGCACGACGCACTTCATCTGGCTGATCTTTAACTTCACGTAAATTACAGATACGTTCAGCCAATTTAATAACCACACAACGGAAATCATCAACCATCGACAGTAACATACGACGAATATTATCCACCTGCGCAGCTTGCGCAGTTTCTTCCGCCGTTGATTTTAACTGACTGATTGCACACATTTGTTCAACACCTTGAACTAAATGTAAAATCGTCCCGCTATATTCTTCTTTTAACGCATCAGTGCTGTAACAACCGCCTTCCACTAATGGGTATAACAAGGCTGCAATTAACGTATCAGCATCCATACTCAAGGTGACAAGGATTTCAACTAGCTCACGACCACGCCACAACAGTAACTGACCATTTTCTTGTTCAGCGGCAAGTTCAATACAACGCTGATATGTTCCTTCTATCCGACTCGATACTTTTGCATCTTGACGTAAACTCTCGACCCACGAGACAAGCTCAAATGTGGTATTTTCCTTTAAATGCGCACCGCGAACTGCGACCATGTTTCTATCCTGTTTTCTCTGAATACCGATGATTGTCTTACATCACATTGCTATTTTTTTTATGGTGATTAGCTTTTAACAAACAACGCCATTGATTCTAAATGCCCTGTATGAGGGAACATATCCATCATACCAAGACGTGCCAACTTATACCCTTGCTGCAACAACATTTGACTATCACGAGCCAATGTTGCTGGGTTACATGATACATAGACCACTTTGCTTGGCGCTAAATTTACAATATGCTGCATCACGCCAGCCGCCCCAGCTCGTGCTGGGTCTAGTAAAATCTTATCAAATTGCTCTTGCGCCCACACTAGTTTCGTTACATCTTCATCCAAATTTGCTTGATAAAATGTTGCGTTATCTAGACCATTTGCTGCCGCATTAGCAGTCGCTCGCGCGACCATATCATCAACACCTTCCACGCCGACTACCGCTTTCGCTCGTCTTGCTAGCGGAAGGCTGAAATTGCCTAGCCCACAGAATAAATCGAGTACCCTATCCTGCGGCTGAATATCAAGCCAATTTATCGCTTGCTCAACCATTTTTACGTTTACGTCTCGATTAACCTGAATAAAATCTTTTGGTGAGAACGTCAGTCTTACATCGTCAATATCGTAGTACGGCTCCTCACCTAACACATGGTCAAGCTCATCTGACGACGGCGCTAAAAATAGCATCAATGCATGTTCAGTAGCGAAAGCTTTAATCGCTGCGAGATCGTTGTCATTGAATGGCTGCAAATGACGAATTAACAATACGCGACCATTATCTGCATTAACCAATTCTATATGGCCAACATGTTTACGTCCTTTAAGGTTGCTTAACAGTTCACGTAATGGCGGTAACAAATCATTAAGTGTGGTCGCCAAAACAGGACAAGCATTCACATCAACGATGTCTTTACTCTGTTTTTTACGAAAGCCAAATACCATTTTGCCATTAGGTAGCATACGGACACTAAAACGTGCACAGCGACGATAATGTTCACTTTGCCCAACAATAGGCTCAACTTGTGAGGCATCGTCTTTTTCTGTGATCGCAAATTTCGCCATCAATTCACTTAGCGCCTGTTGTTTGGCGATAACTTGACCTTGGTGGGATAAATGTTGCAAGTTACAACCGCCACACTGGTCATAGATTGGACAATGAGGTTTAATACGCGCAGCACTGTCTTTTAAACGTTTGATCACGCGAGCTCGGGCATAATTTTTTTTGTCTTCCGTCAATTGCACAACAACGGTTTCATCGGGTAATGCACCATCAATGAAAACAGGTTTGTTGTTCAAATGGCCGATGCCAGCGCCGATATGATCTAAACGGCTGATAGTTATTTCTTTATGCTTCGTATCAGTTTTACGTTTTTGAGGCTTAAAAAAGCGTGCCATAAAATTTTGCTCACTGTTCAGGCATTGAGTATTTGTCGAACAGCACTGATTTATTTAATCTAGTGCTACTGATGGGAGCCAATTCTCCCACAGATTTATCTGCTTGTAATTAAGAGAACCATGACCAGATATGGACTTCGTGCCAGAGTATTTACTCTGACATTAGCACCTACACTTATTATTGGCTTATTATTAAGCGCTTTTTTCACCATGAGCCGTTATCAGGATCTAGAACATCAGCTGATTTCTACAGGTGCAAGTATCATCGAGCCGTTAGCTATTTCAGCGGAATACGGCATGACAGAAAAAAACCGAGAAGCAATTCGTCGGTTGATTGGTTATACCCATAGAAAACATTCCGACATCATCCGCAGCATCGCGGTGTTTGATAACCATAACCATATTTTTGCCACATCTAACTTTCACCGTAATTTTGATTCCTTCATGTACCCAAAGGGCAAACCTATTCCTCGGCTACTGGATACCCAGTTAACCGATAACACCTTAATATTACGCGCGCCCATTCTTACCGAAGGTCAATTTGGAACGAATGTTGGTAGCGATGTTCGTGGTAAAGCCCTCGGCTATATCGCTATCGAGCTGGATCTCAGCACGCTACGTCTACAACAATACCAAGAAGTATTTACCGCCTTAATGGTGTTATTACTGGGCTTAACCCTGTCATCATTGTTTGCGTATCGCTTGATGCAAGACGTAACACAACCCATTTCTCATATGATCAGTGTGGTAGATAGGATCCGTCGCGGCCACCTTGATATTCGAATTGAAGGCCGATTGTTGGGCGAATTAGATACCCTGAAAAACGGTATTAATGCTATGGCAATTTCGTTGTCGGAATACCACATTGAAATGCAACAAAGTATCGATCAAGCAACATCCGATCTACGTGAAACTTTAGAGCAGCTAGAAATTCAGAACGTTGAATTAGATATTGCGAAAAAGCGTGCGCAGGAAGCGGCACGGGTGAAATCAGAGTTTTTAGCCAATATGTCTCATGAGCTCCGCACTCCGCTAAATGGGGTCATTGGCTTTACCCGACAAATGCTCAAAACCAAATTGAATACTAGCCAGAAAGATTACCTATTAACGATTGAGAATTCAGCCAATAACCTGCTGACCATCATCAATGACATTCTCGATTTCTCGAAGCTCGAAGCGGGTAAACTGTTACTGGAAAACATTCCTTTCGACTTTACAGATTCACTCGATGAAGTCATGCGCTTACTTGCACCAAGTGCCCACGAAAAAGGCCTAGAGCTGACACTGAAGATTGACGATCGTATTCCAGCAGGCTTAATTGGTGACCCATTACGTATTCAGCAAGTGGTCACTAACTTAATTGGTAATGCCGTTAAGTTTACCGAGCATGGCAATATTGATGTCTCTGTCGAGTTAAAATCCGAAGTCGATAATAATATCGCCCTGCAATTTATGGTCCGCGATACTGGTATTGGTATTTCAGAGCGTCAGCAAGCGCAATTATTCCAAGCATTTAGCCAAGCCGACGCCAGTATTTCTCGCCGTTATGGCGGTACAGGATTAGGCCTTGTGATCACCCAGAAACTGGTAAGTCAAATGGGCGGTGAAGTGAGCTTAACTAGTCGCTTACACCAAGGCTCGACCTTCTGGTTCACCATCAAAATGAACAAAACAGATCTACCTGTATCACAGCCTATTGATACCACTTCACTTGAAGGTAAGTCATTACTTCTGGTTGAGGCCAACATGCAAGCAGCATCAGTGATACAGCAACGTCTAATGTTAGCAGGCGTACATGTTACTTACCGCGCTTCTATGCCTGATGATATTGATCACCATGACTTCGCTCTATTGTGTTTATCGCCGGGTGAGCAGCCACCACTGCCAGTCATACTCAATGATGTATTTAAAGCAGAGCAAACCGCTGAAAAGGTCTTGGTTTGCTTACCGACAACAGAACTTGCGTTATCAGAAAAACTGACCCAAACAGGTGTGTCAGCCTGTCTAGGTAAACCGCTGGCGCAACGTAAACTGTTTGAAGCACTCTGCGATAATGATGATGAGCAGCAAAGTGAATTAGAAGTACCTTTATTACCCACCACTACCGAAACACTACAACCACTAACGGTGATGGCGGTTGATGATAACCCAGCGAACTTAAAACTGATTTCTGCACTACTTGGTGAACGAGTTGAAACCGTTATTACCGCAACCGGTGGTAAAAAAGCGGTTGAATATGCTCAAAGTAAAGCCTTTGATTTGATCTTTATGGATATTCAAATGCCGGAAATGGATGGCGTGACAGCCTGTCAGAAAATCCATGAAACAGCACTTAATAAAAATACCCCAGTGATTGCTGTTACCGCTCATGCTATGGCAGGTGAGCGCGAGCGCTTAATCAATGCAGGTATGGATGATTACCTCACCAAACCGATTGAAGAGCAGATTCTGCAGCAAATTTTAGCAAAATGGATTGCCCCAACCACACCGCAAGCAACGCCACCATCTGTAAACAGAATGCCAGTGACGCTTGAAGGACAAGTTAATGATGTCGCTCCAGTAATAAACAATAACCACGTTAGTTTTGATTGGGATTTAGCGTTAAAACAAGCGGCAGGAAAAGAAGATTTAGCCTATGACATGCTGCAAATGCTGCTTGATTTCATGCCTGAGGTAGAAATGCTGGTAAATGAAGCACTGGATGGGAAAGATGTTGAACTCTGGCCACCGATTCATAAATTACACGGTAGCTGCGCTTACAGCGGTGTTCCACGCCTGAAGAATTTATGTTTGGAAATTGAAACCGCACTTAAGGCTAATGCAACCCTGTCCAATATTGAACCAGAGCTATTAGAGCTGGTTGATGAAATGGATAACATTGTCAAAGCGTCTAAAGACTATCGAAACTAACCCGTTTTTGTTTTAAAACAGATAAGCTAACGATCAAAAAAGCGGTAGATATATTATCTACCGCTTTTTTATTTATTAACGTGAAAAACGAATCACGATTCAACGTTCTAAAATGACCGTTGCAACAGCGTAATGACGCTCATCAGCAATGGTAAGGTGAACATGATTCACGCCCATTGCTTGCGCTAGTTCATTCGCTTTACCTGATAAGCTCAGTAATGGCTTACCACGCTCATCATTTTTAACCGTAAAATCATGGAAAGAGACGCCACACGCAATACCGGTACCGAGTGCTTTTGATGCTGCTTCTTTTACCGCAAATCGTTTAGCTAAAAAGCGCCCTTTTAGCTTTAATTGCTGAAACTGTTCAAGCTCAGAGCTAGACAGTATTTTCTGGGCGAACGCATCACCCGAGCGAGCAAAGACTTTTTCGACTCGCTCAATTTCAGCAATATCAGTCCCTAAACCAACAATCGCCATTAACCACGCGCTTCCTGCATTAGCAAACGCATATCAGCCACTGACTTTTCTAACCCATCAAACATTGCCCGTCCCATAATAGAATGACCAATGTTAAGTTCATACAGCTCTGGCAATGCGGCTATCGGCTTAACATTGTGATAAGTTAAACCATGTCCTGCATTTACTTTAATACCTAAATTGTGAGCGTAGCTTGCACCTGCAGCAATCTTCTTCAGCTCATCCGATTGTGCCTCTTCGGTTGTCGCTTCTGCGTATTGCCCAGTATGAAGCTCAATAAACGGTGCGCCACATGCATGAGCTGCATCAATTTGCGCGCGATCAGCATCAATGAAAAGTGACACTTTGATCCCAGCAGCTGTAAGTTTTTCTGTTGCCGCTTTTACTTTTTCAAGTTGACCTGCGACATCTAGACCACCTTCTGTGGTTAACTCTTCACGCTTTTCTGGTACTAAGCAAACATATTCAGGCTTAACATCTAACGCAATTGCCACCATTTCATCAGTGACGGCCATTTCTAAATTCATGCGAGTTTGGATCGTCTCACGTAAAATACGCACATCACGATCATTAATGTGACGACGATCTTCACGCAAATGAATAGTGATGCCATCAGCGCCTGCTCGCTCGGCTACTTCTGCAGCATGAACAGGATCTGGGTAACGTGTACCACGTGCATTACGTAATGTCGCAATATGATCGATGTTCACGCCAAGTAATATATTGTTCATGTTCCGATTCTCCTTCCTCGCGGGATAAACAATTCCCGGCTTTTTAATGGCTTAGAACCAAGATACGGTTTTAATGCCATCCTTGTAAATCGTTTTGCTGCCCGCAACTGCTCTGGGGTTTCAAATCGCCTCGCAGCAATGGCTTTTAATTCATTACCACGAAAGGTTAATAAACCAATTTTCATTGAAGCAATAAACCCCTGCTGCTCGCGATAGTTATAGGTCATATCATCTTCAACACTTAATCCACTACCAGCGCAATGCAGAAAATCAATCCCGTAGCCTAGATGATGTAGCAGAGAAAGCTCGAAGCGGCGCAAAGCAGGCTCTGGGTTATCCGCTTGTGCTAGCTCTCTAAGCACATTCAAATAATCCAGAAACAACTGTGGGTAAGGGGTATGGTTGCCCAATACACGTACCAGTATTTCATTCACATACATTGCTGAATATAAAATATAGCTGCGTAAGGGTAAACCTATACTGATAGGTTCGGCATGAGTGAGAACAGGCATCGCACCTTTACCACTCCACTTCATAAATAAGGGAGTAAAAGGTTGGAGTGTGCCTTTTAGATTAGAACGTTTACGGCGAGCGCCTTTAGAAAGAAGAGTAAGACGGCCATGATCCTCGCTAAATACATCAAGGATCAGGCTCGTCTCACTATAGGGACGAGAATGAAGGACAAAACAACGCTGTAGCCCTTCCATTACTACCCTTATAAGTCGTCGATGTAACCAAGGCTACGCAGTGCACGTTCGTCATCTGCCCAACCTGATTTCACTTTAACCCAAAGTTCAAGGTAAACTTTACGTTCAAACAAGTCTTCCATGTCTAAACGCGCTTCGCGCCCTATCACTTTGATTTTATCGCCACCTTTACCAATCACCATTTTCTTCTGGCCTTTACGCTCAACCAGAATCAAACCATTGATATCGAAACCATCGGTTTCAGGGTTGTAGTCGAATCGCTCGATTTCAACCGTCACAGCGTATGGCAATTCATCCCCCGTAAAACGCATCAGCTTTTCACGGATAATTTCAGAGGCCATAAAGCGTTGAGAACGATCAGTTACGTATTCTTCAGGGAAGTAGTACTCACATTCAGGTAAGTGCTGACGTACGATTTTCTCTACCGCATCAATGTTTGTACCATGCTTTGCTGATACCGGAATCACATCAACAAACTCCATCTTACTTGCAAGCTCTTGCAAGTGAGGGAATAGCTCATGCTTATCTTTTACGTTATCAACTTTATTCACTAACAATACCGTTGGTAACTGGCTCTTTGCCAGCTTGTTTAATACCATCTCATCGTCAGCCGTCCACATAGTGCCATCAACTAAAAACAATACTAATTCAACATCGGTTAATGAACTGCTTGCAGCACGGTTCATTAAACGGTTAATTGTACGTTTTTCTTCAATGTGCAATCCTGGAGTATCAACATACACAGCTTGATAGCCGTCACGTGTGTCTACACCCATAATACGGTGGCGCGTGGTTTGTGGTTTACGAGAAGTAATAGATAACTTCTGCCCCACTAAACGGTTTAGCAAGGTTGATTTACCGACATTCGGTCGACCAACAATGGCGATAAAGCCACAATGTTGTTTATCTGTCATGATTCCAACTGATTTAGTGCAAGTTCTGCTGCTGCCTGCTCTGCCTTGCGCCGACTGCCGCCTTTGCCAATTACAGGTTTATCCAAACCTGTTACGTCACACTGTACTGTGAACTCTTGATTATGAGCTTCACCTTGTACCTTAGTTACAGTATATGCAGGTAGCGGTAAACGACGACCTTGTAAACACTCTTGAAGACGTGTTTTTGGATCTTTTTGATTGATACCTGGCTCAATCGTATCAAGACGAGTTTTATACCAAGCCAATACGATACTTCGTACTTGCTCAACATCGCTATCTAGATAAATCGCGCCAATGATTGCTTCAACACAGTCAGCAAGAATCGAATCGCGACGGAAGCCACCACTCTTTAACTCGCCAGGTCCCAGTAACAAATGGTCGCCAAGCTCGAATTCCCGACCTAGCTCTGCCAATGTTTTTCCACGGACTAGTGTTGCACGCATTCGGCTCATATCACCTTCATCCACTGAAGGAAAACGGTGATATAAGTCATCAGCAATAACAAAACTTAAAATAGAGTCACCTAAAAACTCTAGGCGCTCATTGTGGGTGCCATTAGCACTGCGATGTGTCAGTGCTAATGTCATCAACTCACAATTAGTAAATTGGTAGCCCAGCTTGCGCTGAAGCCTATTCGCTGGAGTTGTCATTTTCTCTCGATTATTTAATGCTACCGATACGATTAAAACGTACACCGGTAGGGATCCAAGATGGAAGTAAACTATCTGCTTGTCGATCAAACTCAAAGCTGATCCAAATAGCTACCGCCTTGCCAACAAGATTCGCTTCTGGCACAAAGCCCCAGTAACGACTGTCAGCACTATTGTCACGGTTATCACCCATAACAAAATAGTTTCCTTCTGGTACAACCCACTCACCAATACCAGGACGAGGCTCATATGCCATACGACGATCACGACGTAATGGGTTGATCAGAATATGGTGATCAACATCACCCAGTTGTTCTTTAAACTCAACTAAACGTGCCATTCCTTGCTTAAAGTCACTATCAGTCATATCGGTTAATTTAACCGGTTTACATACTGAAGTACCTTTAGGTTGAATACACAGTTGCTTATCTTCACTGTAGCGAACAGTATCGCCAGGTAGGCCAACAACACGCTTAATATAATCAATCTTTGGCTGAGGTGGGAATTTAAACACCACTACATCACCACGCTTTGGCTCACCTGTACTGACGATTTTATCGTGGAAAACAGGGTCTCGTAGACCATAAGCAAATTTTTCAACCAGAATAAAATCACCTACGTATAAAGTTGGTAGCATTGATTCTGATGGAATTTGAAAAGGTTCATAAATAAAAGAGCGGAATACCATGATCAAAGCAATGACAGGGAACATTGAACTTGCTGATTCAACCCATGCAGGCTGTGGCGCAACACTTTCTAGCGTTTTAGCATCAACTTGACCACCGGATTGTTCAGCTGCTGCAGCTATTTTTAATTGACGCTTCGGTGCCCAAAGAAACTTATCAAGTGCCCAAATGATCCCTGTTACTAGCGTAGCTAGTACCAGAATCAAAGAAAAAGTGTTTGCCATGTTATCCCTTATGTTTAACCCGACCAACAGAAGAATGTTGATCTGCTCTGCCCCATTTAGAGCGTCAGAGTAAAAGAAAGTGCCATTTAATTAATAAATAAGCACTTTCTAATCGTTTTGAAGCTTACTAGCTAAAGATAATTATTTATCTTTACCCACATGAAGAATCGCTAAGAATGCTTCTTGAGGCAGTTCTACGTTACCGATCTGCTTCATACGCTTCTTACCTTCTTTCTGTTTCTGCAACAGTTTCTTCTTACGACTAATATCACCGCCATAACACTTAGCGATTACGTTTTTACGTAATTGCTTCACGGTAGAGCGAGCAATAATATGCGTACCAATCGCGGCTTGAATTGCAATATCAAACATCTGACGAGGGATAAACTCTTTCATTTTTTCAACAACATCACGACCACGAGATTGTGAGTTATCTTTGTGAGTAATGATAGCAAGTGCATCAACACGCTCACCATTAAGAAGAATATCAACACGTACCATGTCTGATTCTTGGTAACACTGGAAATTATAATCAAGTGACGCATAACCACGAGATGTTGATTTCAAGCGATCAAAGAAATCCAGAACCACTTCTGACATTGGAATATCATACGTTAGTGCAACTTGATTGCCGTGGTAAACCATATCAACCTGTACACCACGCTTTTCAATACATAAGGTAATAACATTACCTAAGTATTCGCTTGGCACCAAAATATTACAGCGAGCAATTGGCTCACCCATAATCTCGATATCATTCACTGCTGGCAGTTTAGCTGGGCTATCAACGTACAACATTGTGCCGTCTGTTTTCTTCACTTCATACACTACAGTCGGTGCTGTAGTGATCAGGTTTAGATCATATTCACGCTCTAGACGCTCTTGAATAATCTCCATATGAAGCATACCCAAGAAACCACAACGGAAACCAAAACCTAACGCAGACGAGCTTTCTGGCTCATAAAACAATGACGCATCATTCAGGCTTAATTTACCTAAAGCATCACGGAAGTTTTCATAATCATCAGAAGAAACAGGGAATAGACCTGCGTATACCTGCGGTTTCACTTTCTTAAAGCCAGGCAGCGCGGTTTCACAACCACCTTTTGCCAGCGTTAAAGTATCACCTACAGGTGCGCCAAGAATATCTTTAATACCACAAACAACCCAACCAACTTCACCTGTATTTAGCTCTGTTGTATCAATTTGTTTTGGTGTGAAAATACCTAAACGGTCAACACCCCAGATTTGACCTGTGGTCATAACTTTAATCTTGTCATTTTTCTTTAGCTTACCGTTTTTAATACGAACTAAAGAAACAACACCTAAGTAGTTATCAAACCATGAATCAATGATTAGCGCTTGTAATGGCGCATCTGGATCACCTTCAGGTGCAGGAATTGCTTCAACAATCTTTTCAAGAACATCGTCAACACCCAAGCCTGTTTTCGCTGAACAGCGAACAGCATCAATAGCATCGATACCAACAATGTCTTCAATTTCTTCAGCTACACGCTCAGGTTCAGCCGCAGGTAAGTCAATCTTATTTAAGATTGGCACTACTTCCAAATCCATCTCAATGGCAGTGTAACAGTTAGCAAGAGTCTGAGCTTCAACGCCCTGACCCGCATCAACCACCAGCAATGCGCCTTCACAAGCAGCAAGTGAACGAGAAACTTCGTATGAGAAGTCTACGTGTCCCGGTGTGTCGATAAAGTTTAATTGATAAGTTTCACCATCTTTAGCCGTGTAATCGAGCGTCACGCTCTGGGCTTTGATGGTAATACCGCGTTCGCGTTCAAGATCCATAGAATCTAAAACTTGTGAAGCCATTTCTCGATCAGAAAGGCCGCCACAAACTTGAATTAGACGGTCGGATAAGGTCGACTTACCATGGTCGATATGTGCGATAATCGAAAAGTTACGAATGTGCTTCATGAATGGCGTGACTAGCTCGTGATTAAAATGAATGGGATCTTACGATCAAGTTGTCGGATTCTACCGAATTTAAACGCTACTCGCTATCTTTCGATGCGGCATTTATCAGCTTATCTGATGAAATCGGTGCGCCGAGAACTCGAATAAGGGTTGGCTTATACGCTGAATTACCTTCTAAGCGTTTGGCATAGTGCCGTGCAATCAGTAATCCTAACGTTGTCGCAATAACAGCAGAACTGATAACACCCAGTTCGTTACTGTGGGCTAAATCAACAAATACCCATTGCCCCAATGCACTGCCTAACAGTAAAAAAAGCAATGGGAGCATATAGATCAATAAGGCAGAGCTTAACATACTTCGCTCAGATAAGCCGATTTCAACTACCTGCCCGATAGAGAGCGGCGATTGCGTCGCTATTTTTACATCATGGACACGACCAGGCATTGCTTTCGTTACAATGCCTGTTCCGCAACTATCACGTGATGCACAATGGCCACAGCTTGTTTGTTGCTGGCAACTTACCGTTACCATTCCTTTTTCAACAGCGGTCACTGTCGCTAAAGTGCGCATCATGACTAATTACCTTTTACTGCCTTATTGGGTGTCCCTTTAGTGTTATCGAAAGTGACACTTTCTGCAATCTGTCTTGCTGTTGGTGGCGGAATATCGCCGACAACCGTAATTTCTTTATTGTCTTTAACTATATTGCTCAATGTTCGGCGACCTTGACGGACAAGTTGCCCACTTAACGCATAACTATCAATATCAGACACATATACAGAGAAGCTAAATAAACCATCACTGTACATCCGACTTTCAACCGGGCGCTCTGTCATTAATAGGCGGTGGCGATCGCCTGAAATTAATTTAAAGCCATCTGGTAACCATGACACTTTCCAATCAAGGTTAGCTTTTTCTTGTACTGGTAATTTTACCACTTCTGGTAGTTTTACCGTTTTTAACTTGCTGAGCATTTCAGCCACTTTCGGATTCACCGCATAAGAAACAGCGCGAAATTGCTCTAATAAATCACCATTTCGATCTAATAAATCAGCACGCATCACTAAGTGACTTAGCTGATCAATCCATATTAAATATGAGTAACGTTCGCCGTCTTTGGGTGCAATACGGATAACATCGCAGGTAACACCCGCTTCTCGTGCGCGGCCCATTGAAATGAAATCATAGTAATGGGCTAAATCTTGAATATTAGCCTTCATAAGCGGCATGATAGGCGCCACTATTTTTGCACTTTTTACGGTGAATGGATCAAGACCGGGCTCAAAGTAACTCACCTCATTACCGCGTTGAATCACTTCTTGAGGAGGGCCACTTAAGTAGAGTAAATGACTATAGCCTTGACCATCCTCTAACGCATGTCGATAACGCAAGGTATCAATACTGTTCTTTTTTACTCGAATGTAAGATATTTCGTAACTCAGCTTTTGGCTTGCCTGCTCCATTTGAAGCAACAAAGCCTCTGCCGAAGGCTTTTCAGCTTCAGCAAAGGCTTGGAGAGGCAAAAGCAAGCTGACCAATGCTATCGCACCGACCAGAATCTTTTTCATTAATCTGCCACAGAATTATGTTGTTTAAGTAAAGAGTGATCAAGGCTGCCGTCTTGCGCATTAAAACGCAGCTGTAACTCATAATCTTGCAACATGGAGTTAATACGACGACGTTGCTCCATCAACTGCGCTTCAGTTGGTGCACGATCTGTATTGCTTGCCATATTGGTATTTAAACTTACCGGTTCCGCTTTACCTGTAAACGGAATGGTTTGTAACACAGGCACATCATTGTTAGTTGAACCTGATGAATTATCTTCATTATCATACTGCTGGACGCCAACAATAACAGCTAAAGAGACACAAGCAGCAACGGCCACTTGGCCAAATTGAGTAAGCCATGACGGTAACGTATGCTTGGCTTTAAATGGTGTTGGTTGATCTTCAATTGCTTGCGAAATTGGCTCTGCAACAACCGCAACGGGTGTTTCAGTATGTCCAACTGAATGGGCAGGTTCATCGTCTAACGCTAATGCGACATTCGCTGCAATATTCCATTCTTTGCATTGCGGAGCATCACCGCGTAACACATCACCAATTAAGGTGTAGTCACGCCATATAAGCTCATCTTCTTTGTCAACAGTCAGCGCATTTATAATGCTCTGATCTAGCTCTTCGCCATCAAGTAATGCCGAGATCTTTTCTTTATCAGCCATTTTTTCCACCGTTGGGTGCAACATTATTGCTGCATGAGAGGACGGATACGTTTTTCAACCGCCTCACGTGCACGGAATATACGAGAGCGAACTGTACCTACTGGACATCCCATTACCTCTGCAATTTCCTCATAACTTAGACCATCCAGTTCACGTAATGAGATTGCGGTTTTGAGATCATCTGGTAGCGCTTCAATCGTGCTAAAAACAACCCGCTTCAATTCATCTGACAACATTTGGTTCTCAGGGTTCGAAATTTCTTTCAGCGCACTACCACTTTCATAGTATTCCGCATTTTCTGCATCAACATCAGATGCAGGCGGACGACGCCCCTGAGCGACTAAATAGTTTTTTGCGGTATTGACTGCAATTCGGTAGAGCCATGTATAAAAGGCACTCTCACCACGGAATGTTGGCAACGCTCGGTACGCCTTAATAAACGCCTCTTGCGCCACATCTGGTACATCACCAGAATTACTGACATAACGTGATACAAGGTTACAAACTTTGTTCTGGTATTTAATAACCAGAAGGTTGAAAGCTTGCTTATCTCCCCGCTGTACTCGCTCAATTAATACCTGATCAGTTTGCTGCTCGCTCATTCGAGCGTGTACTCCTATATCTGTCTTTACTCAATATTGCATTAGCTAAATAAAGCCACAAATACTTGCGTTAGTGCTCTATCAAAAATGCTATATCATGATTTGTTCGGCGTCGTAACGCGAAATAAGCCGAGTGTCACCTTAAACAAATCATTGAGTTATGAAATATTTATGAGCATGAGCACTACTTATGACCGGAGGATAATGGCAAAGTTCCTACGCCCATTAAATAATTTCGGCTTATTTTACTAATTCTTTTATCACTGTGACTTATGCACGGTGTATATAAGTGATCACTATCTTACCTTAATTCACGATATTAACGGGCTTTTCAGCGTGAAAAAAGCAAAATTAATAACAAGTTTTAGGATTATTACGTGACATAAGTTTTTTGTTATTCACCTTTTATCGCCATTCGTTCGCGCATTGACGCTAGGTATAAAAATTGTCATGCGATATATTTGAATACTTAATCGTCTATAAAACTTATTTGTCGTACAATTTTCATGCTAATTTGACGTGAGTTTGTTAGGATACGGACAGATAACAAAAGGATATGAGATCAAGTATGAATCAGATTCATCAACATAACTGCGATGTACTGGTTATTGGCAGCGGTGCCGCTGGCCTATCATTAGCACTACACCTTTCTTCTTCTGCCAATGTTACCGTGTTATGTAAAGGACCGCTGAATGAAGGCGCAACTTATTACGCACAGGGCGGAATAGCTGCAGTATTTGATGAATCAGACAGCATCGATTCACATGTTGAAGATACCCTTATTGCTGGCGCCCACTTATGTGATAAAGACGTCGTTCGTTTTATTGCCGAGAATGCTAAAGAATGTGTTCAGTGGTTGATTGATGGCGGCGTACCGTTTGATCGTGAAGAATCTGATAGTGATGATAACCCTCGTTTTCACTTAACCCGTGAAGGCGGCCACAGCCATCGTCGTATTCTCCATGCCGCTGATGCAACAGGCATGGCAATGCAAACCTCACTTCAAGATCAAGCCCGTAATCATCCCAATATTACCATTTTAGAACGTCATAATGCGCTCGATTTAATCACTGAAAAAAAACTTAACCCAGATACCGAATCAAACCGCGTATTAGGCGCTTATGTGTGGAATCGTGATAAAGAAATGGTAGAAACACTGGGGGCTAAATTCGTTATTCTAGCCACTGGCGGTGCTTCAAAAGTCTATCAATATACCTCTAACCCAGACGTTTCTTCCGGTGATGGTATCGCCATGGCGTGGCGTGCTGGTTGTCGTGTGGCAAACCTTGAGTTCAATCAGTTTCACCCAACCTGTTTATTCCACCCTGAAGCCCAGACTTTCTTGCTAACAGAAGCACTGCGTGGAGAAGGGGCGTATTTACGTCGTCCTGATGGCTCTCGTTTTATGCCTGAATTTGATGAGCGTGCAGAGCTCGCGCCTCGTGATATTGTTGCCCGTGCCATCGACTATGAAATGAAACGTTTAGGCGCTGACTGCATGTACCTTGATATCAGTCATAAACCTGCAGACTTTGTTAAAAAACACTTCCCGATGATTGATGAAAAGCTACAAAGCTACGGCATTGATATCACGAAAGAGCCTATTCCTATTGTTCCCGCCGCTCACTATACCTGTGGTGGCGTTATGGTTGATAAAAAAGGTAAAACGGATATTGATGGTTTATATGCTATTGGTGAAGTGAGTTACACAGGCTTGCATGGTGCCAATCGTATGGCATCAAATTCACTGCTAGAGTGTGTGGTTTATGCTTGGTCAGCAGCAAAAGATATTCAAGCAAAAATGGATACCATTGTCATACCACCAGCGCTACCGATATGGGATGAAAGTAAAGTCAGTAACTCGGATGAAGAAGTCGTTATCCAACATAACTGGCACGAATTACGTTTATTTATGTGGGATTATGTCGGTATTGTCCGTTCAACCAAACGACTTGAACGTGCCATGCACCGAATAGAGTTACTGAAAAATGAAATTAGCGAGTATTACAGTCATTTCCGAGTTTCAAACAATTTAATTGAACTACGTAACCTTGTATTAGTTGCTGAGCTCATCATTCGTTGTGCTATTGAGCGAAAAGAAAGCCGCGGTCTTCACTATACTCTGGATTACCCAGAGTTAGACGAAAATGCCAAACCCACCGTATTAGTACCTGAAAATCGCTAAGTTACCAGTAGCCAGCTTCAATAAAAATCCCGACCAAATGTCGGGATTTTTTCGTTACAACCACTACACTTTATAGCCAGTAATAGCTTTGTCTAATTCTTCGGCTTGCTCTGCCACTACATTTGCTACCACGGCATTTTGATGAGCAACCTGAAAATTGTTTTCTGTAATATCTCGAATAGAAGTAATGTTCACCGTAATATCTTCAGAAGTGATACTTTGCTGCTCCACAGCAGTCGCTATTTGTGTACTCATATCCATAATTTGCTGCATTTCTGACATGATGCTCGCAATCTTATGCTCAGCACTATTAACTTGCTCTACACTGGCTTCGCCCTGCTCGCGACAATCCACAATATGCGTTACTACTTGATCTGTTTGCCGCTGTAACGAACTAATAATGGTTGTGATTTCTTCTGTCGATTGGCGTGTACGTAATGCCAGAGAACGAACTTCATCAGCAACAACCGCAAAACCTCGACCTTGCTCTCCAGCCCTTGCCGCTTCAATTGCCGCGTTTAATGCTAATAAATTCGTTTGCTCTGCAATCGACATTATTACATCTAATACTGAGCCAATTTCTTCAGATAAACTCGATAAACTTTCGACTTCCCCATTGGTATTTTCTAAATTCACGGCCAATAAACGAATACGATCCTTCGTCGCGCTCACTTCATCAATACCTTCTTGTGCAATATGCTGGCTACGCTCAGCATTCGCAGCTGCCACTTCAGTATTGTTTGATATTTCACGGATAGTTATGCCCATTTCAGTAATAGCAGTGGCAACAGAATTAGTCTCTTCTTGTTGTTGTTTCATTGCCTTTTCGGTATCACGACTTCGTTGCTGTAATGATCCTGATGCATCGCTTAGTTGCTCTACAGCGGCTTTTACATTTCCAATCAACTGACGTAAATGTGCTAATAGATAGTTAAAATTTTGAGCCATTTGACTAAATTCATCATTACCGCTTTGATCTGCTTGTAAACTTAAATCATGGCTCTTTGCAATTTGAGCCATTAACGAACTTAAACTGGTTAACCGGCGTTGAATCGACATACTAATAACCCACGATAAGCCAAGTAATAGCGCTATAATTATAATTACAACCACACTGGTTATCGCGATAATCTTTTGTTTTTGCTCATCAATCAGCTGCGTCAACCGCTCACTAACAGTCGCAAATGTCTTTTCAACCAAATGGGATTGAGTGCGAATATCTCCTCGTAATCCTTGGTTGTAACTGAGCCCAATAATCATTTTTTGTTGTAATACAGCCTCAACAGCGGCGGTAAAAACACTAAATGCATTGCCATAATCAGCCATAAACTGGGCGTTATTCTTCGCCAACTGTTGTTGATATAACGTGGCGTATTCAGGATCACCAGTAAGAACAAACAACTTAGCCGTTTGAATAAGTTCATATAATGCTGGCGCATTGATGTCTTTCTCAACCACTAACTGATTGATTTTTTCAGAAGAAGATAAAAAGGTGCGGTATTTACCCTGCGAAGTATCTAAGCCCTGCACCTCATAGGCTGAAATTAACGCCATCATTTTTTGCTGGTAATTTGTCATCGCAACAGGCAATTTATCAAGTTCAGGAACAGCGATAGACAGATCGGATAACTCTTGATTTAAGAGAGAGAGTTGTTGCTTGAATAAACTGATATTATTTTGAAACTTAGCGCGATACTTCAAGTTCTTACGCATCAAAAAGTCTTTTTCATTACGCCTTAAGTTAAGCAATGTTACTTCTAGTTGACCTATCCCTTGCACCACATGACCGATAGTTTCAACTCTGTCGTTAGCTAGTTTACTCATAGCAAGTACAGAAACTAAAGCGATAACAGAGATAACACTGAGCCCCATTAACTTATGTTTTATTTTCATTTTTAATTCCTGTTTTTATAGTTATTATTATTTTTATCAATATATATTTTTACCGCGAATTGAAATAAAAATGTAATAAAAAATTTAAATAAAGATAAAAACTCTGAATTCAGCTCACAATCTAACTAGTACAAACTGAGGCTTTCCAAAATTAACGGAACGAGAAGTAAAGATAAGTAAACATTTTTAAATGGCGATAATGACGTTCGGACAAACTATCACGCCAGACAATAACCCAACGATGAGATAGCCCCTCCACTTTAAATATGATCAACCAACGGGTTAACGGGCGAGCATAAATCACGCGACCTCGTTGCTGTTGATAATAAACTTCCCCCACAGAAGAAAGTCGCAAACGCCCTTGTAATCGATAACTGTATATCGCCGAATTAAGGTATTCGTCATACAGCTTCTCACACAAAATCAAAGTAATAGGAAGAATAAGTAAGGAACTTGAGAATAAGAGGAATATAGCCACACACAGGTAAGCTACCGTTAATGTGGCTATCTGTAATTTAGATGGGAATAAATAAAGATCAGCGTAATTTACTGTTGTTGTGAGCAACAATCATATCCACCATATTTGCATGGGCTTCATTTTCACTGCGGCCGTGTTTCATCACCCATGTAAAAAGATCAGGATCATCACACGTTAATAGATTAATAAAATCTTGCTGCTGTTGCTCTGATAGTTCATCAAAACGCTCTTCAAAGAACGGCATAATAATCACATCTAACTCTAGCATTCCACGTCGGCATGCCCATTTAACTCGTGCTTTATCTTCCGCGCTTAACATATTTAACCTCGATAACTAGAACTAAAAACCTATTTAATGCTGTAGATTTAAAACAAAGAGAAACAGCTATTTATAGTAGCAGTGACATCACTTCCCGACCATGCGCTTAAACAAGCAATCATTAAAGATGAGACATGAAAACGATAAATCCCCTCTCAATGACTCTTGTCTGATTTCCACAGCGAGACGATGGTTAATTATTTCATTTACTTGGTATACCATGTCGTAATAATGACAACATTCTGTGGACAGAGATATGAGTACTTGGTCAACAAATCTAACGTTTTCCCCCCTTGCTTTATCATCGCAAGATCCTCTTCCAGCTTTAGCATTAAGTAAGCTTGATGACTGGGGGATGGTCACGTTAATTGGTGCCGACAGTAAAGCCTATTTACAAGGTCAGTTAACCTGTGATCTTGTATCACTAGAAGCGGGTAAATCAACATTAGCAGCACATTGTGATGCAAAAGGTAAAATGCGTACTGTGATGCGTATTTTCCATATCAACAATGGCTATGGTTATCTTCAACGCCAAACTGTCATGGCAACCCAGATCCCTGAGCTAAAAAAATACGCGGTTTTCTCTAAAACCGACATTAATCAATCAACTGACGTAGTCCTAGGTCTTAGTGGAGAACAAGCTCAAAACGCGATTGATAACTACTTTACAGGTAATGATGATGTCCGTCATAACGACACAGCAACCGCGGTAAAAGTAGATAACTTACGTTGGTTTGTTATCACACCACCTGAGCATGCTGAAACGGTTGCTCAACACTTTGCGGCTAACGCAACGCTAACCGATGCTGCGTTGTGGAACTTATACGATATAAAAGCAGCCCTCCCCCGTGTTGAAGCAGTAACTGAACTTGAATTTATTCCACAAGCGATGAACCTTCAGGCGGTTAATGGTATTAGCTTTAAAAAAGGGTGTTACACAGGCCAAGAAACGGTTGCTCGTGCAAAATACCGCGGTATTAACAAACGCGCAATGTACATCGTGAGCGGTGAATCCACACAATGCCCACAGGCAGGTGATGCACTTGAACGTAGCGTTGGTGAAAACTGGCGTAAAGGTGGTACGGTTATCACTGGCTACCAATTTAATGATCAACAAGCGTTAGCTTTAGTGGTATTACCAAACGATCTCGATGACGATGCACAATTTCGATTTGCATTACAACCAGATGCTATCTGGGAAAAACATCCATTACCTTACGCTTTAGATGATGACGCATAATTCTATCGATACTGCTGTTACCCGTTTTCTTGAAGAAGAAGGCGTTGATTTTCGCCTTCTTCATCACAGCAAGCCAGCAAAAACTATAGAGGAAGCGGCTCAAGAACGTGGGGTTGACCCAAAGCAACTGGTCAAATCCATTTTGCTCAAAGATATGGCAGGGTTTCATGTTTTAGCCTGTGTACCAGGCCCGAATGCTGTTGATCCTAAGAAAGTCCGTGAGCTATTTGGTTGTCGTCGTATGACCTGTGCTGATGCGTCTGATGTTGAAAAAATCACAGGTTTAGTCATTGGCACGGTTGCGCCATTAGGCTTGAAACGCCCACTACCTATTATTTTCGATCATCAAATAGAGCAACATACTAAAGTGAACATTAGTAGTGGTGATCGTATGGCTGGGCTTGAGTTAGCTACCGATGATTTAGTGATCTTATGTGATCCTATGTTTGGTGATATCAGCCGAGACTAATCCATTAAAAATAAAGCCCCAAACTAAGGGGCTTTCATTTAATTCTAACACGTTAACTGGCTTTACTTATCTCATCATCTTCTACCCATCCACCGTGGTCTTGGCGGGGATGATAATGCGTGGGTAATTTTTTACTTCTTTGCGTCCATGGCGATTCTTTAATAGCTTTCGTCATATCTTCATAGCCGGCTTCACGGCGTAAACGAATAGAACGACGTGAGAACTCTGCATCACTTAATGGAATATGGCCTTTCAGTGGATCAAACGTAATATGCACGATATCAATATGCCTGCCTATTTTTAGTGACACCACATCAGGCACTTGTTCACTATCAACAACATCTTTTGAATGTTCTAAAATATGATCAAGATTACGTTTTGCTACAAGCGCTTCAATATGCTCACAAGAGCGACTCGCGTATTGGATCTCTTTTTCACGCCATAACACTTCACTCATGGTTTGTGGTAATTCACCTTTCGCATTCCATAAATCAACCATAAAGACGAGTAAATCTTCATCTTTTTCAGCTAAATCTAAAATACCATTGATCGGTGAATTGGAAACGCACCCACCATCCCAATAATGATCATCACCAATTTTGGTGGCTGGAAAACCGGGTGGTAAAGATCCACTCGCAATAGCATGAGCGGGTTGTAATGGCTGTGTATGACTATCAAAAAATACCAACTCTCCCTTGGTGACACTTGTTGCGCCAACAGTTAAACGGGCTTTCTGTTGATTAATAAGAGAAAAATCAGACAGGTCATCGATAGTGGAAAATAACGGGCTAGTATCATAAAAGCTGGTTGCTGATTCACCAGGCAATGACAACCATGGATTAATAATACGCGGTACAAAAAAGCCAGGTTGGCCCATTGTTAATGCTTGAGATGCACTAAAAGTATTAAACATCGGTGCCATGGCTGGTAATAAATCAACATCAGTCTCAGGTCTTGATATACGATCCCAAAAGTCAGCCAATTTATTTAAACGATCTTCAGGTTCATTGCCAGCCAAGATGGCACTGTTCAACGCGCCGATAGAAATGCCAGCAAACCAGTCTGGTGTGTATCCCGCTTCTTCCAGTGCTTGATACGCGCCAATATGATAAGCACCTAATGCACCACCACCTTGTAGAACAAGGCAAACCTTTGGTTTTTTCTTAGTACGTGTTCTAGCCATCATCATCCCTATTTATCTGATAAGTCCGAGTATTACTCTACAGATTAAAAAGGCACCAGCTTGATAAAAAAACAGATAATCGATATAAAACAAGGCGAACTCACAAGCTGTTTTTTATCAATTGCAATTTGTTTCATATTTTACTCTTGCAATTAGCACTCTTTGATACTCGCTCTTTTATTGTGCCAATTTCGCTTATTAATGTTATTCCTAACTAGGTATTCCATACTATGTCTGTTTCTCCTTCACATAAAAAAGATATCAACTGGCGTGGGGTTGATCTCAACCTACTGATCTCCTTTTCCGCTCTAATGGAAACACAAAGTGTTACGAAGGCGGCAAACAAACTTGCGATTGGACAATCTGCCATGAGTCATAATTTGTCGCGTTTAAGGCAGCTCCTTGACGATCCTTTATTTGAACGTCAAGGACACAATATGATCCCAACACAAAAAGCGTTAGAGCTCTCGGTCACTGTCGAAAAAATTCTAAACTTAATCACTAGAGAGTTATTACAACCGAGTACATTTGAGCCAGAGCTGTTCACTGGAACGTTTAAAATAGGCTTAACCGACTACGCAGAGTTACTTTTCGCACCCGCCATTTTTGATGCCATTCATACTTGCTCACCACATAGCCATCTCAGCTTCTTTAATGTTGATCGGCATAACTATCAAACCGTTTTTAATGATCAACGATTAGACTTGGTGATTGGTTCAATGACAAATATGGGTAAAGATATTAGTAGCCAATATTTATATACCGAAGATCATGTTTGTTTATTCGATAGCAAAGCAACCGGACTCAATGCCCCTATCACCATAGAACAATATAGTGCGCATCCGCATGCCTTAGTGTCACCAGATGGACAACTCATTACCCAAGTTGATGAGCAACTAAAAAATCATGCCTTACAACGTCAAGTCGCGGTAGGTTCACGTAACTTTTTGACCATCCGCCATTTACTCAAAAGAAGGGATTTACTGTGTGTGGTTTCTCGCTTAATGGCACAATTAGATCTGTTTCATGATGATTTGACCCAATGCCCCACCCCTGTCGATATTGCAGATTTCGATATTCGTTTATTATGGTTACATCGTAATGGTACTCACCCTCGAAATGAGTGGCTACGTCAACGAGTTGCCAGTACGGTTATCGAACAGGTAAAACAACTCCAACAATAATAACGGATAACAAAAAAGCAGAGTCATACATACTCTGCTTTCTACGACTACTTACCCGATTGAGGTTCTTGAATTTGGTATAACTTGTGTTCGTCACAAGGTTCATCGCATTTACATTCTTTATCAACACCCACGTTGGCTAAACCACCACAACTGCCTTTGATGGTACGTTGTTTTAAAAACCAACCTATCGCCATAGCAAAAATAACAAGCAGAAAAATACCTAGTGTTAACAGAAATGTGGTCACAACTTAAAACCGCCAATTTTTGTTAAACCGCTAACAGGCGATAATGATGACATCCCTACTTTAGCAACAGGCGCTTTCTTTTTAGTGCCGCAACCGCAGCCACATGCGCCTTTTTCACGCTTACAATCACGACCTTGCTCTGCCGATGTTAACGCTTCTTTTACTGCGCTACCTGATAACACATCAGCCAATGTTGTGCGTGGTGCAACTCGACTAACATGAAAGCCTGCATGTAATAATCGAGCCAGTGAACGCTGACCAATATTACCTAAGACAATTTCAGACACGCCATACTCAACCAGTTGACTTTGGATTATTTTTTTATGCTTACAGCCTAGTTCGCGGCTACCTGTATTTTCAATTCTAGCCACTTGCTGTCCTTGTTGATCGTAAATAACAAAAACAGCCGCTTTTCCAAAATGCCCTGCAACCTGCTCACGGGGTGTTAACGCAATCGCCATTGCCATAATTTTTCCTCACTCACTTAACCGAGCGCTCACAACGAATATGATCGCTTTTATCACTTATCAAAATAAAAGCGTTCATGGTGTTGGCATATAACCGTCAAGTTCTAACGCCAACCCTTGAACTAACGCTTGCGCCACTTTTTTTCGTCCCGATGCCACTATATTGCCTAATGTTTGACGAGAGACACCGAGTTGCTTTGCCGCTTCTAGCTGTTGCAAACCTTGCATATCAACTAACCGAAGCGCTTCTAATTCATCGCTATCTAAACGCAATGACACGAGTTCTTTCATCGGTACGCCATTGGGCTTAAAGCAACTGTACGCAGGACGACATCCTATTCGACGTTCAATCTTAGGCCTAGCCATGGTTCACCTTATCCATCTAACTATGGTGAATTATTGGCGTATGCCAAAAACATTACTTTGATCTAGATACGTAACAAGCAATAAAAATTTTTCTTATCTAAACACATTGATGATTTATAAATTCACAAAATAAAATCCCAATATAACGGCTTTAAAAAATAATGAAGATGAAAGTACCATGCGCGGATATTGTAGCGAAGAGAAGATAACAGGCGTGAAGATGACGCGAACTACCTTAAAAAATAGAATCTGTTTATTTTATTCGACAATACCAAAAAACTTAAAATCAGAATAATTGTCTGGATTTTTATTTATTTGCTAATTAATAAGTTAGATAGTTACATATAGGAAACAGCATATGCTAATTATGTCACAGAAGTGTCATGCACAAACTGCTATACTTAGCGCCGTCAATAGCCAGGAAGGTTGGAGTTAGCAGTATTATGCGGATGTTTAAACGCTACTTACCAAAATTAATCGCCAAACATATCAGTCGCTTATTTAGTGGTCGCCTCTACATTGACGGACGCGGTGGGTACCATTTTGAAAATGGTTTACTACTGGTTCCTATCAAAGCAAAGAAACGTCATTACGATACCGTGAATGAGGTGAATTTAGAAGTAAGACGCTTACGTGAAACCTATGAAGCTTAAACACTATTGCTAACGATAAAGCCCATATCAAAATGGGCTTTTTTGATCTTACAGCTCTTCATCTTCAACAATAATGGTGGCGTAGTCTTCCGCCATTAATAAATCATTCAGTTCGTTATCATCATTCACCCTAATCTGAAATAACCAACCGTCACCATAAGGATCACTATTGACGAGCTCTGGCGCCGAATCTAATTCATCGTTAATAGCAATCACAACACCAGACAAGGGGGCATAAATATCTGAGGACGCTTTTACCGATTCAGCCATCGCACACTCTTCCCCCACATCTGTGGACGATTCAATGTCAGGTAATTCAATATAAACCATATCCCCAAGCAATGATTGAGCATGGTCGGTAATACCAATAGTATAAATCCCATCACCTTCAGAACGAATCCATTCATGGCTATGGGTATATTGTAATTCAAGAGGAACGTAACTCATTTTCACATCCTTATAAAAGTAGCGGGAATCGTTAAAACACTACTGTCACCATGTCAGATCTATATAAATTAACGCACATTATTTATCTCTGATATTTACTGTAGGTGAAAAAATCCATTTTGTTAGTCACGAAAAACAAAAAAGTCACCATCAGGTGACTTTTTCAACATTCAGTAACACGCATGTTATTTTTCGTAGCGAGCAAGCTCTGGTAATTCACCACTCAAACCTAACGCTTTACGCATAAACTCGTCTTTCACACCTGGTGCTTTATCTGCTACTAACATGCCGATGTCACGGAATAGTTTTTTCGCTGGATTTGAACCTGAAAACAGATCTTTAAACCCTTGCATCGCAGTGATCATCTTCGCCGCTTCAGCCTTACGCCAACGTTCATATTGACGTAAATGCGCCTGTTTACCAATGTCTTTATCTGCTAGCCATAATGCTTTTAGCTCTTGTGCCAAAGCCGCTGCATCAAGCAAACCAAGGTTTACTCCCTGTCCAGCCAAGGGGTGAATAGTATGTGCAGCATCACCGACTAACGCGACCCGTTCACGAACGAAATCACGCGCATAACGCATACGCAGTGGAAATGCTTGACGCTCACCTTCGACGCGACATAAACCTAAGCGATTATCAAATGCAGTCGTTAGATGCTGATTAAACAACTCATCCGACATATCACATAATTGTTTAGCTTCTTCTGGCGGTACAGACCACACAATAGAGCATAAATCAGGTTCAGATAACGGTAAAAAGGCTAACGGCCCTTGTGGCCGAAAAATTTGTCGTGCCACTTTCATGTGTGGCTCTTGGCTACGAATATTGGCCACAATGGCACTATGACCATAGTCCCAATGGGTTAATGGAATATCGAGTTGCTGACGTACCCAAGAGTTTGCCCCATCAGCACCAACAACCAACTTCGCCGTCAGATGTTTACCAGAGGCTAATGTTAGCCAGGCTTCTGATTCACCAAACGCGATGTTTTCACAGCGCTCTGGCGCTAATAAAGTCACATTACTAAGCTGCTTTACACGATCTAATAAGGCAAGCTGAATAACTCGATTTTCAACAATATGCCCCAGATCAGGCTGCGCTAATCGCTGTGCATCAAAATGGATTTGAGCAAAGCTATCTTGCTCCCATACCGTCATTTCCGAATATGGGCTCATACGACGACTTGCAATCCCTTCCCATACGCCTAAGCGACGGAAAATACGTTCACTGGCACGGCTTAATGCCGATACACGTAAATCAGGTAATGACTGCAATTGAGGATCGGGTAAATGTCCTTCAATAACGGCAACTCGAAGTTCAGTTTCAGCCAATGCTGCCGCTAACGTTAACCCCACCATTCCGCCGCCAATAATCGCGACATCAACACTTTGCATCATAGCTATCGTTCTACCTGTCCCATAGCACGACGCAATAGCGGTGCTTTTAATGTGTTTGAAAGATTCATTGTAACCAAACCGATATTTCGTCCAGCTGTCAGCAATGGATTATCATTAGCAAATAAGTTTACCAATCCTGTTGTCATCATAATGGTATTTTGACGATCAGGCATACGGCGTTCACGATAACGCCCTAACACCTCAGGTAAACCTATATCGTTACCCTGTTGACGACCTGAAACGATCTCTTCTGCAAGTGTCACTACATCTCGAATACCGAGGTTAAATCCTTGTCCTGCGATAGGATGTAATGTTTGTGCCGCATTACCAATCACAGCAAAACGATGCGATACAAGCGAGTTTGATTGACGAAGTAACAATGGATAGCATGAGCGTTTACCCGTTTGGACTAACGCACCTAAACGCCACCCAAACGCGTGTTGCAACTTGGCAAGAAATTCTGCGTCAGATAAATCCATGATCACTTGTTGTTGCTCTGGTGGTACACACCATACTAAAGAGCTTCGCCCTTGAGACATTGGCAGTAAGGCAACCGGACCATGTTCTGTAAAGCGTTCAAATGCTTGATTATAATGAGGCTCAGAGGTTGTAATATTGGCAATAATAGCAGTTTGTTCAAAATCATAGTCTGAGCGACCAAGCTTCACCAACTGACAGCAATGAGAAATAGCCCCATCAGCAGCCACCAGCAATGACGCCTGTATGCGTTCACCGTTATCAAGCTCAATAGTTGCGTTATCTACGCTGCGCTCAATTTGCTTAACACTGGCAGGACAATATAGATCAACATTTTCTAGCTGCTGCAGTTTATGATGAAAAACTTCACCAGCATCTGCAAGTTCAATCACATAACCTAGCGCATCAACCGCCTGCTCTTGTGATGAAATTCGGACCATGCCTGCATGACCACGATCTGAAACATGAATATCGTTTATCGGTGTTGCAACATCACGCAAGGCTGACCACATACCAATGTTATCCAGTAAACGGGTCGTGCCATACGATAACGCGATACTTCTTGCATCATAACCCGGATGAGTATCAAACTCAGGCATCACAGCTTCAACCACTGCAACACGTAATGAGTGACGACTCAATACATCTAATGCGATAGCAAGACTCGCTCCTGCCATTGCACCACCAGCAATTACAACATCATAGTGCTTCACTATTTATCCCTTCACAAAACAACGTTTAGTGTAACGTTGGTTTTTCCTCTGTATCTTCAGCAACCGGACGCTGACCTAATTCAGAGTGACAACTCAATACACACATACGAACATGCTCAACAACTTGTTCAAATAAGGCTGCTTGTTCTTCTATATCGTCATCTTCATCAATACCTAACTGAGCGATCTCTTGAAGATCAGCTAAAGCTTCAGTGACAGCTTCAGATAATTGGTTCTTTTGGAGATCCATCAGTCCTAAACCAGAAATAAAGCTAGTAACCCATTCCGTTAATGCATCTGCCCGCATCATTAATGGCTCATCATCATCTGGCATCAGTAATGAAAACTCAAAGCCACCACTAAACAGCTCATTAGCTGTTGTCGTAAACAAAGAGCGGATCATTATTTTAGCGCCGTCGGTTAATGGCTCACCTTCGTTGGCATAATCACTAACAGGTCCAACCCAGCTTTCATCATCAATCGCTAAACCACCGCAAATCATGCCACTTAATAAACCATGTAATTCAGCAGGTGCCGCTGCAAGCCCTTGCTCTTTTAAGGCAGATTCAACAGCTTGGTATGTAGGTAGGGTTATTTCACTCATGGTTTATTACCTTTATTTTTAGATCAAACAACGAACAAAGCGCTCTATTGTTACTTTCACATTGCTATATCCACTTGATTTAAATAATTCAAATCAAGCAAACACCAATAATTACATTTTTACTGAATTTCTAAAGCAGAAATAACAATGGGTCAGTAACCGCCTGTGTTATGCTAACACTTAAGCTCTGTTCGGCAAATCATAACGCCGAGCATAACGTTCAATAGTTAACCACCCATCAATTTGGTGTGATTAATATCTGTTTAGTTAGAAGCTATTGAGCACAAAGTGAAGTATAGCCGCTTGCATGTTGTAACCGCTTTTCCTATGATTTGGCGACAAGCAAAAGCGGAATGAATACCCATTAGGCATGGAGCAAACCGAAGATTTATGAGTACTCAGGCTGTAGAAATTCAAGTATTCGGCAGAAACATCAAAGTTAATTGCCCAACTGGTCAAGAGGATGCACTTCGTGCTGCCGCTTCTGATTTTGACCAACGCTTGAAAGATATGTCAGAGCGCACTAAAGTATCCAATGTAGAGCAACTGTTACTCTTTACAGGGCTTAACATCTGCAACGAGTTACATGCAGAGCGACTAGAACATAACGGAAGCGCTGGCGTTTTATCCAATAAGATCAGTGCACTAGAAGAAAAATTAGATAAAGCATTGCAAAATTATCCAAAGCGTTGATAATGAATTAACCCTGGGGTGTGCGTCAGTGAATGAACGTCCCCGAGCCGATAAGCAAATACCCAGGATCTGCTTTTATTAGCTATTGAGCATGCTCAGCTCGACTGAGAAGCCTACGGTTAATGTTGCCGATCCACCTTGAACGTCTGGTTCAAGGGCATTATTTCGCAACGGCACCTTGGGGAACTCCTCTGTTTTACTTCCCATTTCATTAACATATTCATACAATTTAGCAAAATCCCAACTCAAGGATTGAGCCAAATGACACCACAGCTTGTAACCCCACGACAAAAAATCAGACAACAGATCCGCATACAGCGACAACAACTTCTTCCAGAACAACAAAGGCACGCTAGCCTACAATTACTTAAACAAATTAAGCAATGCCAACAATTTCTGACGAGTCAACATATTGCGCTTTATTTGACCAATGACGGTGAAATCAGCACTCACCCCATTATCGACTGGTTATGGCAAAACGGAAAATCTGTTTATCTACCAGTGTTGCATCCTTTTAGCAAAGGACACTTGTTATTTCTTCACTACACCTCTAACACCCCTATGCGTAAAAATCGCTATCAAATTTCAGAGCCCGTTCTCGATGTGCGAGCAGTCAAACCTGTGAATGAATTAGATATTATTTGCACCCCATTGGTGGCTTTTGATAACTCCGGGCAACGCTTAGGTATGGGAGGGGGCTACTATGATCGCACTCTTAGTCAGTGGCATCAGCATAAACAAGGCCCTTACCCGCTAGGGCTAGCCCATGATTGCCAACATGTAGAACAATTACCAAGTGAACAATGGGATGTGCCGTTACCTAAAATCATTACCCCGTCAAAGATCTATTGTTGGTAACAATACAAATGCGAGCATCAAATCCCCCTATTGAAGCAATCGTTTACTTTAGTTTCAATGAAAATGGATAATCTAACTAATTGTTATAAATAACCTTATGTTTTTATTTCTTATTTTGCATTGTGATTGTTCATAATCGCACTGACGAACGATTTCCAATTCGTTATAATTAGCATCAACGCTTACTCGGCGTATTAGTCATAACGAGGAGAATGGCATGACACAAGATGAAATGAAAAAAGCAGCAGGTTGGGCAGCACTTGAATACGTACAGAAAGGAACAATTGTAGGTGTAGGTACTGGCTCTACGGTTAATCACTTCATCGATGCCTTAGCAACTCGCAAAGAAGAAATTAAAGGTGCTGTTTCAAGTTCAGTCGCTTCAACTGAACGTCTTGAACAACTAGGCATTACTGTATTTGATGCAAATGAAGTTGCTTCACTTGATATTTATGTCGATGGTGCTGATGAAATTAACGCAGACTACGACATGATTAAAGGCGGCGGTGCAGCGCTTACTCGTGAAAAAATCGTGGCTGCAATTGCGAAAAAATTTATCTGTATCGTTGATGATACCAAGCAAGTTGACGTATTGGGTCAATTCCCGCTTCCAGTTGAAGTGATCCCTATGGGGCGCTCTTTCATTGGCCGTGAGTTAGTAAAACTTGGTGGCGATCCAGCTTACCGTGAAGGCGTTGTGACTGATAACGGTAATATGATCCTTGATGTCTATAACATGAAGATCACCGATCCTAAAGCAATGGAAGATAAGATCAACGCCCTACCCGGTGTTGTAACTGTTGGTCTATTTGCTCACCGTGGCGCAGATGTATTATTGGTTGGCTCACCTGACGGTGTAAAAAAATTCGAGAAATAACATACAATGATCGCGTTTTATTCGAAATGATCAAACGCTATTGATCCCATTATAAATGTTATTTCCTTTCAAAACGGCATAGCTTATTGATTCTAATTCTAGCTTATGCCGTTTTTTATTATCTTTTTTGTAATATTCTTACCCATAGTGGCTATTTTTTGATACTTTATTAATAAGCTATTAGCAAACGTTTAACCATTTCGCTACTGTGGCTGTAAAGAAGACATTTCACCACCTGACATTTCTTTGTTTTACATTCAGTTAGCTGCGTTTTTAAGGATGAGAACCATGGCCAAAGTTTCACTCAATAAAGATAAAATTAAAATTCTATTATTAGAAGGACTACACCCTTCATCTCTAGAAGTGCTAAAACAAGCAGGTTACACCAACATTGAGTACCACAAAGGATCACTTGCTGGTGAAGAGCTACTAGAAGCGGTAAAAGATGCCCACTTCATTGGTATTCGCTCTCGTACACAATTAACACCTGAAGTTTTTGCTGCAGCGAAAAAACTTACCGCTGTTGGTTGTTTCTGTATTGGTACTAACCAAGTTGATTTAGATGAAGCTATGCGTCGCGGTATCCCCGTTTTCAACGCACCATTTTCAAATACCCGTAGTGTTGCTGAGCTTGTTTTAGGTGAACTTCTTCTTCTTTTACGTGGCATTCCAGAAAAGAACGCTAAAGCGCATCGTGGCGAATGGATAAAATCTGCAGACAACTCATTTGAAGCGCGTGGTAAAACCCTAGGTATTATCGGCTACGGTCATATTGGTACTCAACTTGGTATCTTGGCTGAAAACCTCGGAATGCGCGTTTGTTTTTACGATATTGAAAGTAAATTAACCTTAGGTAATGCAACACAAGTCGCATCGTTAAGTGAGCTTTTAAATAAATCCGATGTGATTTCACTGCACGTACCAGAAACACCAGAGACACAAAACATTATGGGTGCTGAAGAATTTGCACGCATGAAGCCAGGTTCTATCTTTATTAACGCAGCACGTGGTACCGTCGTGGATATTGATGCGCTTTGTAGTGCGTTAGAAAGCAAACATATTGCAGGCGCAGCTATCGATGTATTCCCTGTTGAACCGAAAACCAATAACGACCCATTTGAATCCCCTCTACTGCAATTTGATAACGTTATTTTGACGCCTCACATCGGAGGCTCAACCCAAGAAGCACAAGAAAACATTGGTATTGAAGTGGCAGGTAAACTAGTGAAATACTCAGATAATGGTTCAACGTTATCTGCTGTTGGCTTCCCTGAGGTATCACTCCCTGAGCACCGTGGTTGTTCTCGTCTACTCCATATTCACGAAAACCGCCCAGGTATTTTAAACCAAATCACAACAATTTTTGCTTCAGAAGGTATCAATATCGCTGCTCAGTTCTTACAAACAGGCGCTGAAATTGGTTATGTCGTCATTGATGTTGAAACTGAACGTTCAAAAGAAGCACTAGCAAAACTGAAAACAATCGAAGGTACTATTCGTGCGCGTATTCTTCACTAATTACAGCGTGAATAAATAGTAAAAAGGAGAGCATCAGCTCTCCTTTTTTATTCCATCAACTAACAGCAATTACGATTATTTGGCTAACTTGAAAATCACGTTCACACTATCAGAGATAACAATGTTATTCTCACTGTAGCTTTGGTTAACCGCTGCGGAGTCTTGCATCGCACTACCGACATAATTAGCCATTCGATACGGCATTGGACGAGAAGCCGTGTTGTAATCAATCTGCCATACACCTTCAACTTTATCACCAAAGCCTTTCGCTAAAGATGCAGCCACTTCTTTGGCATTGGTAATCGCAGCTTGGCGTGCTTCTTCTTGGTATTTCTTCTGATCTTTTACTTTCAACGTAATGTTGTTGATCTGATTAATACCATCACCTAATGCACCATCAAGGTAAGTATTAAGATTCTCTAATTTGTATACCGTTACAACCACATTACGGGTTGCTTTAAAGCCTGTGAACTCTGGTGCTTGATCTTTCGGATAACGGTACTGTGCAGAAAGAGAAATATTGGCACTATTAATATTTTTACGTTCAACACCCGCTTTGGTTAAACGCTCAATAAACTTAGTCACAGCCTGATCTGCAGCTTGCTTTGCACCTGAAGCTGTTGGTTGTGTCGCAACCACATCCACAGAGAATACTGCCATATCAGGCTTCACCACGACTTCACCGCGCCCTGTTGTTTCTAAATGAGGAAATGATAGATCAGCGGCAACAGCGCCTGTAGAGATAAGTGCACTGGTACTTAATAATATAGCTAATAGGTGTTTTTTCATTATCAATCCTCGCTAACAAAGAGTTATTTTTATTTATCGTAGTCATAAGATAAATAATCTATCAACTTTGACCCCAAAAAAATGAAATCTATCCCTTATTAGATTATTTATTTTGAACATCGTTCCTTTATGATTAATTAATGACTATTTCTATTTTCTGTAGATAAAAAAATGGAGCCAATTAGGCTCCATTTCTATTCGTTATGCTTTAAATAAATTAAGCATCAACTTTATTTAGGTGAACATCCATTTGTGGGAATGGGATTTCGATACCTTCTTTATCAAGCTCTTCTTTAATTGCTTGGTTAAGATCGAAGTATACCGCCCAGTAATCAGGCGTATTAACCCATGGACGTACCACAAAGTTCACTGAAGAGTCAGCAAGTGCAACAACACCAATTGTTGGCTCTGGATCTTTAAGAACACGCTCATCAGCAGTTACAACACGCTTAAGTACTTCTTTGGTTTTTTGAAGATCAGCGCTGTAAGAAACACCAATGACAAGATCAATACGACGTGTCGCATTACGAGAATAGTTTGTAATTGGGTTACCAATGATAGATGAGTTTGGTACGACTACTGTTTTGTTGTCAGGCGTACGTAGCTCAGTAGAGAAAATCTGGATAGATTCTACAGCACCAGACACACCGGCTACTTCTACGAAGTCGCCAGATTTGAATGGACGGAAAGCAACAATCAGAACACCTGCAGCAAAGTTCGATAGAGAGCCTTGAAGAGCAAGACCAACCGCAAGACCCGCGGCACCGATCACTGCTACCACTGAAGCAGTTTGAACGCCAATACGGCTTAGTGCAGCAATTAATACGATAACAAATAGTAGATAACGAACTAAGCCGTGAATAAATTCAACAACCGCGTTATCCATATCTTTTTTACGTAATACTTTAGCAACTGCGCCAGCAACGGCTTTTACGATCATATTGCCGACAAACAGGATTAGCAGTGCTGATACAAGATTTACTGCGTATTGGATCAAAAGATCCTGGTTATTACTCAGCCAGTTTCCAGCGTGTAACACACCATTAGTTAATGTGTTATCAGAAATTTTTTCGACAACCTTGTCTGTAACGCTCTCAGTCATTTGAAGTGCTCTCTCTTATGTTTACTTAAAATAAATCTATAGCGTAAGTCGTAGATAGCGTGATTATTCTAGGAGTTACGCCATTAGAACTGTCTTTCCGTTTGTCTATCTCATCGCGAAAAAACACACTACGGAATATTGATACCAATTATTCCTGTTTTTATTAGTAAATAGCTACTAAAAAAAATGATGTTTACATAAATTAACTTAAATATCACTAAACAACAATTTAAGTACAATCCATTATGAAATACAAAAAAAAAGCCCGCCAAAAGCGGGCTTTTCACTTTTTATATAGCTGAAGTTCGATTAAAGAACATCAACTGCGTTTAGATCAGCGAAAGCTTTTTCTAGACGCTCAACCATTGATACTTGACCTGCACGTAGCCATACGCGTGGATCGTAGTATTTCTTGTTAGGCGCTGATTCACCAGTTGGGTTACCGATTTGACCTTGTAGGTAATCGTGGTTTTCAGCTTCGTAGCGACGAATACCATCCCAACAAGCCCACTGTGTATCTGTATCGATGTTCATTTTGATAACACCGTAACCGATAGACTCTTGGATTTCAGCTTCAGAAGAACCTGAACCACCGTGGAATACGAAATCTAGAGAGTTAGTTGGAAGACCAAACTTCTCTGAAACGTATGCTTGAGAATCACGTAGGATAGTTGGAGTTAATACAACATTACCTGCTTGGTAAACACCGTGTACGTTACCGAAAGAAGCAGCGATAGTGAAACGTGGGCTAACAGCGCTTAGTTTCTCGTATGCATATGCAACGTCTTCTGGAGAAGTGTAAAGCTCAGATGCGTCCATGTGAGAGTTATCAACGCCGTCTTCTTCACCACCAGTACAACCTAGTTCGATTTCTAGTGTCATGTCCATCTTAGCCATACGCGCAAGGTACTTAGCTGAGATTTCGATGTTCTCTTCTAGCGACTCTTCAGAAAGGTCGATCATGTGAGAAGAGAATAGAGGCTTACCAGTTTGAGCGAAGAACTCTTCACCCGCGTCTAGTAGACCGTCGATCCAAGGAAGCAGTTTCTTAGCAGCGTGGTCAGTGTGAAGAATTACAGGAACACCGTAAGACTCAGCAACAGCGTGAACATATTTAGCACCAGCGATAGCGCCAAGGATTTGTGGACCTTGACCTTCTAGTTTAAGACCTTTACCGCCAAAGAATGCAGCACCGCCGTTAGAGAACTGAACGATAACTGGAGACTTAACTTTAGCTGCCGCTTCTAGTACAGCGTTAACAGAATCTGTACCGATACAGTTAACAGCTGGAAGTGCGAAGTTGTTTTCTTTAGCTACTGCGAATACTTTCTGAACGTCGTCGCCAGAAATAACACCAGGTTTTACAAAATCAAAGATCTTAGACATAACAATAGTCCTATTATTTACTTTGTTGTCTGTGGAAAAATTCTTGTGCAAACGTTTGCGATTGCTTGCTATTCTACTGAAAGTTGATAGCTATCACAAACATTTAAACGTGGAAGCAACACTCATATTTAGCGTAAATTCGGCTCCCACGCCCAAAATAATTATGCTTTAGCGCGAGACTCTAGCATTTCAACTGCTGGTAATTTCTTACCTTCAACGAACTCAAGGAACGCACCGCCACCTGTTGAGATGTAAGATACTTTATCTTTGATGCCGTACTTATCGATAGCCGCTAGTGTGTCACCACCACCCGCTACAGAGAAACCTGCAGACTCTGCGATTGCATTCGCAACAACTTCGGTACCTTTACCAAATTGCTCGATTTCGAATACGCCTACAGGGCCATTCCAAAGAATCGTTTTCGCATTCATGATGATGTCAGCAAGCGCTTGTGCTGAATCAGGACCTAGGTCAAGAACCATGTCGTCAGCTGCGATGTCTGATGCTGATTTAACTGTTGCTTCAGCGGTGTCAGAGAACTCTTTAGCACATACAACATCCGTTGCTACTGGGATGTCAGTGCTTGCCATTAGCGCTTTAGCCGTTGGGATTAGGTCAGCTTCGTATAGAGACTTACCTACATCGTTGCCTTCAGCCGCGATGAATGTGTTAGCAATACCACCACCAACAACAATTTGGTCAGCAATTTTAGATAGTGACTCAAGTACAGTTAGCTTAGTTGATACTTTTGAACCACCAACAATAGCAACCATTGGACGCGCTGGGTTGTCCATTGCTTTGCCTAATGCTTCTAGCTCGCCTGCTAGTAAAGGGCCAGCACATGCAACTGGTGCAAACATACCCACACCGTAAGTTGATGCTTGTGCACGGTGAGCGGTACCAAATGCATCCATCACGAATACGTCACAAAGTGCAGCGTATTGCTTAGATAGTTCGTCTTCGTTTTTCTTCTCGCCCTTGTTGAAACGTACGTTCTCAAGAACAACAAGCTCGCCTGCATTTAGCTCAAGACCATTTAGGTAATCTTTTGCTAATTTAACGTCACAATCTAGTGCGTCGTTTAAGTAGTTAACTACAGGCTGTAGAGAGAATTCTTCTGCGTATTCGCCTTCCGTTGGACGACCTAGGTGAGAAGTAACCATTACTTTAGCGCCTGCTTCTAGGCAACGCTTAATTGTAGGTAGAGATGCAATGATACGTGCATCTGAAGTTACTTTACCGTCTTTTACTGGCACATTTAGGTCAGCACGAATAAATACACGCTTACCAGCTAGATCCAGATCAGTCATCTTGATTACAGACATGTTTTGTCCTCTCAAACATTATTAAAAATAAAAGTTCATAAAATTGACAGCCTGTCGTCATTAATGTTCCAACGCCAAGCCCAGTAATTCTTACTATTTTACTTTTCAGCATCCGTATTTTCGGTTGCATGCATTGCTAACGCTGTATCCAACATACGATTAGCAAAGCCCCATTCATTGTCACACCACACCAACAATTTAATTAAATGCTGGTTGCTTACCCTAGTTTGGCTGCCATCAACGATTGCACTATGGGGATCGTGATTAAAGTCAATCGACACTAAAGGCGCTTCTGTGTAATCCACAATACCACTTAATGTACAACGAGACGTATTTTTTAATGATTGATTTACGTCATTAACTTTCACATTTGTTTTAACTGTGACACTCAAATCCATAGCAGTGACATTTATTGTGGGCACTCTCACAGAAATCGCTTCAAATTTGTCGGAAAACTTCGGAAATATACGACCAATTCCAAGGTGTAGCTTAGTATCAACAGGAATAATTGACTGACTTGCTGCGCGCGTTCGGCGTAAATCAGGATGATAAGCATCAATGACTTGTTGATCATTCATAGCGGAATGAATGGTCGTAATAGTGCCTGATTCAATACCAAACTGATCATCTAAGATTTTAATAATGGGGACAATACAGTTGGTCGTACATGAACCATTGGAAACAATGCGGTGCTGAGATGTTAATTGTTGATGATTAACACCATAGATAACGGTGCAATCAATATCTTTGCTAGCAGGATGGGAAAATAATACTTTTTTAGCGCCTGATGCGATATGCGCTAAACCGTCATCACGAGAACCAAACTTACCGGTACAATCTAAAACAATATCGACATCAAGATCATGCCAAGGCAATAATTTTAGATCAGGTTGGTGGAGGATACGAATTTGATCTTGGCGACCATTTTTATGGGCAATAAGAAGATGCTCCTGATCATGACTGACAGGATTTTTGAAACGCCCATGGCTAGAATCGTATTGAAGTAGATGAGCCATTGCTTCCAGCTCTGCTAATTCGTTAACAGCCACGACGTTAATCTGATGATGTTTGTCGCTTTCATACAATGCGCGAAGCACACTGCGACCAATGCGACCGAATCCATTTATTGCGACTTTTAGTGTCATATCCGTGCTACAAAAATACTAAGCTGCGTTAGTGTATACCAAGCTAGATACAGAATCACCATAATTGTGACATCTCTCACCAAGCAGACTTAATCTCTAATAGAACCAAATAGATAGTCTCACCACTCATCAATATTTTCGCGTATATCCTCTACTTTAACCTTAAAATATCACTGATTTATAGGCTTAAAACAGCGAAAAATCACGTATTAAAAAGTCACTATTTGTTCATTCAGCGTCTTTTTCTACGCATTAATAAACGGCGTTTAAGATTAGGATTGGCATTAACAAACCTTCACTTTTTTACATATAGCTAATAGATAAATGAAAAAAAGTTCATATTAAGCAATTCCAAAGAGGTGGTTATGTCGAAAGTAAAAGTCATTATTGGCGCAGTATTTTTCACCGTCGTACTTTACTTTTTGTCTGTTTATTGGTCATTTGAACCAGATACATTTAATCCAGACAGTTATGCGGCAGAGCAAGCCAAGCTCAATCAACAAACTTTAACGACTGGGTATGAGACCACCACAACGCTGATTCATATTTCAGAATTACTGATTAATAAGCAAGGTGGGTTCCTTACTAACGATAAATTACCACCCAGCTTATTAATGGATAACATGCCAGCATGGGAAACGGGGGTATTAACGCAAGTACGAGATATGGCACTGGTACTAAAAGATAATCTTAGCCGTCCTCAAAATGAAAGCCATGTCGATTCAGATTTAAAAGAAGCCCAACCCGCGCTCAATATCAATAGCCATAGCTGGAACTTTCCAAGTGCCGAGTCTGAATATCAAAATGCAATTGACGCCCTTACTCGATACCGTGACCGCCTTTCGGCATCTCGCCATCCAGCACAATTTTATTCACGGGATGATAATTTAGTGGCTTGGCTTGAAGTAGTACAAAAACGCTTAGGCACTATTTCACAAGACCTTGGCTCATCTGTGGGTGAGCCACAGTTAATAATGGATAGCAAAACAGAAGGTAAGGAAGTTTCACTCAATGCGCCGAAAACAAGCTGGTTCAAAATTGATAATGTTTTTTACGAATCACGAGGCTCTACTTGGGCCATATTGCTGCTAATGAAAGCAATGAAACATGATTTTGAACCACTGCTAGAAGAAGAAAAAGCAACGGTCATGATTAATCAGATAATTCGTGAGCTTGAAGCAACCCAAGAAACGATTTGGAGTCCAATGATTTTAAATGGTATGGGATTTGGTTTATTGCCTAACCACTCTTTGATCATGGCAAATTACGTGTCTCGCGCTCAAGCAGGTACCGTTGATCTCATCAATCTGCTAGAAAAAAGATAATAAATTCTTGTCATATTATAGATACCGCAATCTATAACTAAATCCACCAGCATACGAAGCGGACTTTATAGCCTATAAAATATTGCTTGTACTCAGGTATATAAAGTCTGTTTATCGTTATTTTTAATAAAAGAAACTTTATATAGTCAATTTGTGATTACATTTTTGAGTTAAAAAAGGCCACAGTGTAAACATTTAAGATAAATATAATTATTTATCAGTACATTAGATGAAAACTATGTCTATCAACCACCACAATAGAGCTATTCAATTTTTTTATACAATAAGAAACCCTAGTTTTCATATTGTTGATTTTATCTGTTCTCGATGTATTATAGACGTCTAGACGGAAGTAGCTCTATACATACAAACGTACATATAGCTATATAACAGCGTTATAAACGCTACCGTGCGACTAAATTCAAAAGAAAGTGAGACTACCGATGGCAAAACATTTATTCACTTCTGAGTCGGTATCAGAAGGTCATCCAGATAAAATTGCAGATCAAATTTCAGATGCTGTATTGGATGCAATTATTGAACAAGATCCTAAAGCGCGTGTAGCTTGTGAAACTTACGTAAAAACCGGCATGGTAATGGTTGGTGGTGAGATCACCACATCTGCTTGGGTTGATATTGAAGAGCTAACACGTGAAACCGTACGTGAAATCGGTTATGTCCATTCAGATATGGGCTTTGATGCAAACTCTTGTGCAGTAATGAACACCATCGGTAAACAGTCTCCTGATATCAACCAAGGTGTTGATAAAACCGATCCTAAAGAACAAGGTGCTGGTGACCAAGGTATCATGTTTGGTTACGCAACCAATGAAACTGAAGTCTTCATGCCTGCGCCAATCACTTACTCTCACCGCTTAGTTCAGCGTCAAGCTGAAGTACGTAAGAACGGCACGCTTCCTTGGTTACGTCCTGATGCAAAATCTCAGGTAACGTTCGCTTACGATCAAGGTAAAATTGTTGGTATTGATGCGGTTGTTCTATCAACTCAGCACAGTGATTCAATTTCAACGTCTGATCTACGTGAAGCAGTAATGGAAGAAATCATCAAACCAGTACTGCCTGCGGAATGGTTAAATAAAGAGACAAAATTCTTTATCAACCCAACCGGTCGTTTCGTTATCGGTGGCCCAATGGGTGACTGTGGTTTGACTGGTCGTAAGATCATCGTCGATACCTACGGCGGTGCTGCACGTCACGGTGGTGGTGCTTTCTCTGGTAAAGATCCATCAAAAGTTGACCGCTCTGCAGCATATGCAGCACGTTATGTAGCAAAAAATATCGTCGCAGCTGGCATGGCAGATCGTTGTGAAATCCAACTTTCTTACGCTATTGGTATAGCCGATCCTACATCTATCATGGTGGAAACATTTGGTACTGAAAAAGTAGCACATGAGATCATCATTGAAGCTGTACGCCAACACTTCGACCTACGCCCATATGGCCTACAAGAAATGCTAGATCTTCTACAACCAATCTATAAGAAGACTGCAGCTTACGGTCACTTTGGTCGTGAAGAGTTCCCTTGGGAAAAAACAGATAAAGTGGCTGCACTTCGCGATTTCGCAAACATTAAGTAATACACTTAATCGTGCACAAAAAAGGACGCTTAGGCGTCCTTTTTTATTACTTGCCGTTTATCTATGTGCAATAAAAACACCTTGCTTCCCTACTCTCGCCAGCGCGTTATCTTCGGTGTATAGTGCCGATCTCAATAACCAAGAACGAGTAACAATGAATTCACTGCAACAACAAGTTATCAAACGTGTCGAACACGCCATCAAAACCGCCAATCAACGCCTTAATAAACGTTTAAAAATGCCGACTGTGACTTTTACCCAACGAGGGAAAATTGCGGGAAGTGCACGATTACAAAGCTGGGAAGTACGTTTTAACCCTGTCTTACTCAATGAAAACGCAGACGCTTTTCTAAACGAAGTTGTTCCACACGAAGTGGCACATTTAATTGTGTTTAAACTGTTTGGCCGGGTAAAACCGCATGGTAGAGAGTGGCAATTGATCATGCGAGAAGTGTTTCAAGTAGCACCAAGAACAACACATCGCTTTGATGTCAGCTCAGTCTCAGGTGACACTTATCTCTATAAATGTAGCTGTAGCGAATATCCGTTAACCATTCGCCGGCACAACCGTATCTTACGTGGACAAGCCAACTACCATTGTCGCCGATGCCGTGAAGTTTTGGTGTATTCGCCTCAGTAGCGTACGATTCTGTATGAAAATAATCAAAAAGCACAGTTACAAATAATTGCGACACACTTCTCAAAGAGAAAAATATCAGTAAGCTAGTGATACGATAAATAATTAATGAACTACATTCATGACACGTATCTCAAGCTGTTTTGCTATTGCCCTACTATTACCTGTTACCGCATTTGCGACCTCTTATAAGCCAAGCGAACTTGGCAACACGACTAATCCCTCTTTCAGCAAAGCAAAAAAAATCATGCAAACGGAAATTTATATTTCTCCTCAAGACATGAAAACCATTTACTGTGGTGCTGATTTCAACAATAAAAAATACGTGACATTACCCTCCGGTTTTACCACTGAAGTGTATAAAAAACGCGTTAAACGCTGGGAAGCGGAGCATGTCGTTCCAGCCGAGAACTTTGGTCGTGCTTTTAGTGAATGGCGTGAAGGTGCTGCCGTTTGTGTTGATAGTAAAGGAAAAGCCTTTAAAGGCCGTAAATGTGCAGAAAAAGCCAATAACGAATACCGCTTAATGCAATCCGACCTTTATAATTTATACCCTGCCATTGGCGCCGTTAATGCTGCAAGGCAAAACTATAATTATGTAATGCTGCCTAAAACCAACAGCAAAAATTATCGTTCATTTGGTAGTTGCGACATGATTATTGATAAAAAGGATCATGATGCTCAGCCGCCCGAGCGTGCTCGCGGGGTGATTGCTCGTACCTATATGTATTTTGAAGCCGTATATCCAAAATATAAAATGAGTCGTCAACAACGCCAATTAATGAATAGTTGGGATAAGCAGTACCCTGTATCTAAGTGGGAATGTGAACGTGCAGCTAAGATTGAAAAGATCCAAGGCAATGTTAATCCAATCCTCGCGAGTCGATGCGCCTAAAACGTTTCAGCACCGTAACTTGTTATGTATGAGAGAGCATACATAACATTTTTATGGCTCTCTCTAACCATAACAAACATGTTGCGATAGAAATAACATGTTTTATTTAAGCCTGAATAATTGGCGAATTGCTCATCCATGTTAAGATTCGTCATTACTCTTTTTTATTGCATAGATGACCGCATTATGAGAATTCCACGTATTTATCATCCAGAATCTTTACCTTCTCACGGCAAGGTAATGCTCAGTGACGATGCTGCTAACCATGTTGGTCGCGTTATGCGTATGCAAGTAGGCCAAGAGCTATTAATGTTTGACGGCAGTAATGCAGAGTTTCCCGCCGTTATCACCAACGCAAGTAAAAAAAGCGTTGAAGTAGAGATCCAATCTCGGGTTGAACACAGTATTGAATCCCCACTAGATATCCATTTAGGTCAGGTGATTTCACGTGGTGATAAAATGGAATTCACCATTCAAAAATCCGTCGAGTTAGGGGTGAATACCATTACACCGCTAATTTCAGAACGATGTGGCGTTAAATTAAATGCTGAACGTTTTGAAAAAAAACTCGAACAGTGGCAAAAAATCGCCATTGCAGCTTGTGAGCAATGTGGTCGTAATGTTGTCCCTACTATTCGCCCAGTGATGAAACTGGAACAATGGTGTGCTGAAGAATATGATGGTCTAAAGCTCAACTTACACCCTCGCGCTAATTATTCGATAAACACGCTTCCAACACCAGTCACTAATGTTCGTTTATTGATTGGCCCTGAAGGCGGTTTATCTGCTGATGAAATCAGCATGACAGAACAATATAAATTTGATGAAATTTTGCTGGGGCCTCGCGTACTTCGTACCGAAACCACCGCAATGACAGCCATCACCGCACTGCAAGTACGCTTCGGTGATTTAGGCTAAATTAGAGATTAGGAGAACACAATGATCAAACTGGGTATCGTGATGGACCCTATCGAGTCTATCAATATCAAGAAAGATTCTAGCTTTGCTATGATGTTAGAAGCTCAGCGTCGCGGCTGGGAAATTCATTACATGGAAATGAATGATCTATCTTTAGAGCAAGGTAAAGCGATTGCCCGTACGCGTGTCGTCACAGTACAACAAGATCCTGATCACTGGTTTGATTTTCACAGCGAGCAAGAAATTGAATTATCAGATCTTGATGCTGTACTAATGCGAAAAGATCCTCCTTTCGATACTGAATACATTTACGCGACTTACATCCTTGAGCGTGCCGAAGATAATGGCGCTCTGATTGTAAACAAGCCACAAAGCCTACGTGACTGTAATGAAAAGCTGTTTACGGCATGGTTCCCTGAGCTAACACCAACCACTATTGTTACTCGTCGCGCCGAGAAACTAAAAGCCTTCCACCAAGAGCACGGTGATGTGATCTTAAAGCCACTTGATGGTATGGGTGGTTCGTCAATTTTCCGTGTAATGAAAGGCGATCCTAACGTATCGGTTATCATTGAAACGCTAACGAATATGGGCCAAAACTACTGCATGGCACAAACCTTTGTTCCTGATATTAGTAATGGTGATAAGCGTATCTTAGTGGTTGATGGCGAGCCTATGCCTTACTGCCTAGCACGTATTCCTGCTAAAGGGGAAACTCGCGGTAACTTAGCTGCTGGCGGACGTGGTGAAGCGCGTCCAATCAGTGAAACTGATCGTAAGATCGCAGAAACCGTTGCGCCAGTTCTAAAAGAAAAAGGCCTCATTTTTGTTGGACTTGATGTGATTGGTGACAAGCTAACGGAAATTAATGTGACTAGCCCAACCTGTATCCGCGAGATTGAAGCGGCTTTTGATATCTCAATTACAGGTAAATTAATGGATGCTATCGAACGTCGAGTAAACGCGAAGTAATATCGCTTTACTGACAATCATCAACCATACTCAAATTAAGAATGCAGCGGCAATGTCGCTGCTTTTTTACCTATCAGTAACGAGTGAACGCTCGCTGATTTGTATCAAACTCTGGTGTTGTAGATGAATTTGACCAACCACTTTTTAGTGGCGATGCCCACTATGCAAGATCCTCAATTTAAGCAAAGTGTTATTTATCTTTGTGAGCATAATAATGAAGGCGCAATGGGGATCATTATTAACCAACCTATCGATATTTCTATTGCTGATATGTTGGAGCAAATAGAAGTTGAGAGAAAGCTACCTGTTGCCGATCCTATTAGCTTAGAATCACTGGTACTTAATGGTGGACCCGTTTCTGAAGATCGTGGTTTTGTACTTCACACCACGAAAGGTGAATATAGCTCAAGTTTACCTGTGAATAACGAATTAGCCGTGACCACCTCACTGGATATTTTATCTGAGCTGGGTACTGCACAAGCGCCAAACCAATTTCTGGTCGCGCTAGGTTATGCCGGATGGGATGCGGGGCAATTAGAGCAAGAACTGGTTGATAACAATTGGCTCACCATTGAAGCAGATGACACCATTATTTTTTCCACTCCTATCGACGAACGTTGGCATAAAGCAATTGAAAAACTTGGCTTTACACCAGCAAACCTTTCTTTAGACATAGGTCACGCATGAGTCAATCTCGCAGTGTATTAGGTTTTGATTACGGCACCAAAAGTATTGGTGTTGCTATTGGTCAAGAGCTGACAGGAACCGCTACTCCCCTTGCCGCTTTAAAAGCCAAAGATGGCATCCCCAATTGGGATGATATTGAAAAGATTTTAAAAGAATGGCTACCTGATTTAGTCGTTGTAGGATTACCTTTAGATCTTGAAGGTAAAGAGCTTGAAAGCATTACACCACGGGCGAAAAAATTTGCTAATCGCTTACATGGTCGTTTTGGCTGCCAAGTTGAACTACACGATGAACGTTTAAGTACTGTTGAAGCAAAAGCAGAACTGTTTGAGCGTGGTGGTTATCGATCATTAAGTAAAGGTAATATCGACTCACAATCTGCTGTCGTTATTTTAGAAAGCTGGTTTGAACGTCAATACAGCGCTTAATATTACAAGTTTCTAAAACAAACAAGACAAGTGCTGTTGAGGTACTTGTCTTTTTTATTATCTAAAATCTAACAATTGTCGAACCTTGTACAGCTTTTTTCTTATTGATCATCATAAAGCTAAACACGATCAAAACCTGTACTAAGATCCTCCTTCAAGGCCTTGCTGTTTCTTGTTTGTACAGCTTGTACAGCTTTTGAACCTCTTGAACTCAAAAGCTGTTCCGACAATTATCACTAAAATGATTAAAATTATTTTCAATAAAATTCAATAGGTTAAAACAAAACCCAAATAAAGCATTAAATATAAGTAACTAGTTTATGATGATCCTAATGCGTTAGGAACATCACAAACATATTACTGAAGATCTAATTTCACCCCAGATAGCGTACTGGTACTGTTTGACGTTTTATTATTAGGATCACCCACTTTAATCATTAAGCGAAGATCATTCGGTGAATCAGCGTGGTGCAGCGCATCTTGCTCGGTGATTTTCCCATCTCGAAATAATGCATATAACGATTGATCAAACGTCACCATTCCAGCCTGATTTGATTTTGCCATCACATCTTTAATTTCATGTAACTCACCGCGACGGATCAAATCGGCGACACGTGGCGTATTGAGCAGCAGTTCATAAACACCATGTCGTCCGACACCATTGGCATCAGGGATCAACTGTTGCGCTAAAATACATTTCAGGTTTAACGACAGATCAAACAAAAACTGCTCACGTCGCTCTTTTGGTACAAGATGAAGAATACGTTCAAGTGCTTGGTTGGCGTTATTCGCGTGTAGTGTTGCCATACACAAGTGCCCTGTTTCGGCAAACGTCATCGCATATTCCATCGTCTCACGACTTCGGATCTCACCGATCAAGATCATATCTGGAGCTTGACGCAGTGAGTTTTTCAATGCCACTTCATAACTGGCAGTATCAAGCCCAACCTCACGCTGAGTTATGATGCATTTATTATGTTCATGGATAAACTCAATCGGATCTTCAACCGTTAAAATATGGCCACTACGATTTTGATTTCTAAACCCCGTCATTGCCGCCATTGATGTCGACTTACCCGAGCCTGTCGCCCCAACCACCAGTACTAAACCACGTTTAGCCAGTGCTAATCTTTCCATATCCAGCGGTAGGTTAAGCTCATGAATATTCGGTATCTTGGTTTCGATTCGACGGACCACAATACCGGGTAATTCACGTTGCCAAAATGCACTTAATCGAAAACGACAACCATTACGGACAATGGCAAAATTGGCCTCACGGGTCGCAACAAATTCTTTATATTGCTCATCGTCCATCGCTTCGTGGAACAACGAATCCACTGCTGCGCGATCAAGTAATTCGCCAAGATGATGTAAGTTGCCATCAACTTTCAGTAAGCATGCTGAGCCGACGGTGATATATAAATCCGACGCTTTACGCTCAACCATTTGCGCTAATATACTATCTAAATTCATCTCTTTTCCTACCTCGTTAAACCTGAGGTGTTATTAGAAACCGCGCTGACTGGTATCAACAATACGACGACCTTCTTCAGCTTCAACTAAGCCTTTTGCCACCAGCATCTTCACGCTTTGCTCCATGGTTTGCATTCCCATCGATGAGCCGGTTTGGATCATTGAAAACATTTGTGCGACTTTATCTTCACGGATCAAGTTACGAATCGCAGGTGTTGCCATCATAATTTCATGGCTGGCTACACGACCACCGCTCACACACTTTAATAAGCTTTGTGATATCACTGCGCGTAACGACTCCGATAACATAGAACGAACCATAGATTTATCACTACCAGGGAAAACATCAATGATACGGTCGACCGTCTTTGCCGCAGAACTGGTATGCAAGGTACCTAAAACTAAGTGCCCCGTTTCAGCAGCGGTTAACGCTAAACTGATGGTTTCCTGATCACGAAGCTCACCCACTAAAATCACATCGGGATCTTCACGCAGTGCTGAACGCAGTGCGTTTTGGAAGCCCAATGTGTCACGGTGCACTTCTCGCTGGTTGATCAAACAACGTTTACTGCTGTGAACAAATTCAATCGGATCTTCAATCGTCAGAATATGACGGTTATAGTTGGTATTGATATAATCAACTAACGCAGCAATGGTGGTCGATTTACCCGAGCCAGTCGCACCTGTTACTAATACCAAGCCACGTGAAAGCTGGGCAATATCATAAAAAACATCAGGAACGTTTAACGATTCCAATGTTGGAATATGAATAGGAATGGTTCGAAACACCGCCGAACAACCACGAGACTGATGAAAAGCATTAACCCTGAAGCGACCGATGTCGGGAATTTCAAATGAAAAATCGACTTCTAAGTTTTCTTCATACTCACGGCGCTGGGCATCGTTCATAATGTCAAACACTAAACGGTGTACTTCACTGTGATCAAGTGCTGGCATACTGAGCTTTCTAACATCGCCATCAACACGAATTATCGGTGGAACACCTGCAGAAAGATGTAGATCCGATGCGTTATGCTTTACACTAAAATCCAGTAATTCGGTGATATCCATAAATTTTCCCCAAGAATCAATTATGACTAGTATCAAACAAAATATTGCTGAGGTCATCAACCAGATCACCTTAGCAACTGAAAAATGCGGCAGGGCTGCAGATTCCGTGCAACTATTGGCAGTAAGTAAAACCAAGCCAGTGGAAGCGATCGAAGAAGCCATTACTGCAGGCCAGTATGCCTTTGGCGAAAACTACGTACAGGAAGGTGTTGATAAGGTTAATCACTTTGCGAGCCATCCGGAGAAAAACTTGCTTGTATGGCATTTTATTGGGCCGATCCAATCTAATAAAACTCGCCTTGTCGCAGAGCATTTTGATTGGGTGCACTCTATTGATCGTATAAAAACAGCAAAACGTTTAAGCGATCAACGTCCAACGTCAATGGCACCGCTGCAAGTTTTACTGCAAGTTAATAGCAGCGCTGAGGCAACAAAATCGGGAATAACCTTGGCTGAAGTGCCTGCACTGGCCGCAGAAATAGCTGCAATGCCAAATATTGAACTGCGCGGTTTAATGTCGATTCCACAACCGGCCACAGATTACGACAGCCAATTTGCCACTTTTAAAGCGTTGGCTGATACACTAGAACAGTTGAAATTGACTTATCCCAATGTTGATACATTATCAATGGGAATGAGTGGTGATATGGAAGCGGCAATTGCAGCAGGTAGTACAATTGTTCGTATTGGCACCGCGATTTTTGGTGCTCGTGATTACGGTAACAAAGAATAATTACTAATATTCGTACTGTTCATGATAACAACAGCTCAATTAAGGTAAAAAACATTAAGTTTGTACCTATTTATAAGGATTTTACATGGAACAACGCTCAATTGCTTTTATTGGGGCAGGTAATATGGCTCGCTCAATTATCGCAGGATTAGTTGCTAGCGGTTACGATGCAAAAAAGATTACGGCCACCGCCCCTAGCGATGCTCGCCGTGAACCTTTAGCGCGTGACTTTGGTATTCATACCACTAGAGATAACCTAAATGCTGCTCAAGATGCTGATGTTGTTGTTCTTGCGGTTAAACCACAACTTATGGAAGAAGTGTGTAAACCACTGCAAGACATTAACTTTGCGGGAAAATTAGTGATTTCTATTGCCGCTGGCATTAATTGCGAGCGCTTATGTGAAATGTTAGGCCAGCAAGTTGAATTGGTTCGTGTAATGCCAAATACTCCCTCTTTAATTGGTAAGGGGATGAGCGGCTTATATGCAAACCCACAACTCACAGAAACCGACCGATTATTTGCCACTCAACTATTACAAGCCGTAGGCGAAATTTGTTGGGTACAAGAAGAATCAGGTATCAATGGTATTATTGCCGCAGCAGGCAGTGCTCCCGCCTACTTCTTTTTGTTTATGGAAGCAATGCAGCAAGAAGCGATGAACCAAGGGTTTGATGCCGATACTGCGCGCTTACTGGTTCAGCAAGCCGCTTTAGGTGCCGCTGAATTAGTAAAAGCGAATCCAGATACTTCATTGTCGACACTACGTGATCAAGTCACTTCAAAAGGTGGCACGACAGCTGAAGCTATTAATACATTTAATCAACATCAATTCTCAGATATTGTTGCTAAAGCGATGCAAGCAGCCGTATCTCGAGCTAAAGAAATGGAACAATTGTTTTAAGGTTTATCTATGAATCCTTTCGTTTATCTAGTTCAAACCGGCTTTGATCTTTACATCATGGTCGTATTATTACGAGTTTGGTTACAATGGTCTCGTGCAGACTTTTATAATCCCTTCTCACAATTTATTGTTAAAGCGACTCAACCGATCGTTGCGCCATTACGCCGCGTGATCCCATCAATTGGTTCGCTAGATATGGCAACCGTACTGTTTGCTTATGTACTGTGTGTCGCTAAATTTATCATCATTATTTCAATCAGCAGTGGTGGTTTTTCCTTTGAACCAAGCTTCCTGTTCTTAGGGCTATTAGCATTATTAAAAGCAGCTGGTAGTTTATTGTTCTGGGTACTATTGATCCGTGCAATCTTAAGCTGGGTTAGCCAAGGTCGAAGCCCTATCGAATATGTCATGCACCAATTAACAGAACCACTAATGGCACCTGTTCGCCGCGTTCTTCCTGCAATGGGCGGTTTAGATCTGAGTGTTCTAGTGATCTTTATTGCACTACAATTTGCTAACTACGCGATGGGCTCTTTAGTTGGTAACGTGTGGTACATGCTGTGACAGAAAAGACCATCTTTCGTGATGATGACGATCTCATTATTCGACTTTATATCCAACCGAAAGCAAGCCGCGATCAGATCGTTGGCTTGCATGGCAACGAAGTAAAAATTGCCATTACCGCGCCACCGGTAGACGGAAAAGCCAATGCCCATTTAGTAAAGTACCTTGCAAAACAATTTAAGGTCGCTAAGGGGTTAATTCATGTAGAAAAAGGCTTACAAGGTCGGCACAAACAAATTCGGATTGAAGCCCCGAAAGTTATTCCCTCAGAGATCGCCACCATCATGTAATTTGATTGGTTCAATAAAGCGAATATCAATCACCGATATTCGCTTTTTTTATCCCCTTACTCTTAACTACAATCATCAAGTCAAGCAACACATCGAGACAGAAAGGAAATACTTCAGTGACTCACTGAAAGATAAGGATCGTTCATGAAAATATTACTCAGCCTGCTACTGCTCGTTTTCACGCTACCTAGCCATGCCGGACAATTCAAAAAATTTGGCGACTTAGAAGTACATTATTCTAGTTTTGCCTCAACATTTTTAACCCCAGAGATTGCCAGCCACTATAAAATTCAGCGTAGCCGTTACAGTGCCTTGGTCAATATTGCAATTCTTGATACCAGTAAAGAAGAAAAAACAGCGGTTAAAGCACAATTAACCGGTATTGCTCGTAATGTATTAGGGCAGCAAAAGAAGTTAAATTTTAGAGAAATAAAAGAAGGTAAATCAATTTATTACCTTGCTGAATTTAAACACACTAATGATGAAACGTTTAATTTTACGATCACTATTTACTCTAACGGTAAAAAAGAAACACTGATCTTTAAGCAGACCTTCTTCGTTGACAAGTAACCACTTGAGCATCAATCTCTTCTACAATCACTAGGCGCACTCGCGCCTTTTTTATTACGATAACAACCGTTATTATAGCCGCCAATATTACATAGCTTGACGTTCAAAAGGCATCAAAATGAGTAAACTTGTACTAGCAACAGGCAACCAAGGCAAAGTGAAAGAAATGGCCGATTTACTGGCTGATTTTGGTTTTGATGTAGTCGCGCAAAGTGATTATAACGTTTCATCCGTTGCTGAAACGGGCACCACATTTATTGAAAATGCGATCATTAAAGCGCGCCATGCCGCAAAGGAAACGGGCCTTCCAGCCATTGCCGATGACTCTGGCTTAGAAGTTGATTACCTCAACGGCGCTCCTGGTATTTATTCTGCACGTTTTGCCGGTGAAGACGCATCAGATGCTGACAACATTGATAAACTACTTGCAGAAATGAAAGATGTCCCTGCCGAGCAACGTACTGCACGTTTCCATTGTGTGCTTGTGATGATGCGTCATGAAAACGATCCTACTCCACTGGTTTGCCATGGCTCTTGGGAAGGCAGCATCTTAACTGAACGTCATGGCGAAAATGGTTTTGGTTACGATCCGGTATTTTGGGTACCTGAAGATCAATGTGCTTCAGCTCAACTTCCACCTGCTCGTAAAAAGCAACTATCACACCGTGGTAAAGCACTACAGCAATTGTTTAGCGCATTAAAGGCCGATTAAATGCTTGTACCTCCACCACTGAGTTTATATGTCCACATCCCTTGGTGTGTACAAAAATGTCCTTATTGTGATTTCAACTCTCACGCCTTAAAGACAGATCTTCCTGAGCTTGATTATATTGATGCCTTAATTGACGACTTAGAAACCGATCTTAGCGCTTATCAGTTAATCAATGGAGCACGACCTCTCCACTCAATTTTTATTGGTGGAGGGACGCCTAGCTTGATCTCTCCAAGTGAGATCGGTCGTTTATTAAAAGCCATTGAGCAACGCATTCCATTTAGTGATGATATTGAAATTACTATGGAAGCCAACCCTGGCACAGTAGAGGCGGGTCGTTTTGAAGCTTATCGCCAAGCTGGTGTAAACCGTATTTCTATTGGTATTCAAAGTTTTCAAAATGAAAAACTCGAACGTCTTGGCCGTATTCATGGCGCAGATGAAGCAATTCGTGCAGCTGGCCTTGCAAAGAAAGCGGGATTAAACAGCTTTAATGTCGATCTTATGCATGGCTTACCGGATCAAAGCGTGAGTGATGCGATCAGTGATTTAAAACAAGCGATCGCACTCGATCCACCGCACTTGTCTTGGTACCAGCTGACAATTGAACCCAATACCCTGTATTACTCAAAACCACCGACATTGCCTGATGATGACGACTTGTGGGATATTTTTGAGCAAGGTCATCAGCTTTTAACAGAAGCCGGTTATCAGCAATATGAAATATCAGGCTATAGCAAGCCGGGAAAACAATGTCAGCATAACCTTAACTACTGGCGTTTTGGTGATTACCTTGGCATTGGTTGTGGCGCACATGGCAAAATCAGTTTTGCTGATGGGCAAATCATCCGTACCGTTAAAGTCAAACACCCTCGTGGATATTTACAAGCGGATAAGCCGTATTTAACGCAAGAGAATAAGGTTGCTGATGGTGAACGTCCATTCGAGTTCTTTATGAATCGTTTTCGTTTATTAGAATCCTGTCCAAAGCAAGATTTTGTCGCAAGAACAGGTTTAGCGTTAACAACCATAGAACCGACAATTGATTGGGCGATAGCGCAAAACTATCTCCAAGATACGGGCGATCATTGGCAAATCACCGAGCACGGTAAATTGTTCTTAAATGATCTCCTAGCCGCCTTCGTTGACGATGATAACGAATAATATCTAATAAAAAAACGAGCACTATGTTATTCACAGTGCTCGTTTTTCTCTGGTTAGATACTAACTAATTTAATGTTACGCTGCGCCAGTTTTTTAATGCAGGAATCGCATCTTGCAACCGTTGTTCTTGTTCTATTCGTAGCGAAACAAATTCACACACTTGCTTATCAATACGCTGAGAATGCGACAACAAATAGGGCAAGTCATTATCTAAAAGCTCGTAATAGTCCGATAATAATTGTGTTTGTTTAGAATTCAGTGCGACCTTATGTACATCGAAAAACATCCGCCCTTTAGCATCCACAATAAATTCTTGTTTACCTTGTACTAAGGTTAACCGTCCTTCATTTAAACTCAGTGAGTTATGCCATAGTGGCTCACATTCAACCGCATGAGCTGATACCGTAAAGAAACTGAACATCGCTACTATTGCGCCTAATATCGATGTTTTTAATTCGTGAAACCCCTTATTCATTAACATACGATTCTCCCCCTAATGTGAGCCTCGCGGTTTATGTATACGGGCTCACTAAAAAATAGAACGTCCAATACGCTCAGATAACTTCTCTAACGCTGCAGTCCCTGCAACAGAATTACCGGATTGATCAAGTTCTGGCGACCATACTGCAATCGTCATCTCACCCGGTACAATCGCAACAATACCACCACCTACGCCAGACTTTCCTGGCATACCAACACGATAGGCAAATTCACCTGCGCCATCATACAAACCACAAGTCGCAAGCAATGCATTTATATGCTTACTTTGAGTTTGGCTGATAATTCTTTTTTTCGCGCCTAAAGGAAGCCCTTTATTTGCTAAATAGCTAAATGTTCTGGCGAGATCGACACAACTCATCTTGAGCGCACAATAACTAAAATAATTAGTGAGCACTGGCATCACTTCATTATCAAAGTTACCGAATGAACGCATTAAATAAGCAATGGAAGCATTACGATCGCTATGTTGCATTTCAGAGCTAGCGACGACTTTGTCGTAGACAATATTCGGATTACAAGAAAGCTCTCGTACCAATTCCAACATCCGGTATTGCGGTGCACATAAACGACTATGCAGTAAATCCGACACCACAATCGCACCTGGGTTAATAAACGGATTACGTGGGATGCCTTTTTCTAGCTCAAGCTGGATCATGGAGTTAAACGCTTGACCTGATGGCTCTTTTCCAACTCGAGACCACAACTCTTCCGATTCATATAAGGTCATTGCAAGTGTTAACGACAACACCTTAGAGATAGATTGAATAGAAAAACCTTCTTGGCTATCACCCGCCTGAATAATTTCTCCGTCGTTATAGCACACTGCTATACCTAATTTACTCGCAGGTACGTTAGCTAAAGCCGGAATATAGTCAGCCACTTTTCCTTGACCTATCAATGGTCTCACTTCATCTAATATTTCATTTAGCAGTGTAGCTGTTGGCTTCATATCTCTTTCTCCAAGGGGAAAAAAAGCCAACACAAGGTTGGCTTTTTCATTGATTTAACCAAGCGTCATTAAATCAATAATGTCTTATTTCTTCAGCATATAATACCAAAGAGAAATTATTCAGTACGCTCGTACTTCATATCCCAAACCCCGTGACCTAAGCGGTGACCACGAGCTTCGAATTTGGTTAATGGGCGATCTTCTGGACGATCAATATAAGCACCGTTTGTTGCCGTATTGCGGTAACCAGGCGCTGCATCCATCACTTCAACCATATGCTCAGCGTAGTTTTCCCAGTCAGTTGCCATGTGGAAAATACCGCCAATTTTAAGCTTTTTACGCAGCATTTCAGCAAATTCAGGCTGAACAATACGACGCTTATGGTGACGTGCTTTATGCCATGGGTCTGGGAAGAATAGCTGTACGGTATCTAAACTACCATCAGGGATCATGTATTCAAACACTTCAACGCCATCGTGACACATTACACGAAGGTTAGTTAAACCCGCATCTTCCGCACCCATTAGACACGCACCCACACCTGGGCTATGTACTTCGATCCCAATAAAGTTTTTCTCAGGGGCATTTTTAGCCATTTCAACTAATGATGCCCCCATACCAAAACCAATTTCCAACACGACTGGCGCTTCACGGTTATATACTTCTTTCCAGTCCAGCATTTGCTTGGCGAAATCAATACCCATAGTTGGCCAATTGTTTTCCATCGCATGTTCTTGGCCCTTAGTTAAACGGCCTTCACGACGGACAAAGCTACGGATCTTACGAACCAGTTTGCCATCTTCGGTAAATTCGGTCAGGGTCACTTCACCTGACTTCTTTGAAACTTCGCTCATGCTAATAACTATCCAAACAAAAAAGAAACGGATCGGCATTATCCAAAGTTATCGACTCAATTCAAGTCTATCAATTGCGACAATGGCCAGTTTATGGTGCAATCTTGCCCATAATAGACAATAAATAACGTTGCACTTCTGTTTGCAGTATAAGTGATTGCACTAGCGGACACCAATTTTCACTGTGTAGCAAAAATAACTCGATAGCTATTCTTCATTGGCAAATGCCATATCCTTTTGCGCAGTATAAAAGATAAGTAGCTATAAACTGTAAAGTGAGCACAACATTGAGTACGACATTTTCCGATGCCATTTTAGCGTGGTATGACAAATTCGGCCGCAAAACTCTACCTTGGCAACAAAACAAAACCCCATATAAAGTATGGCTTTCAGAGATCATGCTACAACAAACCCAAGTAGCAACCGTGATCCCCTACTTTGAACGTTTTATGGAGCGCTTCCCTACCGTGCAAGACTTAGCGGCTGCCGAGCAAGATGAAGTCTTACACTTATGGACAGGGCTCGGCTATTACGCTCGCGCACGTAACCTCCATAAAGCAGCGCAGTTAATTGTTAGTGAACATAACGGCATTTTCCCAACAGATATCGATCAAGTCCACGCATTACCGGGCATTGGTCGTTCAACGGCTGGTGCTGTTCTGTCACTCTCACTCGCTCAACATCACCCTATTTTAGATGGCAATGTGAAACGTACGCTTGCCCGTTGTTACGCGATTGAAGGCTGGCCTGGTAAGAAAACCGTTGAAAACACGTTATGGCAAATAGCAGAAACAAATACGCCCGAAAAGGGCGTTGAGCGCTATAACCAAGCCATGATGGATATGGGAGCAATGATTTGTACCCGTAGTAAACCTAAATGTGAATTATGTCCCGTAAGCACACAATGCATTGCACTCAAAGAATTACGACAAACCGATTTTCCGGGTAAAAAACCCAAAAAAACCTTGCCTGAAAAACAAACATGGTTCGCTATTTTACAGTGCGACGATAAAGTTTGGTTAGAACAACGCCCACAGGTCGGCATTTGGGGTGGTCTTTGGTGCTTCCCTCAACATGACAATGCTGATTTAACGTCGCTATTGGACAAGCAATTAGGTCAACAACTGTCACTTATCGAACAGCAAAGTCAATTAACTGCTTTTCGTCATACGTTTAGCCATTATCATCTTGATATCGTGCCGATTTTATACGAACTTAAATCACAACCTACAGAAATCAATGAAGCTTCAGGTCAATGGTATGATCTTAATAATCCACCAAAAATCGGATTAGCAGCACCAGTACAGAAAATTTTGGACAGTTTGGCATACTCGTTAAACCATCAAAAATAAGACGGTTTTTACCGCTTTTATTTCCGCTCAGTGATGCTAGATGCCAGTCACTGACTCTGGTATAACTATCAACTAATCACTCATTTTCGCTGAGCCTGTATATCAGCGAGTTACAGTAAGGAATATTTCATGAGTCGTACTGTTTTTTGTACTCGACTACAACAAGACGCTGAAGGTTTAGACTTTCAACTTTACCCAGGTGAACTAGGCCAACGTATTTTTGATAATATTTCTAAGCAAGCATGGGCTGAATGGCAAGGTAAGCAAACCATGCTGATCAACGAAAAAAAGCTCAACATGATGAACCCTGAACATCGCCAGTTATTAGAAACTGAAATGGTGAAGTTTTTGTTCGAAGGTCAAGATGTGATTATCGACGGTTACACGCCGCCAGAAAAATAAAATTTATAATTGAGATTTCATCTCTTAATTTGCTTAACTTGATGAAATCTCAATAATGAATATCAAAATCACACCACAACGAACAAAAAGACAACAAACGACACTGTTTATCTTTTTTTATGAAAAAAAGTGTTGACGAAAAGGCTGAAAACCCTTTTAATAGCGCTCCGTTGCCTCGATAGCTCAGTCGGTAGAGCAGAGGATTGAAAATCCTCGTGTCGGTGGTTCGATTCCGCCTCGAGGCACCATTACTTCCCTTTCGAAGTATGGTGCAAAGCAACCACAATCTGTTCCTCCTTAGTTCAGTCGGTAGAACGGCGGACTGTTAATCCGTATGTCGCTGGTTCAAGTCCAGCAGGAGGAGCCACTATTTATTTCTTGGCTCAACAGAGCGGGGAAATTAAAAGAATATAGTGTGCCGACTTAGCTCAGTAGGTAGAGCAACTGACTTGTAATCAGTAGGTCACCAGTTCGACTCCGGTAGTCGGCACCATTTATTCTCTTACTCACGTAAGAAATGCAAAAATAGCAATGTAATTGCTGTGTTTGCCTCGATAGCTCAGTCGGTAGAGCAGAGGATTGAAAATCCTCGTGTCGGTGGTTCGATTCCGCCTCGAGGCACCATATTCATCTCGCTTGATACGTCAAGTCAGATAAAAGAGACAATTCCTCTTTAGTTCAGTTGGTAGAACGGCGGACTGTTAATCCGTATGTCGCTGGTTCAAGTCCAGCAAGAGGAGCCAAAATAAAGTGTGCCGACTTAGCTCAGTAGGTAGAGCAACTGACTTGTAATCAGTAGGTCACCAGTTCGACTCCGGTAGTCGGCACCATTTATTCTCTTACTCACGTAAGAAATGCAAAAATAGCAATTTAATTGCTGTGTTTGCCTCGATAGCTCAGTCGGTAGAGCAGAGGATTGAAAATCCTCGTGTCGGTGGTTCGATTCCGCCTCGAGGCACCATATTCATCTCACTTGATACGTCAGGTAAGATAAAAAAGATAATTCCTCCTTAGTTCAGTTGGTAGAACGGCGGACTGTTAATCCGTATGTCGCTGGTTCAAGTCCAGCAGGAGGAGCCAGTTAAGAAACCTTGTCGCAAGACAAGGTTTTTTTTCGTCTTAAATTTGTTAACTTTTCTCATCCTCCCTTCTCCAATACTATTTTTAGATAAAATAATTCCTCTCAAAATCACTACTCCACGATCTTTTTTAATCGCCTTACCAGCAATGCGATCTTTTCAGTTAAAGACTTAATAATGACTCCTTTTCTTTCGATATTTCACAAAATAATCTTTAATTATTTCTGTTGCTTGCTTCACAAACTAATGTTCAAACAGGTATCAGCCCCCAATAAAAGCTTACTTTTCAAACAAACGGAACAAAAAAGACAAGGTTGATAATTATTTAGAAAAAAAGCATTGACGCAAAGACCGAAAACCTTTTTAATGCGCTCCGTTGCCTCGATAGCTCAGTCGGTAGAGCAGAGGATTGAAAATCCTCGTGTCGGTGGTTCGATTCCGCCTCGAGGCACCATGCTTCCCTTTCGAAGTATGGTGCAAAGCAACCACAATCTGTTCCTCCTTAGTTCAGTCGGTAGAACGGCGGACTGTTAATCCGTATGTCGCTGGTTCAAGTCCAGCAGGAGGAGCCACTATTTATTTCTTGGCTCAACAGAGCGGGGAAATTAAAAGAATATAGTGTGCCGACTTAGCTCAGTAGGTAGAGCAACTGACTTGTAATCAGTAGGTCACCAGTTCGACTACGGTAGTCGGCACCATTTATTCTCTTACTCACGTAAGAAATGCAAAAATAGCAATGTAATTGCTGTGTTTGCCTCGATAGCTCAGTCGGTAGAGCAGAGGATTGAAAATCCTCGTGTCGGTGGTTCGATTCCGCCTCGAGGCACCATATTCATCTCGCTTGATACGTCAAGTCAGATAAAAGAGACAATTCCTCTTTAGTTCAGTTGGTAGAACGGCGGACTGTTAATCCGTATGTCGCTGGTTCAAGTCCAGCAAGAGGAGCCAAAATAAAGTGTGCCGACTTAGCTCAGTAGGTAGAGCAACTGACTTGTAATCAGTAGGTCACCAGTTCGACTCCGGTAGTCGGCACCATTTATTTTCTTACTCACGTAAGAATGCAAAAGTAGAGACTTAACCATCACTACTTCTGCCTCGATAGCTCAGTCGGTAGAGCAGAGGATTGAAAATCCTCGTGTCGGTGGTTCGATTCCGCCTCGAGGCACCATATTAAAAAGTAACGTTATTGACGTTATGACAAAAAGAACAAAACGTGCCGACTTAGCTCAGTAGGTAGAGCAACTGACTTGTAATCAGTAGGTCACCAGTTCGACTCCGGTAGTCGGCACCATCTTTTGAAGCCTCATCTTTGATGAGGTTTTTTTTCGTCTTGAGAAAATCTCCTCTTTCTAATCACATCCCCCTTTGAGACAAAAAAAGCCCCGCTACATGAGCGAGGCTTTACCTATAATGATGAATACACGCGGTTAACCACCAGTGAACATATTAGTGATCCAAGCGGCAGGTTTATTGCTTGAACACTGCGCTTTTAATTGCCCATTTTTATCCCAAACCGGCAAGGAGACACTTCCGTTACAGTTTGGTATTAATGTGCCATTGGCTTGCTTATCATACTTCATGGTGGTGATCTGCTTAGGCCATGGAAGCGTTAATGGCGCTGGCTTACGACGGGTTAAGTAATCAGCATAAATTCTTAATGCACCGCTAGAGCCCGTTAAACGCACTGGCGTATTGTCATCACGTCCAACCCATACTACCGCCACTTCATGCCCATCAGCACCTGCAAACCAGCTATCACGGTTTTTATCCGTGGTCCCCGTTTTACCTGCCAATTTCGCGGCACTAAATTTACTCTGTAAGTAACGTGCGGTACCTTGACTCACGACTCGCTTCATATCATAGGTTGTTAGCCATGCTGCCTGCTCTGGCACCACTTGAGAGGCTTTAGGGTAGTTTTGATAAAGAATCCTACCTTTCTGATCAACAACCGCGCGCAATGCCGTTAAATCTGCTCTGCGACCACCACTTGTGATGGTCTGGAACATTTGTGCCACCTCATAAGGTGATAAGGTAAATGAACCTAGCAGAATTGATGGCAGTTTAGGAATTTCATCGCGATCGACACCAAGTTTGCTCATAGTATTAATCACACTTCCCAGCCCAACTTTTAAACCCAGATTAACGGTAGGCACATTCAATGAGTTCGCTAACGCATAATAAAGTGGTACTTGCCCTCTAAACTTACGATCGTAATTTCGTGGACGCCATGTAGTACCTTTGCTACCACGTAATACAATCGACTTATCATCCAAGCTGGTTGCTAGATTGAACTTATTAGGCTCACTCAATGCCGTTAAATACACCGCAGGCTTGGCTAATGAACCTATTTGACGACTGGCATCTAACGCACGGTTAAAGCCTGCATAACCTGGGCGACTACCACCGACAATAGCACGTACTTCTCCGCTTAGGCGATCAACAACCACCATTGCTGTTTCGACTTTAAGCCCTGCTTTTTTATTCAGCTTTGGCACCATTGCGGCAACACTTTGCTCTGCTGATTGCTGTGATAATGGGTCTAAGGTACTAAAGATACGTAGCCCTTTACCTGACTTGTAAATATCACCGACATCACGCTCTAATTCACGTTGTAGCTGCTGGAAATAAGCAGGCTGTCGACTCGCGATCTTCGGTGTCTTTTGTACCCCTAATGGGCTTGAAGCCGCAGCTTCATATTCAGCTCCAGTAAGGGTGTTATTTTTCAGCAATAAGCTAAGGACTAAATCACGACGCTCTAGCGTACGCTCTGGATGTCGCCAAGGGTTAAACTGAGAAGGCCCTTTCACCATGCCCACCAGCATGGCTAACTGTGCTGATGTGAGCTCTTCTAATGGACGACCAAAATACAATCTTGCTGCTAATGGGAAACCATGAACTTCTTTACCGCCATTTTGACCAAGATAGATCTCGTTAAGGTAAGCTTCTAATATCCGATCTTTGCTATAGCGATAATCAATAATAACTGCAATATAGGCCTCACGAACTTTACGCCATAGGCTACGTTCACGACTTAGAAATAAGTTCTTCGCGAGCTGCTGAGTTAAGGTACTGCCTCCTTGTACCGTTCGACCTGCACGTAAGTTCACGAACATGGCACGAATGATCGCCAATGGTGATACACCATCATGCTGATAGAAATCTCTATCTTCTGTTGCGAGCAATGCATCAATTAAGAGTGGTGGAAACTCATCGCGCTTCATAAAAATACGCTGCTCATTGCCTGAAAGGCCCAACATGCCTAACATTTTAGGTTCAATGTTGAAATAGCCTAACGAACGCTTGGTGATGAGATCTTTAATACTTGTTAACGTAGTGCCCGAAAACGTCAGTAACACATGCTGTTTTTTCTCAGCTCCTTCAGGAAAATCAAACGGACGTCGGATCAATTCAATGCGAGTTGATGAAGCAGAGTATTCCCCAATACGGGTTGGCGTGTGCACTTTGTGGTATTTCAATAAATCCAATTCACGGCGCACATCCATAATACTGATATGTTGATCTGGGCGAAGTGTTAATACTCGACCATAAACAACAGACGGTAAATCCCATATTTGACCATCCATTTTATTACGTACAATCGTATCAAGGTAAATCCCTATCACCAGCATTGCGGCAACAACCACTAAGCCGATTTTAAAGCTCAGCCACCCCAGTTTACGTAACCAGGGACGATCTGTTTTAACCGATTTTTTTGTTTTTTTCTTGGCTGTTCTTTTAGCCGGCGCCTTTTTAGTCGCACTCGCAGCAGGAGTACGTTTAGTGGGCTTTTTTGCTGTAGGTTTTACTGGGGTTTTCTTTCGTGGTGTCGTCGGCTTTTTTCCACCACTGTCTTTGGGCGGTGCAACATGCTTTCTTGACTGAAAATGAAGAGGCAACTTAATCATAATGCATCAACTAAGGTCATTCCTATCTTAAAATAGGAGCAACAACCATTGCTCCTAAAAACGTGATTATGGCTAATAATGAACACTATACCTGATTATATATACAGGTCTATTGCTAGATATACTTTTTGGTTTTACGTGTAGGTACATGATTAGCAGGATCGTCCGGCCATGGGTGTTTAGGGTATCGACCTTTCATTTCCTTTTGTACTTCCTTATAAGAGCCCTGCCAAAAAGCAGCTAAGTCTTGGGTAATTTGCAGTGGCCTTTGTGCGGGAGACAATAATTCCAATACCAATGCCACTTTGCCATTAGCAATACAAGGCGACACTTTTTCACCAAACATTTCTTGTAACTTCACCGCAAGCACGGGTTGCTGTTGCTCATGATATCGGATCTTTATCGTCGTCCCTGTTGGTACTTGATAATGCGTAGGCAGTAGCAAATCGACTTGTTGCTTTTTATCCCAACCTAAATACGCTTCTAATGCGCTAACTACATCTAACTTAGCGACACCTTTCATGGTTTTGATCCCATTCATATAAGGCAGTAACCAACGATCAGCCGCTTCAAGTAAATCTGTTTCATCTAATGCAGGAAGCTCAAGTTCAGGTAACCAGCGAGCAGCACAACGTGCACGTGTCAGCAATGAAGAGGCTTTATCTGTCCACGTTAATACCGATAACCCTTTGCGTTTTATTGCATTAACCAACGCTTCACTGGTAAGCGCGGGATCAGGATCGGCAGCAATATCTCGACTAACGATGAGTTTGCCACAATAGATCCGATGCTCAGCACTTAAGCGCCCTTTTTTATCATCCCAATCCAGCCAGTCTTTCTTGGTAAATAACTGAGGGTGCATCAGTTGTAATTGGGCTAAATCAGCAGACACAGCAGAAAATACTCGACTGTCACCTTGCCGTGTTTTCACTACATCCGCCACCACCAAGGTATGTTCAGATGCTAAATTTTGATCAACATCGAGTATCACACCTTGGCCGTTTGCCAACTGATAACGTCCATCATAGTTACGTGTCATCGCAATACGATCAGGAAAACCTGCTGCTAACAATGCACCTAACCATAGGTTATTCACTATTAATGACGTGCTCTTAGGTTTGTCATCAAGGTGTTGATAAAGTTTTTGTCGGGTTTGTTTCGCCCGCTGGCAGTAATGCCCTGCTTTAGCAAGCTTTTGACTTTCCAATAAATGTAATTGAAAACCGAGATCCGGATTGTCCATCCCTCGCGGCGGATCTTCTAATAACGCCACAAGCATGGCTGCTGTCGACAATATTGTCTCATCCTGTTGCGCTCGGTAGCGTTCAAGGGCAAAGGCTAGAATCGCGGCATGACGAGGGTCGGCACCTAAACCTTGGATCAGTTTTCCTCGCTCAGTTTGTTGACCTCGCGTATCTATGGCGCCGAGTTGTACCAATAATTCACGAGATTGTTGCAATGCGATTGCGGGAGGAATATCAAGCCATTGTAATTCAGCGGGATCGTGACAACCCCACTGCACTAATTCCATTGCCAATGAGGTTAAATCGCTACGTAAAATTTCAGGCTGCGGGGTTGCTGGTTGACGCTTTAGTTGCTCTTCACTGTACATTCGCAGACAAATACCCGCCGATAAACGTCCAGCTCGTCCTGCTCGTTGCTCTGCAGATGATTGTGCAATACGTACTTGCTGTAAGCGGCTAATACCTGATTTTGGATCCCACTGTGCGATACGCTCTAACCCGCTATCAACCACTAATCGAATACCTTCAATGGTTAAACTGGTTTCAGCAATATTCGTCGCCAACACCACTTTACGTTGCCCATTGATTGGCGTACTGATCGCTTGTTGCTGCTGTTCAATACTCAATTGACCATAGAGCGGACAAATCATAGTTTTATTGTCGACACGATCCTGTAACGCTTGCTCTAACCGTTTAATTTCGCCGACACCCGGTAAAAATACCAGCATAGATCCTGATCCAGTGTTGAGTAATTGGCATATTGCTTGTGCCATTTTTTCAATAAGATCTCTAGGTTCAGTTTGCCCAGCGTAGCGATATTCAACAGGGAAGCAGCGTCCTTGTGATTCGATATAACTTGCCTCAGGCAATAGCGCTATCAATGCTTGCTGAGATAAGGTTGCTGACATCACCAGAATCTTTAAATCATCGCGAAGCGCTTGCTGTACTTCGAGTGCTAACGCTAATGCGGTATCGGCGTGAATAGAACGCTCATGAAATTCATCGAAGATCAGTAAATCAATGCCAGTCAGCTCAGGATCCTGTTGCAGCATCCGTGTCATCACACCCTCGGTGACAATCTCAAGCTTGGTCTTTGCACTGACTTTGGTTTCACCTCGTACACGTAAGCCGACCGTTTCCCCAACTTTCTCACCTAACTGACGAGCTAAATATCCCGCAATATTTCTTGCAGCTAATCGTCTTGGCTCTAACATTACGATACGTCCGGTAAACATATTTTGTTGTAATAATGAAAGCGGTAGAAATGTCGACTTACCTGCCCCCGGTGGCGCTTTTAAAATCAGTTGAGATGAAGATGTCAGTACTGATAATAAATTGGGTAATACGTCTACTATTGGGAGTTGTGACAAGCTGAGTACCTTATGTCATGATCGAATTTATCGGCTAATGCCATGCCTTTAATTGCCATTGTAGCGAAAAGGTAACCTACAACGAAAAACAATAATCAGCCACTGAGAGAACTATGAAATTTGCGCAACCTTTACAAGCGGCCAAACTGATCAAACGTTATAAGCGTTTTTTAGCCGATATTGAACTTGATAATAATGACATTCGCACTATCCATTGCGCTAATACAGGTGCCATGACCGGTTGTGCCGAACCTGGCAGTACCGTTTGGTATTCCACCTCTGATAATCCAAAACGTAAATACCCCAATAGTTGGGAGCTCACTCAAACACTGAGTAATGATTGGATTTGTGTAAACACAGCTCAAGCCAATCGATTAGTGGAAGAAGCCATTAAAAATGACGTAATTGATGAACTAACAGGTTACACATCACTGCGAGCTGAAGTTAAATATGGCACTGAAAATAGTCGCATTGATTTATTACTTGAGTCAGAAAGTCGACCACCCTGCTATATTGAAGTAAAAAGCGTCACCTTATTAGGGAAAGATAGACAAGGTTATTTTCCTGATGCCGTAACCACTCGAGGCCAAAAACACCTTAGAGAGTTAATGGAGATGGTCGATCAAGGCAACAGAGCGGTGCTTTTATTTGCAGTATTACATTCGGGAATTGATAACGTATCAGTAGCTGATCATATTGATCCAATATACGCTCAGCTATTAACGCAAGCAGTGAAGGCTGGTGTTGAGGTTCTTTGCTACAAAGCAGAGCTCAATAAAGAGCAAATCAAGCTGACTAATTGTATAGAATTTCGTCATTCAAACTGAAAAATGATGGTTTCTTCACATTGGTATAGAATTGAAGAAAGACATTAATTGCCACAGCCAACCCTTTCTGCTATAGATACCGCCCAAAATTAACCAGTGACGGTTATTAGGTACATTAGGAGATGCTATATGCCAGAGAGCAACGTTAAAAAATCACTAGGCATCCTGGCTATTGCTGGGGTTGAACCTTACCAGGAAAAAGCTGGTGAAGAGTATATGGGTGAAGCTCAACGCGATCACTTCCATAAGATTCTTTCAGCATGGCGTAATCAGCTTCGTGAAGAAGTTGATCGTACAGTAAACCATATGCAAGACGAGGCCGCTAACTTCCCAGATCCTGTCGATCGTGCAGCTCAGGAAGAAGAATTCAGCCTTGAATTACGTAACCGTGACCGTGAACGTAAACTGATTAAAAAAATCGAAAAAACCCTAAAGCGCATTGAAGAAGATGATTTCGGCTTCTGTGACTCTTGCGGTATCGAGATCGGTATTCGTCGTTTAGAAGCTCGCCCAACAGCAGAACTTTGCATTGACTGTAAGACACTTGCAGAAATCAAAGAAAAGCAAATGGCTGGCTAATTACGTCGCCTGCGTTAATGCCTAATTTTAGAGGGAGCGAAAGCTCCCTCTTTCGTTTACACTAGCGTGCGATTTAATTTGTGTCGCGCTATTATTAGCGCGACTTATCCATGTTGATCATTGCTTGCGCTCTAATCACGCTCAATTGAGCTTAAGATTAGCTCGCACCAAACTGAATAAGGTTCTGCGTAAAGAATCTTATTCAGTTTGGAGGGTTGCCTTGCAGCAGTATCCCCTAGCTCTGGTCAACATATTTTAACGCCGAGCCTAGTCACCTAATCAGGTCTAGGCTGCTTTATTGTTCATAATTTATGACACAGACGACACAATATATAGGACGCTTTGCGCCATCACCATCAGGGCCACTTCATTTCGGATCATTGATAGCCGCACTCGGTAGCTACTTGCAAGCCAAGTCACACCAAGGGCGCTGGATTGTCAGAATGGAAGATCTCGACCCACCACGAGAAATGCCAGGTGCTGCAGATGATATCCTTCGTACTCTTGAAGCTTATGGCTTTACGTGGGACGGTGGAATTATGTATCAAAGCCAACGTCATGATGCATACCAAAGTCAAATCGACCAATGGTTAGCCCAAGGCGATGCTTATTATTGTCAATGTAGTCGTAAAGCAATCAAAGAAGCTGGCGGTTTTTACCCAGGTACCTGTCGTAACCTCAATCAACAGCCTAAAGACAGTGCTGTTCGTTTAAAAGTGGACAAACCTATCACTCTTTTCGATGATCAATTACATGGTCAAATCGCCCTACCAACGACTGTTGCGGGAGAGGATTTTATCATTCGACGTCGAGACGGGTTATTTGCTTATAATCTTGCGGTTGTGCTTGATGATATCGAACAAGGGATCACTGAAGTTGTTCGTGGTGCTGATTTAATTGAACCTACGGGACGTCAAATCGGCTTATACCAACAACTTGGTCATTCCCCTGTAAGCTATTTACACTTACCGCTCGCTGTAACGGAAAATGGCAATAAATTGTCAAAACAAAACCATGCGCCAGCGATTGATAAAAACAATCCTCGCCCGGCTTTAGTTGCAGCGCTACAATTTTTAGGCCTTGCGCCGCCAGCAGAACTTGCTGAACTAACTGTAGAAGAAATTTTATTGTGGGGCGTTGAACATTGGCAGCTCGATAAGCTACCAAAAACCACCGCTATCACACTAGCATTCTAAAATAGTCTGCCGTGATATATTATATACGGCTGTTTGTTGAACCAGATGCACATAATGGGGTGTATTATCTTTAATCGAGTAGCCAGCTTTTGCCGTAAAGTATTGAATCGCGACAGTAGTACTCGCGTTCCAGAGGAACAAACTTTGCAAGTTTACCAACGCCAAGAGCACAGCATTTCACGTAAAGATATCAGCGAAAATGCGCTGAAAGTACTATATCGTCTAAACAAAGCCGGTTACGACGCTTACTTAGTAGGTGGCGGCGTACGTGATTTACTACTAGACAAACAACCTAAAGACTTCGATATTGCAACCAATGCAACACCAGAAGACATTAAAAAGCTATTTCGTAACTGTCGCTTAATTGGTCGTCGTTTTCGTCTTGCCCATATCCTATTTGGTCGTGACATTATTGAAGTGGCAACATTCCGCGGACACCATTCCGACGCGCCAGTACAAACGACGACACCAAAAGATAGCAAACAAAAACCGCAAATCTCGTCGCGTAGCCAAGAAGGTATGTTACTTCGTGACAACGTCTACGGCACGATCGAAGAAGATGCAGAGCGTCGTGATTTCACCATCAACGCACTTTATTACAGTGTGAAAGATTTTACGGTGACCGATTACGCCAACGGTGTTCACGATCTTAACAATCGTATTGTTCGCTTAATGGGTGATCCTGAAACCCGTTACCGTGAAGATCCTGTACGTATGCTACGCGCAGTACGTTTCGCGGTGAAACTAGACATGGAAATAGATCCTGCAACGGCAGCACCGATCAAAGATCTTGCGCCACTCATGCTAGATATTCCATCGGCACGTTTGTTCGAAGAAAGCCTCAAACTGCTGCAATCAGGGCAAGGTTTAGAAACCTACCGTATGCTACGCGAATACAACCTGTTCCAACAACTTTTCCCTATTTTGGCCGAGCACTTTACTGAAGATAACAGCAGCCAAACAGAGAAGATGATTGAGCACATCTTGGCATCTACCGATAAGCGTATTGCAGAAGATAAACGCGTAAACCCTGCCTTTATCTATGCGGCAATGCTCTGGTATCCAATGATGATCCGAGCAGAAGAAGTGTCTTTTGCCAGTGGTTTATCGTTCTACGACGCCTTTATGGTGGCTAGTAACGATATTCTTGATGATCAAGTTCGTACGATTGCGATCCCACGCCGCCATACCACGACAGTTCGCGATATTTGGCAACAGCAATTACGTTTTGCTCGTCGCAGTGGCAAGCGTGCGTTTAAAACCATGGAACATCCTAAATTCCGTGCCGCTTACGACTTCTTAGAAATGCGTGCCCTATTTGAAGGTCATGATGTTAAAGAGTTAGCGCAATGGTGGAGTGAATTCCAAAACGTGGATCGCAACCAACGCGGTAAAATGGTGCTAAACCTGAATGAAAGTGGCAGTCGTCGCCCACGTCGTCGCCGTCCGCAGCAACGCCGTAAAAAGCCACAGCCGAAATCATCATGATCCGAGCTTATATCGCAATAGGCAGTAACTTGGGCGATCCTATCGCCCAAGCTAATAGCGCCATTGATGCGTTACACGCACATCCCGATATGACGGTCATTGCTGTCTCATCCCTATATAGCAGTACACCGATGGGACCGCAGAACCAACCCGATTATATCAATGCCGTGGTAGCAATCGATACCGATTTAGCGCCGCTCGCATTACTTGATCAAACCCAAGCCATTGAACTTGAACATGGTCGAGTACGTAAAAATGAACGTTGGGGGCCAAGAACCTTGGATCTCGACATTCTGTTATACGGTGATCTCATGCACCACTGCGAACGTTTAACCGTTCCACATTACGGTATGAAAGTACGAGAATTTGTACTCTACCCGTTAGCTGAGATAAGCCCTAAGTTAACCCTACCTGACAACACCCCTTTATCCACTCTATTGGATCAGGTAGACCTAAATGGCTTAGCTATCTGGCAAAAATAAAAATCTATCAGGGCGAGGAAAAGCTATGAAGAAAATTACTATCAACGATCTCATGAAATGGAAGCAAGAAGGTCGTAAGTTCGCATCAGTCACTGCATACGATGCAAGTTTTGCTCAATTATTTGAGCAGCAGGAAATGCCAGTATTACTGGTTGGTGATTCTCTTGGCATGGTTTTACAAGGCCGTGAAGATACGCTTCCTGTTACTGTAGAAGAAATCGCTTACCACACGCGTAGTGTTCGTGCGGGTAGCCCCAATGCATTACTGATGGCTGATATGCCATTTATGAGTTATGCAACGCCAGAACAAGCTTGTGAAAATGCAGCAAAGCTAATGCGTGCTGGCGCTAATATGGTCAAACTAGAAGGCGGTGCATGGTTAGCAGATACCATTTCTATGCTAGCTGAACGTGCCGTCCCTGTTTGTGCTCACCTCGGTTTAACACCACAATCAGTCAATATTTTTGGTGGATACAAAGTACAAGGCCGTGATCTCGACAAAGCCGATGAAATGGTTAAAGACGCTATCCTATTAAAAAATGCAGGCGCACAGATCATTGTTCTTGAATGTGTACCAGCTAGCCTTGCTGAGCGCATTACCAAAGCAGTAGAGATCCCTGTGATTGGTATTGGTGCAGGTAACAGTACCGATGGTCAAATTCTAGTTATGCACGATATGTTCGGTATTTCTGCCAATTATATGCCGAAGTTCTCGAAAAACTTCCTCGCAGAAACTGGCGACATGCGTGCGGCTGTCACTAAATATATTAAAGATGTTGAGACAGGTGAATTTCCAGGCTCTCAACATACCTTTGAATAAGGAATAAAAGATGCAAACATTCGCCGAGATTGCCCCACTAAGAGAGCAAATTCGTACCTGGCGCCGTGAGGGTCGCCGTATCGCTTTTGTTCCAACAATGGGTAATTTGCATGAAGGCCACTTAACGCTAATGCGTAAAGCACGTAAACATGCCGATGTTGTTGTTGCTAGTATCTTTGTTAATCCAATGCAGTTTGATAAGGCAGAAGATCTACAAACGTACCCACGTACGTTAGAGCAAGATATTGCAAAACTAAGTCAACAAAATATGGTTGATGTGGTATTCACACCAACGCCAGAGGTGATGTACCCTGCCGGCTTAGACAATCAAACATTTGTTGAAGTGCCAGTCCTATCTAGCATCTTAGAAGGCGAATTACGTCCTGGTCATTTTCGTGGTGTAGCAACCATAGTTAATAAACTTTTTAATATTGTTCAGCCAGATGTAGCCTGCTTTGGTGAAAAAGACTTCCAACAATTGGCACTTATTCGTCAAATGGTTATCGACCTTGAGCTTGATATCAAAATTGTTGGTGTACCTACAGTACGTGAAATGGACGGTTTAGCCATGAGCTCGCGCAATGGCAAACTAACCGTTGATGAACGTCAACGAGCGCCAGTACTTGCCCGTACTATGCGTTGGGTCAGTAGCCAAATGCGTGGTGGTCGCACTGACTATGACGAGCTTGTAATCGATGCCAATGATCAATTACGTGCGGCAGGTTTACAGCCTGATAAATGTTTCATTCGTGATGCAGTCACCTTACTGCCTGTAACCGAAGGAACTCAGCAAGCAGTGATCTTGATGTCATCTCAATTAGGTAAAGTCCGCCTGATTGATAACCAAGTTGTTGACTTGGGACCGACTCAAACATCAGATGAAGATGTCGCTGAATAAACGTTAGTAATAACGATTAATAAAAAAATACCGCTCATTAAGCGGTATTTTTTTATCTCAAATATCACGTTATGAACGTAATCCAATACCGCGTGATATTAGATAGTATGCCACGCTATACAACGCAATAACAAAAACACTCAATACAGCAAACGATGTACCAATTCCCACATCAGAGACGCCAAGAAAGCCGTAACGGAAGGCATTCACCATATAAACGATTGGGTTGATCTTCGATACACCTTGCCAAAATTCAGGCAGTAGATTGATCGAGTAAAACACCCCACCAAGATAGGTCAACGGCGTTAGCACGAACGTTGGAATAATACTGATATCATCAAACGTGCGGGCAAATACCGCATTAATTAAACCGCCTAATGAGAACACGATAGATGTCATTACCACGGTGGCTACAATCACACCAATATGTGCAATGTGAAGCTTTACAAACAACAATGATACAATCGTAACTAATGTCCCTACGGCTAAACCACGTAGTACACCACCACCGACATAACCGGCAATAATGATGTAGTTAGGAACTGGCGCAACCAATAACTCTTCAATGTTGTGCTGAAATTTAGCACTAAAAAAAGAAGACGCTACATTAGAATAAGAATTAGTGATCACTGACATCATGATCAAACCTGGAACGATATAGGCCATATAACTAAACCCTTCCATATCACCTATTCGGCTACCAATTAAGTTACCAAAAATAATGAAATACAAGGTCATGGTAATGGCAGGTGGGACTAACGTTTGCACCCAAATACGTGTAAATCGATGGATTTCTTTGGCAATTAAGCTTTTAAAAGCGATCCAATATTGTTTCTTCACGCCTCAACCCCTTTATTATTCTGTGCTTGGTGTACCAAAGTGACAAACAATTCCTCTAAACGGTTACTCTTATTGCGCATCGATTTAACCTCAATCCCTTGCTCTGTTAATTGACTAAATACAGGATTTAAACTTTCGCCTTTTTTCAGTTCAATTTCCAACGTCGCACTATCAACCAATAGGCTATTGAAGCCAATCAGGTTTGGTGGCGTCTGTTGCGGGTTGATATCTAAAATAAACGTTTCTAATTCAAGCTTTCCCAATAAGTGTTTCATTGAGGTATGCTCAATCAATTCACCATGATTAATAATACCGATATTACGACACAGCATTTCGGCTTCTTCCAAGTAGTGAGTGGTAAGAATAATCGTCACCCCTTCTTGGTTTATTTTACGTAAAAACGTCCACATAGATCGGCGTAATTCAATATCGACACCCGCGGTTGGCTCATCTAAAATCAGCAACTTAGGTTCATGCATTAATGCACGAGCGATCATTAATCGACGCTTCATCCCACCGGATAAATTACGCGCACGCTCACTGCGCTTACCCCATAAATCAAGCTGTGATAAATATTTCTTAGCACGCTCTTTAGCAAGCGATCGCTCTACACCGTAATAACCTGCTTGGTTAATCACGATTTGCTCAACCGTTTCAAAAGGATTGAAATTAAATTCTTGTGGCACTAACCCTAGCTGGTTTTTCGCATCGACTTTTTCAGAGTCTAAATCATAACCAAAGATTTTTACCGAGCCCGAGGTCTTATTCACCAGTGAGCTAATGATGCCAATAGTGGTCGATTTTCCCGCACCATTAGGCCCTAATAACGCAAAAAAATCCCCTTCATCAACGGTTAAGCTCATATTCTTTAAAGCTTCCACACCGCCTTTGTAAGTTTTTCTTACATTTTTTATTTCTAAAGCGTTCATAAATTGCAATCTTTCTGTTACAAAATTAAAAGGAATTATTAATTATCTATCACTAATCCGATTTGCTATTAGCGAAGCTTGTGTATAGTAAGGAACATATCAATATAAGGTATCATCATGGCAGATATTAAGCAGCTCTTCGCAAACAACCTATCTTGGTCAGAGAACATTAAAAATGAAGATCCTGACTACTTTACCGAACTGGCAAAAGGACAACATCCACAATACCTTTGGATCGGTTGTTCAGACAGTCGTGTTCCCGCAGAACGTTTAACGGGACTTGTCTCTGGTGAATTATTCGTCCACCGAAATGTAGCCAACCAAGTGATCCACACCGATCTTAACTGTTTATCCGTGGTTCAGTATGCTGTTGATGTACTGAAGGTAAAACATATTATTATCTGTGGTCACTATGGCTGTGGTGGCGTTACCGCTGCCATTGAAAACCCACAGCTAGGTTTAATCAATAACTGGCTACTGCATATTCGCGACCTTTACTTAAAGCACCGTACTGATTTAGGTGCCCTTCCTCGCCAAGAGTGGGATGATAAATTATCTGAAATTAACGTAGCCTCGCAAGTCTATAACTTGGGTAACTCAACCATTTTGCAGCAAGCATGGGAACGCGGACAAGAAGTGAAGATTCATGGTTGGATCTATAGTACAAGCAATGGCGTACTTAAAGATCTTGGTGTTACCTCAACCAGTCGTGAAACGCTTGAAGTCGGCTACCAATCGGCAATGTCTTCACTGCTGCCACCGTTAGAACAGTCTATCAATGATCATATTACTGAAAAAACTAACTAAGCTTTAGAATCGATCATGATAAAAAAAGCGACCATCAGGTCGCTTTTTTTTTATTCCGGAACCACTTTACCAATGAAAGGTAAATGACGGTATTTTTGTGCGTAGTCGATACCGACACCCACAACGAATTCATCAGGAATAACAAAACCGTGCCAATCAACTTTCACGTCCACTTCACGACGCTCTGGCTTATCAAGTAAGGTACAGATACGAATCGAGTTAGGTTCACGCAGCGATAAGATCTCGTACACTTTATGTAATGTATTACCGGTATCGATAATATCTTCTACCAGCAGTACATCTTTGCCTTTGATGTCATCATCAAGATCTTTCAAAATCCGCACATCACGACTACTTTCCATCGTATTACCGTAGCTTGATGCAGTCATAAAATCGACTTCATGAGGCAAGTCAATCGCACGTGCAAGATCTGCCATGAACACAAAAGAACCACGCAATAAACCTACCATCACTAGATCTTTTGAATCTTTGTAACACTCAGTAATTTGCTTGCCTAGCTCTTTAACACGTTCTTGAACTTCCTGCTCAGAAATCATTACTTCAATTGTATGTTTCATTTTCTTCTCCACTTGTGCGACTGCACTAGCCATCACAGGCTACTTATTTCAAAGGAATCGCATTGTACCACTCCTCAGAAATAATGGTTATTTAATCAATAGTGTCAATAATCCGAAACACTTTAGATTAGTTATATTTGCCGAACAGTTGTTTATTATGTAACCTAGCTTTATTAAAGCAGATGCATAAACAGTTTTTATTCTTAGGCTAGGGATTATTAATTATGGATACGATTACAAAAAAAACCCGTACTCGTCTTTCACCTGAAAAGAGAAGACAACAACTTCTTGATTACTCATTAGAAGTTTTTGCCAGAAGAGGTATCGGTCGTGCAGGGCATGCTGATATCGCTGAAATGGCAAACGTTTCTGTTGCAACTGTGTTTAATTACTTTCCAACCCGTGAGTCACTGGTTGAACAAGTACTCATTGAAGTTGAAAACGAGTTTAGTGCATTACTAGAAGAATGTTTGGGTGATAAAAACAAGACACTGCATGCACGTTTAACCTGTATAAGTCACAATCTTATCGATACAGTTTTAGAGCAACAAGATTGGATTAAAGTATGGTTTGAATGGAGTACTTCGGTACGTGATGAAGTATGGCCACAATTTGTTGAAACCAACCGTAATAACCTTCATAAAGTACGTGATGCGTTTGCCCAAGCTATCGATAATGGTGAAATTACTACCGCACAAAAAGCCGATGATTTAGCGAAATTATTACACGGTATTTGTTACGTAATTTATATCCAAGCTAATTTACTGCCAGATCAAACTGCACTCCAAGAACAAGCTGAAATCTACCTTGAAGCATTAGCTTTAAATCGCTAATTCAAGTGCATAAATAATAAAGCCTGCATCATGCAGGCTTTATTATTAGCAAAATTGAGCTCAACTATCTCTTTGCAAACAGCTACGCAACCGCAAACACCACTGGTAAATGAGGCTCAACTTCAACTGCAACACGATCGCCAACATTCATCAATAAATTTGAATTAACAATCAATTTATAACCTGAAAAATCAACCGTGTAACGACAGCTATCTCCCATGAATTGTTGTTCGATAATTTCACCATCACCATCGTTTTGTAGCATGACACGCAAGTTTTGTGGCCTTAATAGCCAATCAACAGACGTCTCATCAAGTAACGTTTCATTAGACGCTAACGCTAACTCACCTAATGGTGTCAGCAAACGCGTTTGATTTTTTACCGTCGCTGGAAGGTAAGACCCGGTACCGAGGAAATCAGCAACAAATCGACTACTTGGCTGATAATACAACTCTGTAGCACTACCAAATTGTTCAATCACACCATGATTCATTACTGCCATTTTATCAGCAAAAGCGAAAGCTTCTTCACGGCTATGGGTAACAAAGATCGCTGTCACTCCCTGCGCTTTAAAGATTTTTCGAATATCACGAATCAAACTATGTCGTACTTGTGTATCTATGTTAGAAAATGGCTCATCTAACAAAATCAAATCAGGCTCACACGCCAGTGCCCGAGCAATCGCGACACGTTGCTGTTGTCCTCCTGATAATTGGTGTGGATAACGATCCTCTAACCCTGTTAAATGCACCAAGGTTAACATTTCTTGGATCTTGGCGTCTGTACGGGCTTTATCCCAATGGCGTAGACCAAAGGCAATATTTTGCGCCACGGTTAAATGCGGGAACAAGGCATAGTCTTGGAAAATCATCCCAATATTACGTTTTTCTGGTGGTACCCATTGCTGCTTATCAACAATTGTCCGCCCATTAATCGACATTAAGCCTTGTTCTAAAGGCAGCAATCCTGCAATCGCTTTTAACAGCGTTGTCTTACCACAGCCACTTGCGCCTAGCAGACAAACGATCTCACCTGAGTTAACCGCTAACGATAAGTCTTGCAACACAGCCTGACCATGGTAACTACAGGTTAAGCCGCTGACAGATAATGCATGTTTCATTAGTTCTTTTGCTCCAAAGATCGGTTAACCAATACCAAGGGAATTAAACCCACAACCACCAGCAAAATAGCCGGTAATGCAGCTAGCTCTAGCTGTTCATCTGACGCAAAATTAAATACGTAAGTCGCTAAGGTTTCAAAATTAAATGGCCGCAGCAACAAAGCTGCATTGAGCTCTTTCATCGACTCAATAAACACCAGTAACCCCGCAATTAAACAACCCCGACGTATTAACGGCAAATGGACTTTTCTCAACATCGCCGTTGAGGCATAACCCATGGTTTTCGACGCCATATCTAATGATGGCGATACTTTGGTTAAACTTGTTTCAATGCTACCAATCGCAACGGCAGCAAAACGGACCACAAAGGCAAAAATAATCGCGAATATCGAGCCTGAGAAAATTAACCCCGGACGACCTAGCCCTAAGCTAATCGCAATATCATTAACCAGATGATCAGCACTGGTTAGTGGGATCATCACCCCTATCGCCAACACAGTACCCGGTACTGCGTAGCCTAATGACGATAAACGGATTGGTATTTGGCTAAGACCGTTACCATCAAGGCGTCGATAAAAGTTAACCAAAAGCCCTAACATTACCGCTATAACAGCAGCAGTAATCGAGACAAATAAGCTATTTAAGCTGTACTGTTTAAATTCAGGCGTCCAACTTTGGCTAAAATACTCAACAGCGTAATAACCCAGTTGTAGTAGAGGAAAAATAAAAGCACAGCCAACAAGCCCCCAACACCATACGAGTGCTAGCCACTTTTTCCATCCTCTTAAGTTGTACTTAACATCCCCATCGTTATCGCATTGATGTTGAAACATCTTTTGCTTACGACGACTGAAACGCTCACAACTGATCAAAAAGAAAATAACAAGCAACATGATGGCTGAAATTTTCGCGGCAGCATAAAGATTAGAATAACCTAGCCACGTATCATAAACCGCTGTCGTTAGTGTATTAACGGCAAAGTAACTAACCGTACCAAAATCTCCTAATGCTTCCATCGCCACAAGCGACACACCAACAGCAATAGCCGGACGTGCTAACGGCAGTGAAATGCGGCGGAAACTTTCCCAGGGGGTGCAACGAAGCAAACGTGCTGATTGCAATAAGCTGACGCTTTGCTCCATAAAAGCAGCACGAACAAGAAGATAAATATAAGGATACAGTACTAACGCTAAAACAAAACATGCCCCGCCTAATGAGCGAAGGTCAGGAAACCAGTAGTCACTAACATGCTGCCAGCCGAACATACTACGTAAAAAAATCTGAATTGGACCCGCGTAGTCAAACCAATTAGTATAGAGGTAACCAACAATATAGCCGGGCATAGCTAAAGGTAAAACAAGTGCCCATTGAAGTGTTTTTTCAGTTGGTAAGCGGCACATTGCCATTAACCAAGCAGTAGGAAGACCGAAGCACAGAGATAACAGTACCGTGCCAAAAACTAAAGCAACAGTATTAAAGGCATAGGTAGGCATCACCGTATTCATTAGGTGACCAAACACCTCATCTGAATTACCCATTGCGGTAAAAAATATTGCCAGAATGGGAAAAACCAGTAGCAGAGCAAAGGTCCAACTACCGGCTTTCCAGAACAAAAACTTTTCTTTCATTGACTACTACTTAGTATTTTCCAATATCTCAACCATAAGAAAAACGGCAAGATTAAGTATCGACATTCCCTAGTGATGGGAAGAGGAAACTACCACAACTTATTGTGAAATTTACCAAGCATGATGCAAAAATGGGGCTTAGCACCCCATTTATTTTGTAACTAATTACAGATCAAACTTCACTTCATCCAGCAGTTTTGTTGCTGCATTGTGGTACTGTGCAATCTTGTCTAGTGATACATCATCAGCTTTAAAATCACCCCAAGATGCCACAAGCTCTGAGCGCTTCACACCCTCTTTAACTGGGTATTCATAGTTCACTTCAGCGTACATTTCTTGTGCTTTATCAGACGTTAAGAATTCCATTAACTTAAGTGCGTTAGCTTGGTTTGGCGCGTATTTCGCCATTGCCATTCCACTTACGTTAACGTGCGTACCATTACCTTCTTGACCTGGGAAATTAATATAAACCGCTTCAGCCCATGGTTTTTGGTTTTCATCGTTAACCATCTTACCTAGGTAGTAGCTGTTACCAATCGCTAAATCACATAGGCCTTCTTTAACCGCTTTAACTTGTCCGCGGTCGTTACCTTGAGGTTTACGAGCAAGGTTTGCTTTCACACCTTCTAACCATGTTTTCGTTTCTGCTTCGCCGTAATGTGCAATCATCGATGAAACGAGTGAAACATTATATGGGTGCTTACCTGAACGTGTACAAATTTTACCTTTCCACTCAGGCTTTGCTAAATCAGCATAATCAAAAGACGCTGGTAGCTTACCTACACGATCTTTTGATGAATATACGTTTCGCGTACGCAATGTTAGAGCAAACCACTCATCTTCGTTATCACGAAACTGTGCAGGAACATTACCATCAATCAGCTTGCTATCCACTGGCTGAACTAATTTCTTATCAGATAGCTCTACCAAACGGCTAATATCGGTTGTTAGGACAACATCAGCAGGGCTGTATTCACCTTCTTGCTCAAGCTTTTCAGCAAGACCTTTTTTAGCAAATTTCACATTAACTTTAATACCAGTTTCTTTTGTGAATTCGTTAAACATAGGCTCAACTAAGAAAGGTTGGCGGTATGAATAAACATTAACCTCTTCAGCCGCAGTGGCAACTTGAGGAGCGGCTAAACCCATAAGGATTGCTGAAGCTAAAAGCTTTTTCATTGATTATTCCCTTAAATGCAAAATGTAATGATAACGTTTCTCAATAAGATTCATTATACGTAAAACACTTACCTTCGCAATCCAGTAGTTACAATTTATTACAATCAAAAATAAAACTCGCCACCCATTTCTAGGTGGCGAGTTTTTATCTATAAATTAATCAATTACTTATATTTTATTTCACGCTAACAAATTCTGGGTAGGCGTCAACACCACAATCATGTGAATCCATACCTTCCAGTTCTTCCTCTTCTGTTACGCGAATACCAACCGTGACTTTTAGTACACCCCATACCGCTAAACTTGCTGCAAACACCCAACCGAAGATAACCGCAGCACCAAATAACTGAGTCATAAAGCTTGCATCAGCATTACTAAATGGCACGACCATTAGACCAAATAAACCACATACACCGTGTACTGAAATCGCGCCTACTGGATCATCAATCTTCACTTTATCAAGCGCAATGATACTAAACACAACTAATGCACCAGCAACCACGCCAATAATTAACGCAGCAACAGGTGATGGCGATAATGGATCGGCCGTGATAGCTACAAGACCGGCTAACGCGCCGTTTAACACCATAGTTAAATCAGCTTTACCCCATGTTGTTTTACATACTGCTAGTGCTGCAATGGCACCAGCGGCAGCTGCGGCATTCGTATTTAGGAAAATTTGACCAACAGCCGTTGCGTTTTCAAAGTCAGATACCATTAACTGTGAACCGCCGTTGAAACCAAACCAACCGAACCACAGAATAAATGTACCTAATGTCGCAAGTGGCATGTTTGAACCCGGAATTGGGTAAATCTCGCCATTTTTACCATACTTACCTTTACGTGCTCCCAGTAACAATACACCCGCTAGTGCTGCTGCAGCTCCTGCCATATGTACAATACCTGAACCTGCAAAGTCGCTAAAGCCTGCTTCTGATAGGAAACCACCACCCCATGTCCAGTAACCTTCTACAGGATAGATAACCGCTGTTAGCACTACAGAAAAGATTAAGAATGACCATAGCTTCATACGTTCAGCTACCGCACCAGAAACAACAGACATCGCAGTCGCAACGAAGACAACTTGGAAAAAGAAGTCAGATTCTAAAGAGTGATCAGCGCCTTCAGCTTGCGTACCAATTAATGCTCCAAACGAGGGTAACCAACCACCCGCACTATTATCGACATACATAATGTTGTAACCAACCAGTAGATACATGGTACAAGCGATAGCGTATAAACAAATATTTTTAGTTAAAATTTCAGTGGTGTTTTTCGAACGTACAAGGCCTGCTTCTAACATCGCAAAACCTGCCGCCATCCACATCACTAATGCGCCAGAGAGCAAAAAGAAAAATGTGTCTAACGCATAACGTAATTCTATTACTGTTGTTGATAATTCCATGGTCGTCTTCCCCTAATAACCCAATTCATCAATTCTTTTATTGTTGTGAACTACAGTGCTTCTGTGTCCACTTCACCGGTACGAATACGTACCGCGTGCTCAAGATCGTAAACAAAAATTTTGCCGTCACCGATTTTCCCGGTTTGTGCGGCATTGCTGATAGCTTCAACAATGGCATCTAAATTCTGAGCTTGCGTTGCAATTTCAATTTTCACCTTAGGTAAAAAATCAACCTGATATTCAGCACCACGGTAAAGCTCTGTATGCCCTTTCTGTCGGCCAAATCCTTTGACTTCCGAGACGGTCATACCTTCTACACCGACATCGGCTAATGCTTCACGTACGTCGTCTAATTTAAATGGCTTAATAATGGCGTTAATTATCTTCATTGCTTGCTCCTCAAATACCCAATCCTTGATGTTTACAGTTATTTAACAAACAAGCATTGTGCCAACTTTTATTTACATTAAAATTCAATAGCTTAAGATATTTAAAGAAAATTAACGAAAAAAGGCTGCACCATCACAGTGCAGCCTCCTCACTAACATGAAGCATAAAAACGCCTCAAATCAATTCTATTTTTAAAGCTCGATAAGAAAATTAAAAACGCGCAATAAAAGTACGCCAACCTTCTAACACTTGCTCAAGATCTTCAAAACCACAAACAGAAAGACTTTCTTCATCATAGAAATGAAAATCCTCTTCAAAGTCTTCCTCTTCTTCTGAAAACAAACAGTTAGCTTGAACCAAGGCTTCATTATCTTGCAATAATAGGGTTAATTCCTCCCCCACTAAACGCCATTCTTGGCTACTGTTTTTCATTGCACTAAGTTGATCCATGATGAGATCGATCTTCTCGGTATCCTTACCTATTTCTTCAATGATCCAACGACCCAATACTTCATGACCCATAGAGAAAATAGCGTGATAAGTACCGTCCAAGGTATTTTTTTTAAATTCGTAGTCCATACCTTTCGTTCCTCATAGATGATCTTCTTGCTTTAATAAGCTGATAAAATACAGCCTATATGCTGCCGCCCATTGTCAGGATCTACTCAAGAAATGCAACTCAATACCACAAGTAGACGCAAATCGTGCTAAACAATGACGTAACCATAACAAAAATGCTCGTATTCCTTCTCTTCGTTTAGAGCTCATTATTATGAAAATTATTATTGCTCCTGATTCTTACAAAGAAAGCTTAACGGCAATGGAAGTGGCTACCGCGATTGAAAACGGTTTCCGCCAAGTATTACCAAACGCTGAATACATAAAGCTTCCCATGGCTGATGGTGGTGAAGGCACAGTTCAATCATTGGTGGATGCTAGCAACGGTCGCATTATTGAGTGCACAGTAACAGGACCGTTAGGCGAACAAGTGAATGGCTTCTTCGGCTTAATGGGGGATGGAAAAACCGCGATTATTGAAATGGCTGCAGCTTCCGGTTTACATCTTGTTAGCCCTGAGCAGCGAAACCCCATGTTAACCAACAGCTTTGGGACTGGTGAATTAATTCTCGCAGCATTAGATAAAGGAGTTGAACACATCATCGTCGGTATCGGTGGTAGCGCAACTAACGATGGTGGTATCGGGATGGCACAAGCGTTGGGGATACGTCTACAGGATGAAAACAACAACCCAATTTACTTCGGCGGCGGTGCGTTAGCTCGCTTACACCATATTGATATTAGTGATATCGACCCTCGTCTTGCTCAGGTCAAATTAGAAGTTGCCTGTGATGTCGATAATCCACTGTGTGGTGAAAAAGGGGCATCTCAGGTATTTGGCCCACAGAAAGGTGCAACACCTGAGATGGTAGTGCAACTCGATACCAACCTCGCCCATTATGCAGAAATCATTAAACGCGATTTAGGTACTGATGTAAAAGACATGGCAGGTGCAGGGGCTGCTGGCGGTATGGGAGCTGCTTTACTTGGACTATTTAACGCACAGTTACGCCCAGGGATAGAAATCGTTATGGATGCGGTCAATTTAGCAGATGTATTAAAAGACGCTGATTTAGTGATCACTGGTGAAGGCCGCATTGATAGCCAAACGATTCACGGTAAAACCCCGATTGGTGTGGCACGTACGGCCAAGCGTTTTAACAAACCTGTCATTGGTATTGCAGGATGTTTATCTTATGACTGTGATGTTGTTTATGAGCACGGTATTGATGCGGTATTCAGTGTCGTACCACGCTCGGTAAGTTTAGCTGAAGCACTTGCAGAAGCTGCAATTAACGTTGAGCTCACAGCACGTAATGTCGCAGCGATTTACACCTTAGGTCGCTAATAAAAACTTTTTCCATACCAACAAAAAACGCCTCGAATATTCGAGGCGTTTTTTATTATTTAATCAACAACTAAGCACAATGACTAAGCTGGTTGTTGAATGATCACTTCATCCGCTTTCTTAGTGTAATCTTCCATACGGTGGAAGTTTAAGTAACGGTAAGTATCCGCCGCTGTTGCATCAATTTGTTTCGCGTATTCTAGGTATTCTTCCTTCGTTGGAATACGACCTAAAATAGCACCAACTGCAGCAAGCTCAGCTGAAGATAGGTAAACATTGGCACCTGTACCTAAACGGTTCGGGAAGTTACGGGTTGATGTCGACATCACTGTCGCCTTATCTGCAACACGTGCTTGGTTACCCATACACAGTGAACATCCCGGCGTTTCAATACGAACCCCAGCACGACCAAAGATACCGTAGTAGCCTTCTTCCGTTAGCTGATCTTTATCCATCTTCGTTGGTGGTGCGACCCACAAACGTGTATCTAGCTGACCACCAAATTTCTCTAGCAGTTTACCTGCTGCACGGAAGTGGCCAATGTTCGTCATACATGAACCGATAAACACTTCATCAATTTGTGTACCTTGAACGTCAGACAATAAACGCGCATCATCAGGATCATTTGGCGCACATAGAATTGGCTGATTGATATCTGCCAAGTCAATTTCAATCACGTGTGCGTATTCAGCATCGCTATCTGCGGTCATTAGCTCAGGATTGGCTAACCACTCTTCCATCGCAGTAATACGACGCTCAATGGTACGACGATCGCCATAACCTTCAGAAATCATCCACTTCAGCATCACGATGTTTGAATTTAAGTATTCTGCAATCGATTCTTCAGAAAGCTTAACCGTACAACCTGCCGCACTACGCTCTGCCGATGCGTCTGATAGCTCAAATGCTTGCTCAACCGTTAGGTGCTCAACACCTTCGATCTCCAGTACTCGACCAGAGAATTCGTTGATCTTACCTGCTTTCTCAACGGTCAGTAGACCCTGCTGAATCGCGTAGTATGGGATCGCATGAACCAGATCACGTAGCGTGATACCTTCTTGCATCTCACCTTTAAAGCGAACCAGAATAGATTCAGGCATATCTAACGGCATAACACCTGTTGCCGCAGCAAAAGCGACAAGGCCAGAACCAGCTGGGAATGAAATACCTAATGGGAAACGGGTATGTGAGTCACCACCTGTACCAACGGTATCAGGCAGTAGCATACGGTTTAGCCATGAGTGAATAACACCATCACCCGGACGAAGTGATACACCACCACGATTCATAATAAAATCAGGTAATGTGTGGTGAGTATTAACATCAATCGGTTTCGGATAAGCCGAGGTATGACAGAACGACTGCATCGTAAGTTCAGCAGAGAAACCAAGACATGCTAAGTCTTTTAATTCATCACGAGTCATAGGACCTGTGGTATCTTGCGAACCTACCGTTGTCATCTTAGGCTCACAGTAAGTGCCTGGGCGAACGCCTTCAACACCACATGCTTTACCTACCATCTTCTGCGCTAAGGTATAACCCTTACCGCTATCTTCAACCGCAACAGGACGACGGAAAATATCCGATGATGGTAAACCCAATGATTGGCGCGCACGATCGGTTAGGCCACGACCAATGATCAATGGAATACGACCACCCGCACGTACTTCATCAATCAGCACATCTGTTTTTAGCCCAAAAGTAGACACTAGCTCATCACTTTCGTGACGACGAACTTCACCTTTAAATGGGTACACATCAATCACATCACCCATCGCGAGTTGAGTTACATCAACTTCAATCGGTAGTGCGCCTGCATCTTCCATCGTATTAAAGAAGATAGGAGCGATCTTGCCACCTAAAACATAACCACCCGCACGCTTGTTCGGTACATAAGGGATATCATCACCCATGAACCAAAGTACGGAGTTAGTCGCAGACTTACGAGAAGAGCCTGTACCTACAACATCACCAACATAAACAAGCTGATGACCTTTTTCTTTTAACGCTTCGATTTGCTTGATCGGACCCACAGAGCCTTGTTGATCAGGCACGATACCTTCACGTTCATTTTTCAGCATCGCAAGCGCGTGAAGTGGGATATCTGGACGAGACCATGCATCAGGTGCTGGTGATAAGTCATCGGTGTTGGTCTCACCTGTGACTTTAAATACAGTCAGGGTGATTTTTTCAGCCAATGCTGGTTTAGATAGGAACCACTCAGCATCAGCCCATGATTGGAGAACTTGCTGAGCAAATACATTGCCTGCTTTTGCTTTTTCTTCTACATCGTAGAACGCATCAAACATCAATAATGTATGAGATAACGCTTTAACTGAAATCGGAGCTAGCGTGTCATCATCAAGTAAAGAAATAAGTGGTTCGATATTGTAACCACCTTGCATTGTGCCGAGTAACTCTGCGGCTTTTTCTTTACTTACGATAGGTGATTGCGCGTCACCTTTAGTGATCGCTGCAAGGAAACCCGCTTTTACGTATGCCGCTTCATCAACGCCCGGGGGAATACGATTTTCTAGTAGATCCAGCAGAACACTTTCTTCGCCTGCTGGCGGATTTTTTAGTAACTCAACAAGAGCGGCAACCTGTTCAGCATCCAATGGTTTAGCAACAACCCCTTCAGCAGCACGCTCTTCGACGTGTTTACGGTAGGCTTCAAGCACGACATATTCCTCATATTACGGTCTGGCACCATAGGCCAAACATCCTTGGAAGTGAGTGATCTCTAGATTCTTATAATCATGTTTTGCTGAACATTGTCAGAGCCAAAACCCTTTAGGAGAGACCAAAACTGTGCAGTATTATACCATTTTTAACGTAAACTTAAAAACTACTGCTTTTTTACAACATTCACATTTTAGGAAAATTCTTTGTTCATAATGTGTAAAGCGATCCTCAATATTTATAACGCATAAAATAAAAGACGCTTGTTTCATATTAGTTTTATTTTCTCTTTTTTAGCTACAGGTCATATTTAGTGACGTAAATCACTAAAGTTTTGTAACAAATTTGCAGATACATAACGGCGTATTTTCATTTCATTGATCAGTATTGCGTTGTCACGTTGTGCATGGTCTGCTCATTTGCTCATAAATATAAGCCGTTTTATGAATTACAAACATTTAAGTATCAAATCCATGATGGTCAAACCGTTGTTGGCGAAGCACGTAATACCATAAATCAACTGTCATCGGATATTAGCCAAGTCAGCGATGTCATTGACTCACTGGCAAGTAATACCCAGTCGATTGGTAGTATTTTAGATGTGATCCGTGGGATCTCAGAACAAACTAACCTACTTGCCCTTAATGCCGCGATTGAAGCAGCACGTGCTGGCGAACAAGGACGAGGGTTTACGGTCGTGGCCGATGAAGTGCGTAATCTTGCTAGTCGTACTGCCGATTCTACCGACGAGATCCAAGCGATGATCAACCGCCTCCAGCAAGAAGCATCCAATGCCGTGGTTGCGATGGAGCAAAGCCGTCAGCTGTCTGAAAATGGGGTATCAGCTTCTGATCAAGCATCTGTTGCTTTAGTGTCGATTTCTGAGCGTATTAGTTTAATTGCCGATATGAATACCCAAGTGGCTACCGCGACAGAAGAGCAGTCAACCGTGGTACAAGACATTAATTGTAATATTGAAGAGATAAATGAAACCACTCAGCTAACCGCAGAAACAGCCGCGCAATTAGCCGATTCAAGCCAAGCATTACGTCAACTATCACAACGCCTTGATGACATGGTCGGTACCTTTAAGGTTAGCATTGCTACACAGCAGACAACAAAAAAGCGCCCTTAGGCGCTTTTTTATTATCATAACAAGTAGTAATTACTTCTTACGCTTTACCGCTTTTGCATTTGGAAGGTCAGTGATAGAGCCTTCAAATACTTCAGCAGCAAGACCTACTGATTCGTGTAGTGTTGGGTGAGCGTGGATAGTTAATGCGATATCTTCAGCATCACAACCCATCTCGATCGCTAGACCGATTTCACCAAGTAGTTCACCACCGTTAGTACCTACGATAGCACCACCGATCACACGGTGCGTGTCTTTGTCGAAGATCATCTTCGTCATACCGTCAGCACAATCAGATGCGATAGCACGGCCTGATGCCGCCCATGGGAATGTAGCAACTTCGTAGTTGATACCTTCCGCTTTCGCTTCTTTCTCAGTCTTACCAACCCACGCAACTTCTGGCTCAGTATAAGCAATTGAAGGAATAACTTTAGGATCGAAGTAGTGCTTCTTACCAGAAATAACTTCAGCCGCTACGTGACCTTCATGCACACCTTTGTGCGCTAACATTGGTTGACCAACAACATCACCAATTGCGTGAATGTGAGCAACGTTAGTACGCATTTGCTTATCAACGTTAATAAAGCCACGCTCATCAACATTGATACCCGCTTTTTCAGCGTCAATCAGTTTACCGTTTGGCACACGACCGATAGCAACAAGAACAGCATCGTAACGAACAGGCTCAGCAGGTGCTTTTTTGCCTTCCATCGTTACATAAATACCGTCTTCTTTTGCTTCAACAGCTGTTACTTTCGTTTCAAGCATCAGGTTGAATTTCTTCGCGATACGCTTAGTAAATACTTTAACGATATCTTTATCCGCAGCTGGGATCACTTGATCGAACATCTCAACAACGTCGATTTGAGAACCTAGCGCGTGGTAAACCGTACCCATTTCAAGACCGATGATACCGCCGCCCATAACAAGTAACTTCTCAGGAACTTCTTTAAGCTCTAGCGCATCTGTTGAATCCCAAATACGTGGGTCTTCATGCGGAATGAATGGTAGTTCGATTGGGCGAGAGCCCGCCGCGATAATCGCGTTATCAAAGTTAACCGTTGTTGGGCCATCAGCACCTTCAACAACAATGCTGTTAGGGCCAGTAAATTTACCGTAACCGTTCACAACATTAACTTTACGCATCTTAGCCATACCGCCAAGACCGCCAGTTAACTGAGTAATTACTTTATCTTTCCACAGACGGATCTTATCGATGTCTGTTTGTGGTTCACCAAAAACAACGCCGTGCTCAGCCATTGCTTTTGCTTCTTCGATAACTTTCGCTACGTGAAGTAATGCTTTTGATGGGATACAACCCACGTTAAGACATACACCACCTAGTGTGTTGAATTTTTCAATTAGAACCGTATCTAGACCTAAGTCAGCGCAACGGAATGCAGCAGAGTAACCAGCAGGGCCTGAACCCAACACCACTACCTGGGCTTTAATTTCTTTACTCATTATGACCTCGTTGTAAGTCTTATATCCCTAACAAGCTATCAGGTAACTTTTACGTATTTATATACGTTTATCTTTCAGATGGACAACAAGTCTACAGACCTGTTAACAGAGTGAAAAATAAATTACTGCAGCCTGTGAGCTACACAACAATTCCATGCCTACGCATTGTAGGCATGGCGTTGTGGATGTGAAACCTTAAAGTACTAAACGACGGATGTCTGATAGACAGCCATTTAGGTAAGTGATGAAGCGCGCACCTTCAGCACCATCAATCACACGGTGATCGTATGATAGTGATAATGGAAGTTGTAGACGCGGTTCGAACTCTTTACCGTTCCATACTGGTTTCATTTCAGACTTAGATACACCTAGGATACCTACTTCTGGTGCGTTCACGATTGGTGTGAATGCAGTACCACCTAAGCCACCAAGGCTTGAGATAGTGAAACAGCCGCCTTGCATATCAGATGCAGTTAGCTTACCAGCACGTGCTTTCTTAGAAATAGCCATTAGCTCTTCAGATAGCTCGTAGATACCTTTCTTGTTCACATCTTTAAATACAGGAACAACTAGGCCGTTTGGCGTATCGACTGCGATACCGATGTTCACGTATTTCTTCAGGATCAAGCTCTCGCCATCGTCAGATAGAGAAGAGTTGAATGAAGGGAATGCTTCAAGTGCTTTAGCAGCCGCTTTCATGATGAACACAAGTGGTGTGATCTTCATGCCAGAGTCTTTCTTCGCTTCAATCGCGTTTTGCTCTTTACGGAATGCTTCAAGCGCAGTGATATCTGCGTTATCCCACTGTGTAACGTGAGGGATCATTACCCAGTTACGGTGTAGGTTAGCGCCAGAGATCTTCTTAATGCGAGATAGTGGCTTAACTTCAGTCTCACCAAACTTGCTGAAATCAACTTTCGGCCAAGGTAGTAGACCAAGCGCTGCGCCATCGCCTTTACCTGACGCAGAAGCTGCTGCACCAGACTCAAGACGCTTAAGTGCATCTTTAACGAAGTTTTGTACGTCTTCTTTAAGAACGCGGTTCTTACGGCCAGTACCTTTAACTTTCGCAAGGTTAACACCGAACTCACGAGCTAGACGACGAACAACTGGTGATGCGTGTGCGTATTCGTTGTTTTCAACGAAATCACCTGTTGCTGCAGGCGCTTCAGCTTTTGCTGGAGCCGCCGCAGGTGCTGCCGCTTGAGCCACAGGAGCCGCTGCAGGTGCTGCAGGTGCTGCACCAGCAACCGGAGTGCCGGCCACTTCAAATACCATGATTAGTGAGCCAGTAGAAACCTTATCGCCTTCTGCGATCTTGATTTCTTTAACTGTACCAGCGAATGGTGCAGGCACTTCCATAGAAGCCTTGTCACCTTCAACAGTGATTAGCGATTGCTCTTCTTCCACTGTATCGCCAACAGATACCATGATTTCAGTAACTTCTACTTCGTCACCACCGATATCAGGAACGTTAACTTCTTTCGCTGCAGATGCTGCTGGTGCTGCTGGAGCAGGCGCTGCTGCTTGAGCAACAGGTGCAGAGCCAGCCACCGGAGTGCCGGCCACTTCAAATACCATGATTAAAGAACCAGTAGAAACCTTGTCGCCTTCTACAATTTTGATTTCTTTAACTGTACCAGCGAATGGTGCAGGCACTTCCATAGAAGCCTTGTCACCTTCAACAGTAATTAGAGATTGCTCTTCTTCTACTGTATCGCCAACAGATACCATGATTTCAGTACATTCAACTTCATCACCACCGATATCTGGAACATGAACTTCTTTCAGTTCAGCCGCTGCTGCTGGAGCTGGAGCAGCAGGCGCTGCTTCAGCCACAGGAGCAGGTGCAGCTTCAGCTGCACCCTCGGCTTCGAAAATCATGATTAGAGAACCAGTAGAAACCGTGTCGCCTTCAGCAACTTTGATTTCTTTAACGATACCCGCTTGAGAAGCAGGAACTTCCATTGAAGCTTTATCGCCTTCAACAGTGATCAGTGATTGCTCTTCTTCAACCTTGTCGCCAACGCTAACAAGAATCTCAGTTACTTCAACCTCATCCGCACCGATGTCTGGTACATTAATTTCGATTGCCATTTTTAATTTGCCTCTTATGCGTATAGCGGGTTGATCTTGTCAGCGTCGATATCGAACTTAGCAATTGCATCTACAACTACAGCGTTATCAATATCGCCACGTTTAGCGAGTTCAGAAAGTGCAGCAACAACAACGTAGCCAGCATTCACTTCGAAGTGACGACGTAGGTTTGCACGGCTATCAGAACGACCGAAACCATCAGTACCAAGAACCTTGTAAGACTCAGATGGCATGAATGCACGTACTTGTTCTGCGTAGTTCTTCATGTAGTCCGTTGCAGCGATTGCAGGCTCAGAACCCATTGCAGTTGTTAGGTAAGGAACCTTCTTCTCTGCAGTTGGGTGAAGCATGTTGTAACGCTCACAATCTTGACCATCACGAGTTAGTTCGTTGAATGATGTTACAGAGTAAACATCAGACGCTACACCGTACTCTTCACTTAGGATCTGTGCCGCTTTACGTACTTCGTTCATGATAGTACCAGAGCTCATTAACTGAACTTTAGACTTATCACCAGCGTGAGACTCAAGCTTGTAAATACCCTTACGAATGCCTGCTTCAGCGCCTTCTGGCATTGCTGGCATTGCGTAGTTTTCGTTCATTACTGTTAGGTAGTAGTAAATGTTCTCTTGATTTTCACCGTACATGCGACGAATACCGTCTTGCATGATAACCGCTAGCTCGTAAGCAAACGTTGGATCGTAAGAGATACAGTTAGGTACTGTATTTGCAAGAATATGACTGTGGCCATCTTCGTGCTGTAGACCTTCACCGTTCAGTGTTGTACGACCAGCAGTAGCGCCTAGTAGGAAGCCACGTGCTTGTTGGTCACCTGCTAGCCATGCCATGTCACCAATACGTTGGAAACCGAACATTGAGTAGTAGATGTAGAATGGGATCATTGGAAGATCGTTGGTGCTGTAAGATGTTGCAGCAGCAACCCAAGATGCCATTGAACCTAGTTCGTTGATACCTTCTTGAAGTACCTGACCAGATGTTGCTTCTTTGTAGAAAGAAACAATGCCTTTATCTTCTGGTGTGTAAGTTTGGCCATCTGGGTTGTAGATACCAACCTGACGGAACAGACCTTCCATACCGAACGTACGCGCTTCATCACAGATAATTGGCACGATGTTCTTACCGATTGCTTTATCTTTAAGAAGAATATTTAGCGCACGAACATAAGCCATAGTGGTTGAAATTTCACGCTTCTGCTCACTTAGTAGTGGCGCAAATGCATCAAGCTCAGGCACTTTAAATTCTTGAGTAAACTTAGGACTACGCTTAGGTGTGTAACCGTGTAGCGCATCACGACGAGCGTGTAAGTAGTTGTACTCAGCAGAGCCTTCTTCCAGTTTTAGGTAAGGCAGAGCCTTAAGATCTTCTTCAGAGATAAGATCTTGTAGACCTAGACGATCACGTAAGTATTGAACGTGAGTCATGTCCATCTTCTTAACACCGTGAGCGATGTTCTTACCTTCAGCCGCTTCACCCATACCGTAACCTTTAACAGTCTTAGCTAGGATCACCGTTGGCTTACCGCTTGTTTCTTTTGCATTGTTAAATGCTGCAAATAGTTTCGAAGAATCGTGACCACCACGCTTCAGCTCGAAGATTTGCTCATCAGTCATGTCAGAAACAAGTGCTGCAGTTTCTGGGTACTTACCAAAGAAATGCTCACGTACGTAAGCGCCATCTTTAGATTTGAACGTTTGGTAGTCACCATCGATAGTTTCGTTCATAAGCTGTAGAAGCTTACCCGTCGTATCTTTTGCTAGTAGTGCATCCCAGTTGTTACCCCAGATCACTTTAACAACGTTCCAACCAGCACCTTTAAATAGACCTTCAAGCTCTTGAATGATCTTACCGTTACCCATTACTGGGCCGTCTAGACGCTGTAGGTTACAGTTGATAAGGAAACATAGGTTGTCTAGTTTCTCACGCGCAGCGAAAGAAATAGCACCACGTGATTCTGGCTCATCCATCTCACCATCGCCCAAGAACGCGTATACGCGCTGAGCTGAAGTATCTTTAAGGCCACGACCTTCTAAATACTTAAGGAAACGCGCTTGGTAGATCGCAGAAATTGGACCTAGGCCCATAGAAACCGTTGGGAACTGCCAGAATTCAGGCATTAGTTTAGGGTGTGGGTATGAAGGAATACCTTTACCATCAACTTCTTGACGGAAGTTATCTAGCTGCTCTTCAGTTAGACGACCTTCAACAAACGCACGAGAGTAAATTCCTGGAGAAATGTGACCTTGGTAGTAAACCAAATCACCGCCATCAACATCGTTAGGCGCACGGAAGAAGTGGTTGAAACATACTTCGTAAAAAGCAGAAGCAGACTGGTAAGAAGCCATGTGGCCGCCTAAGTCTAAATCTTTCTTAGATGCACGTAGAACGATCATGATTGCGTTCCAACGGATGATAGAACGGATACGACGCTCTAATGTTACATCACCTGGATACGCGGGTTCTTGTGCTGCTGGAATTGTGTTGATGTAGTTTGTGTTTACGCCAGTCGGCATATCTACACCATCTAAACGAGCTTTTTCTAATACTTGCTCAAGTAAGAACTGTGCGCGTTCTACACCTTCTTCACGGACTACTGATTCAAGTGCTTCTAACCAATCTTGAGTTTCCAGTACATCCACGTCACTTTTCATGACTTCAGACATGCGATCTATCCTTTCGTTGATAATCTACTAACAATGTCGCGACTAGGTCTAACTTCGTTTTTAGGTATGAAGTTAAGACTCTAACCCGTCCTTGCGCTGTTGAATCCGACGAAGAGAGCGTTCACGCCTGCTATCTTCACGCGATAAATCCAACAAGGTTTCCTCGATGTAAGCCAAATGTGCGTGCGATGCTTCACGGGCCTTTTCAGGCTCACCAGAAACAATCGCCTGCACAATATTAGCTCGGTGCTTTCTTACTTTCTCCACCACCTCAGGTCGGCGGTTTAGGAGTTCGAAATTTTGTAATACGTTTTGCTCAAGTAGCGGCGCTAAACTACGAATAATATGCAGTAACACCACATTGTGAGCCGATTCTGTTACCGCAATAAGATATTGCATCACCGCGCTAGCTTCTAAGGGTAAATCCCCTTGTTGCTGCGCGTCTTGAATACGCTGATGACAATCGCGAATGCGAACAAAATCTTCTTCGTTACCTCGCAATGCCGCAAAATAAGAGGCTAAGCCTTCTAGTGCATGGCGAGCTTCCAATAAATCTAATTGTGTTTCCGGATGAGTCGCTAATAGATCCAATAAGGGTTCAGAAAAACTTTGCCATAACTTTTCTTTTACGAATGTTCCGCCGCCTTGGCGACGAGTAAGCAAATGCTTTGCTTCTAAACGTTGGATCGCCTCACGAACGGAAGGACGAGAAACATCGAATTGTTTTGCCAACTCTCGCTCTGGAGGTAATTGCTGACCTGGGGACAAAATTCCCTCTAAAATCAAGCGCTCCAATTCCTGCTCAATAGCATCAGAAAGCTTTGGTTGTTTAATGCGTTTATAAGTCATTTTTATCGACGCTTCTTATATTAATCCCGTTTCATAAAGACCGAATCATCGGATAATTGGTATTACCAATTATTTTACCGGGTGAAAGTTTACAGAAATAAATAAAGATGTCCACACGCAACTTGATTGAAATCATAGAACGAAGTTGGTTTTAACAAAAAATTAAACTTTTGACTTATTAATAAAACATTACATATTCAGAGCTAGAAACAGCCAAGCAACGAAAAAGGTGATAGGAAGGAATAAAAAGCAGAGTGATTATGAAAATTGGTCAGACCAATTTGACCAATTTCCATTCGTAAATAAAACTTTAGTCTAATAACTGCCCTTTTAAAGCTGTTTTTTAAACCGTCGCCAATCAAACGATAAACCAGGATCGGTTTTTCGTCCAGGGGCAATAAATTCATGCCCTGTTACACGCTCTCGGGTGATAGCGGGATAACGGCTCATCAAAGATTGAGTCAATTTTGTCAGCATTTGATATTGTTCAGAAGTATACGGCAGGTGATCTGTGCCTTCTAATTCGATGCCAATTGAAAAGTCATTACACTTATCCCGATCATCAAACTTTGATACCCCCGCATGCCAAGCACGCTGATTAAAAGGCACAAACTGCACTATTTCACCATCTCGGCGTATCAAACAGTGAGCAGAAACACGAAACTGATGAATAATTTCAAAATACGGATCATCTGCAGGGTTTAATTGCCCAGTAAACAGCTGCTCAATATAAGGACCACCAAATTTACCCGGTGGTAAGCTTATATTATGTACCACCAGCAATGACATCTCGTCATGAGGTCTATTATCACAAAAAGGGGATGGCACACGCCTTGCTGTCTGTAACCAATGATCATCGTTAATCAATAACGTCATAATCCATCTTCTATTTACGTGTTACTAAAACCAAATTAGCAGGTAAAGTATCATTAGCTTATATTGAAAAGCCAATTTCCTCTCATCGCTTTTGCCTATCGCAGTAATAGATAGAAACAACCAAATATTTGGTGATTAACATTCGATTAACCCGTATTCACTTTATCCTACTCCTTTCTCACGGTATGATTTGCGCCATCATTCGCAGCACTTTTGCTGCTAAACGTGCAATGGATACAAGAAGACAGATATGGAACACAAACACGATAGTAGTGCCCGCCTCGCTTACCTAAAACAACTTCTCCCAATCGAAATCAGCCGTACTGTTGCCGATACACTTCGCGAAGATTTAGGTGGTGAGATTAATGCCAGTCGCGATATTACAGCCAATCTAATTCCTGCCGATAGCCAAGGCGTTGCCACCATCATTACCCGCGAACATGGCGTATTTTGCGGAAAAATGTGGGCTGATGAAGTATTTAAGCAACTCGGTGGTGAAGTAAATATTGATTGGCACGTAGAAGATGGTGATGTGGTTGAGCCTAATCAAACCTTGTGTACCCTATCTGGCCCGTCACGAGCGCTGCTTACTGGCGAGCGTAACGCGATGAACTTTATCCAAACCCTATCCGGTTGCGCGACATTAACTGCTGAATATGTCAAGCAGTTAGAAGGCACCAACACTCGCCTACTCGATACCCGTAAAACTGTTCCTTGTCTGCGTAGCGCATTAAAATATGCAGTGACTTGCGGTGGTGGCTTTAATCACCGTATTGGCGTGTTTGATGCCTACCTTATAAAAGAGAACCACATCATTGCTTGTGGTGGTATTGAGCAAGCCATCACTACAGCGAAACAGCTTAATCCAAATAAACCTGTCGAAGTAGAAACAGAAAGTCTGGCAGAGCTAAAACAAGCCATTGAAGCCGGCGCTGATATTGTGATGCTGGATAACTTTACCTTAGCCATGATGCGTGAAGCCGTCGCTTTTAACGCTGGACGTGTGGCATTAGAAAACTCAGGTGATATTACCCTTAGCAATATCCGTGAATGTGCTGAAACGGGGGTGGATTACATTTCCGTTGGCGCACTGACTAAGCACGTTAAAGCGATGGACTTATCGATGCGTTTTAAATAGCGCTTCTCTACTATCAACTTTTTATGACAAAAATATTTAACTGACACCTTAATTTATAAAGAAAGAGAAAAATAACCACTGATTTTTCTCTTTCTACTTCACATCTTACTGAATTTTATAAAAATCAAATCTAATTACGAGCGGTTACTCGCTTTGAGCTTTGCAACTTCTGTAACACACAATTTATTTTTACCACCCGTGCCGAGCTATCCCTTTTTCGTTATTCACTCTAACAATAAAGCCTCTATTCTGAACTTAATTCCATTCGCGAATTTATGAAGTTAACTCATTTATTATTTTGTTACTTAAGGACAGAGAAATGAAAAAACAACAGGGTTTTACACTTATTGAATTGATGATCGTGGTGGCGGTTATTGGTGTGCTTTCTGCAATTGCGATTCCACAATATCAAAAATATGTAGCAAAATCACAAACAGGAGTGTCGTTAGCTACTATTTCTGCTTTAAAAACCAATATTGAAAGCGCTATTGCTGAAAATGGAACATTCCCGACTCTTGCAGCAACTAGTGGAGGAAATACTACCTTGGGAATTCCAAAGACAGATCTTGGCACTATAGCTCTTGCACCAACACAAGGAGCTTCTGGCGCTGGTGGTACTATTACATATGCTTACTCATCAAATGCAAGTAAACTTCTTGGTACAGGTAAAACTTTAAAATTAACACGTGACGATAATGGCGATTGGGATTGTACTACAACAATTACTGATACTTCTCTTGTAGCTAAGAACTGCCAATAATTTAAAATGCAAACCAACCTCGCTTCCATCTTGGCTCAGGCTAACTTAATTAGTCCAGAGCAAGAACAACAAGTGATCGAGTTTGTGACGGCGGAAGGGATTAACGTCCCGACCGCCTTAACCCGTTTAGGTATCCTTAGTGATGTAGATTTAGCTGATAACCTCGCTAATTTATTTGGACTACAAAAAGTCGATGTTCACCACTATGACTATGATGGCTGTTGTCAAAGTGTCTACCAACGTGAATTAGTGCTACGTCACCGAGCCCTACCATTAACCCAAGATGCTAATAGCCTATTTTTAGGTATCAGCGACCCTACTAATGTGGATGCGCAAGACGAATTTCGTTTTGCAATCGGTAAAACCGTTGAGTTTCTAGTATTAGAAAACAAACAATTAGAATCTGCCATTCGCCGTGTTTACGGCAGCGATATTGGGGAAACCAGCCACAGTAAACAAGTCAGTGATGCCGATTTAGGGGAACTGGTTGAAATCAGTGATGGCGAACTCGATGACGCCACCGATTTAAGTCAAGACAGCGCCCCTGTTACCCGTTATATCAACCAAGTATTATTAGATGCAGTACGCCGAAAAGCCTCCGATATTCATTTTGAACCTTATGAACATAACTACCGGATTCGCTTTCGCTGTGACGGTATTTTGCATCAGCACTTAACCCCACCATCAAGCTTATCGCGCCGTTTATCGACCCGCTTAAAGGTAATGTCGAAGCTCAATATTGCCGAGCGTCGTCAGCCACAAGATGGACGAATAAAGCTAAAACTCTCTGATAATTTGGCGATTGATTTACGTGTATCAACCCTGCCCACCCTATGGGGAGAGAAAGTCGTACTACGGATATTAGATAGCTCAGCCGCTAATCTTAATATTGATATTTTAGGCTATAACGATAAACAAAAATCCGATTATTTAACTGCCCTTGAGCGCCCACAAGGGATGATATTAATTACCGGTCCAACAGGTAGCGGTAAAACCGTCTCGCTGTATACTGGGCTCAATATTTTAAATACCGAAGAGCGCAATATTTCGACTGCCGAAGATCCAGTAGAAATTAACTTACCCGGTATTAACCAGGTACAAATTAATCAACAAGTCGGTTTAAGTTTTGCCGATGCCCTGCGTTCATTTTTGCGTCAAGATCCCGACATTGTAATGGTAGGGGAAATTCGTGATTTAGAAACCGCCTCCATTGCAGTAAAAGCCGCCCAGACCGGGCACTTGGTATTATCTACGCTACATACCAACTCTGCCGCTGAAACCATTACCCGTTTAACCAATATGGGAGTGGAAGATTTTAACCTCGCTTCATCACTGAGCTTAATCATCGCCCAGCGCCTTGCCCGTCGCTTATGTAAAAGCTGTAAACAGCCACATCCGCTTGATCCAATTACCTGTCAGCGATTAAACCTGCCGCAAAATTCCAGTGTGTATAAAGCTAATAACGCAGGGTGCGATGATTGCAATAAAGGCTACGCAGGCCGCGTTGGTATTTATGAAGTGATGGTGTTTAGCCGCGAGATCGCCGAAGCCTTAATGACCAATGCTACCGCCCTACAATTAGAAGATATTGCCGCCCAGCAAGGGATGAAACGGCTTAAAGAATCCGGCATTGAAAAATTAACCGATGGCATTACCAGTCTTGCCGAATTACAACGGGTATTACAATTATAACCTTCCCTACTTTGTATTAATTGTTTAATAGAGAATTCCGCTTATGAGTACAGCAGCCACTAAAATTCGTTATTACAACTGGCGGGGAACCAACCAAGCAGGACGTAAAGTCTCAGGCACCACTTTAGGCTTTCAAGAACAAGAAGTGCGTCACCAACTGCTTGAACAAAAAATTGTGGTCAAAAAAATAAAGAAAACCTCGCCCTCTTTTCTGACCAAAATACGTGATCAAATGAAAGGGGAAGATGTCACTGCGGTAACTCGTCAGCTTGCCACCATGATCGAATCTGGCGTGCCTGTAGTGCAAGCTCTACAACTAATGGCAAGCAGTTATAACAAAGCCGAAATGCGCGCTACCTTGCTCCAAATTACCACCCAAGTCGAATCTGGTGCTTCGCTTTCTAGTGCGATGCGATCAAGCTCGCCTCTATTTGATAAATTCTTCTGTGATTTAGTCGCCACTGGAGAGCAAACAGGTCACCTCGGTCAAGTCTTTGCGCGCATTGCTGTATACCGTGAAAAAAATGAAGCGATGCGCAAAAAAGTTATCAAGGCGATGATTTATCCTGCAATGGTCACATTAACTGCGGTGCTTGTTACTGTATTAATGCTAGTCTTTGTTATTCCTCAGTTTGCTCAAATTTTTTCAAGCTTTGGTGCTGAATTGCCGCTATTTACCCAGATAGTTGTTCATGCTTCAGATTTTCTTATCGCTTATGGCGTCTATCTTGGGGCTGGTGTTGGAATAGCCGTTTTCCTTTACCGTTATTTTTATAAAAAATCTGATGATTTTCGTTATAAAGCCAATAAATTCGCCCTAAAACTGCCTATCTTTGGCGATGTGTTATTAAAAGCAACGATTGCTCGTTTTTCCCGCACCTTAGCCACTACTTTCATGGCAGGTATTCCATTATTATCCGGCATTCAATCAGCAGGAAGAACCTGTGGTAACCTGTATATCGAAAAGGCAATCGAAGAGGTTTATGAAAGTACTGCTGGCGGTATGCCACTGTATTTAGCTCTGCGTCAATCAGGGGTCTTTCCTGAGCTCATGCTGCAAATGGTGATGATAGGTGAAGAATCAGGTTCACTCGATGACATGCTGAATAAAATGGCGCAAATCTATGAAGCCGATGTTGATAATACCGTTGATAACCTCGGGCAAATTTTAGAACCTTTCATTATTATTATTTTGGGTGGCTTAATTGGTGGCTTACTGGTTGCTATGTATATGCCAATTTTCACAATGATGAGTGTTATCGGTTAAGACTATTTAAGTAACCACCTTATAAGTTAATCACTGTATTCATTTCCCATAATCATCGGCTAGGAACACCTAGCCGTTTGCCTTACAATAACCGCCTAATTTTTAAGAGATCCTCACATGGCAGTACTTTCCTATTACCCTTGGTTATATCCCCTTTTTGCCGTTATTTTTGGTCTGTTAGTCGGCAGTTTTTTAAATGTGGTGATTTACCGCTTGCCGATCATGATGGAGCGTCAATGGCGTAAAGAATGCCAAGAATGTTTTCCTGAAATGGATAACCAGCCAGACGATTCGGTCTTTAATTTAAGTGTGCCACGTTCACGCTGCCCACACTGCAATCACGCTATTAGTGCGCTGGAGAATATTCCAGTGATCAGCTGGCTTGCTTTAGGCGGAAAATGCAAAGAATGCAAAGCGCCTATTAGTAAACGCTATCCTGCAATTGAATTACTGACCGCAGCATTGAGCTTAACCGTATCACTGATGTTGCCACCAACATGGTGGGCAATCGCGGTGATCTTTTTCACCTTCGCGTTAATTGCGCTTACCTTTATTGATATCGATAAAATGCTCCTGCCCGATCAAATTACCTTACCGCTAATGTGGGCGGGTATTTTGCTCTCTGTAATGGGTATTAGCCCTGTATCACTAACTGATTCGGTGATTGGTGCAATTGCGGGTTACTTATCGCTGTGGAGCGTATTCTGGGTCTTTAAGTTACTGACTAAAAAAGATGGCATGGGCTATGGCGACTTTAAATTGCTCGCCGCATTAGGTGCATGGCTTGGCTGGCAATTACTACCGTTTGTAGTGTTACTCTCATCTTTAGTCGGCGCGCTGTGCGGTATTGTATTACTGAAAATGCAAGATGCCGATAACCAAACCCCGTTCTCATTCGGCCCTTACCTTGCGGTTGCGGGTTGGATTGCATTGTTATGGGGCGAGCCTATTGTGAATTGGTATGTTACTTCGTACTTAGGAATGTAGATAATGAGTATTGTCATTGGCCTAACAGGCGGAATTGGTAGCGGTAAAACCACGGTTGCTAACTTATTTGCTGATAACTACGGCATTGATATTATTGATGCCGATATTGTTGCACGTGAAGTCGTCGAGCCGAATACCGTCGGTTTGAACACTATTATCGAAAAACTTGGTGCTGATATTTTACTTAAAGATGGTACGTTAAATCGGGCAAAACTGCGTGAGGCTATTTTTAGTCAACCTGAATTAAAGCAATGGTTAAATGAGCTACTTCACCCTTTGATCCGTGAAAAAATGCTCCATGATATTAAATTAAGCAAATCTCCCTATTGTTTATTAGTCGTGCCATTGATGGTTGAGAATAATCTACAAACCCTCACCAATCGTTTATTGGTTGTTGATGTCGATGAGCAAACCCAAATCGAACGAACACAACAACGTGATAATGTCTCAATTGAGCAAATCAAAAATATCTTAGCGAGCCAAGCAACGCGCCAACAACGGTTGGATGCCGCAGATGATGTCATTACTAATTTTGGTGATAGTCCAGCATTAACATTACAAATCGCGCAACTTCACAGGCAATATCTCAAAATGGATCATGAGCTGTAGTAAAATGACGTCTTAACTATGATAATTCTTATTACGATCTTGGCTCCTGTTTGGTATTCCCTTTATGCAAGCTACGCAAATGACGCGCTATGAACACCCTTTGACAGAAAAAGTCCGTATTTATTTACGCCTTGATTATCTCTTGCAACAAATGCATCACAGCAGCAACCAAAATGATCCTTGGCAATATAAAATCTTCTTCCATGCCCTTTTTGATTTGCTTGAGATCTTAGACCAAGTACAAGTTAAAACCGATCTTGCCAAAGATATAGAGAAACAACGTCAGCAACTGATGAATTGGTTAAACATTGATGGTGTTGACGAGTATGCGCTGCAACAAATGATCGATTCGATGGAGCAAGCCCATAAAGCGTTAATTTCATCTCCTCGCCTAGGACAGAATCTACGAGAAGATCGTTTTCTTTCCAGTATAAAACAACGTTTCTCGATTCCAGGTGGTAGTTGTTGTTTTGATCTGCCGTCATTACATCACTGGCTGCACCTTAGCGATGAACACAAACAACAGGCAATGAAAAGCTGGTTACATGAGCTTTCAGAACTTAACGAAGCACTCAATCTCTGGTTGAAGTTAACCCGAGAAAGCGCACAATATAAAACCAATCATGCCCGTAATGGCTTCTTCCAGTATGACGCTGAAGATGCCTGTTTATTACGGCTAGAAATTTGCGCTAAAGATGGCGTTTATCCTATGATATCGGGACATCGTAGTCGCTTTGCTATTCGTTTCTCTCCCTTTGTGGAAGGAGATCCTGTCGCAAGCGATATTGAATTTAAATTAGCCATTTGCTGAGGTTTTTGTGTCTCAATCAACAACCAATACCAATATTACTGTCGTAAAGTGTCCTACCTGTAAAACTGAAGTGGTTTGGGGTGAGCAGAGTCCATTTCGTCCTTTTTGCTGCAAACGCTGTCAATTGATCGATCTTGGCGAATGGGCGGAAGAAGAAAAATCTATTCCCGGTGCACCTGATCTATCAGATTCAGATGGCTGGTCTGACGATATGGGTTACTAACAGTATGGATAAAAAGCAAGTTTGGATTGCGGCAGGCATTATTTTAGATACAGAGAAAAAGCATATTTTCATTACCCGCCGTGCCGATAAAGCGCATCAAGGTGGCTTATGGGAGTTTGCTGGCGGAAAAGTAGAAACAGGTGAAACAGCAAAGCAAGCGGTTATCCGTGAACTGCAAGAAGAAGTCGGTATTCATGCCACTGACGTTGAACCTTTTATTAGCCTTGCTCATGATTATTCAGATAAATCATTAAAGTTTGATTTCTTTCTGATCCATCAATTTGATGGCGAAGCCTTTGGTAAAGAAGGTCAACCGGGGGAGTGGGTCGCTATCAATGCACTTGCTGATTACCCTTTCCCTGATGCTAATCAAGCTGTACTCGATAAAATACAGCAGTCTTTCGCTTAATAAATTAGCTGAAGATCCACTAGAATCTACATCATTAGCCTTGATTTTCAGCCAATAAAAAAGTCGCCCTAGAGCGACTTTTTTAGTATCTACAATAAAAACAATCTTAATTGATCTTACCGTGACATTGCTTGTACTTCTTACCAGAACCACAAGGACAAGGCTCATTACGACCTACTTTACGCTCTTCACGCTCGTAAGTACCTTGTTGAGCTTCAGGCTCTTCTGATGACTCATCAGTGATTTGGCTTTCTGCACTTTGATGCTGGAACTGTTGACGACGTGCTAGCATTTCTGCCATTTGACGACGCTCTTCTTCCATGCGATCAACTTCTTCCTGCTGCTGTACACGTACCTTACTTAAGATAGAAACAACATCACTCTTCAAGTTATCTAGCATTTCTTCAAACAGTTCAAACGATTCACGCTTGTATTCCTGCTTAGGGTTCTTCTGTGCATAACCACGTAAGTGAATACCTTGACGCAAGTGATCCATTGCCGCTAAGTGTTCTTTCCATAGCGTATCAAGGTTCTGTAGCATCACTGTTTTCTCGAAGTTACGTAGCACTTCAGCACCAACAACTGATTCTTTCTCACGGTAAACTTCAAGCGCTTTTTCTACAATGCGCTCACGAAGTGCTTCTTCGTAAAGTTTATCTTCGGTATCAAGCCAGTGTTGAATTGGTAACTCAAGATCGTAATCATCTTTCAGGCGAGTTTCTAGCCCTTTGATATCCCACATTTCTTCAAGCGATTGTGGTGGAATATAGCTATCCATTAATGCATTTAGCACGTCTTCACGGTTGTGCTCAATCATTTCGCTGATATCTTCAGCATGCATTAATTCATCACGTAATTCGTAAACCACTTTACGCTGATCGTTAGCAACATCATCAAATTCAAGCAACTGCTTACGAATATCGAAGTTACGACCTTCAACTTTACGTTGCGCGTTCTCGATAGCCTTTGATACCCAAGGGTGCTCAATCGCTTCGCCTTGCTCCATACCTAACTTCTTCATCATGCCTGAAACACGATCTGAAGCGAAGATACGCATTAAGCCATCTTCCATAGATAAGTAGAAACGAGAAGAACCTGCATCCCCCTGACGACCCGCACGACCACGTAGCTGGTTATCGATACGACGAGATTCGTGACGCTCAGTACCAATGATGTGCAAGCCACCTGACGCTAAGACTGCATCATGTTTTTCTTGCCATTTGGTTTTGATCTTCGCGATTTGATCATCAGTTGGATTATCGAGTTTTTCAACATCAGTCTTCCACGAACCACCCAGCATGATATCGGTACCACGACCGGCCATGTTAGTTGCAATAGTTACCGCACCCGGCGCACCCGCTTCTGCGATAATATCCGCTTCTTTTTCGTGGAATTTTGCGTTTAGTACGTTATGTTTAATGCCTTCTTTCTTAAGCGCATTAGACAGTAACTCTGATTTTTCAATCGATACCGTACCCACCAAACAAGGCTGACCGTTTTGTACACGCTCTTTGATATCTTGGCTAATTGCAGCAAACTTTTCAGTTTCTGTCATGTAAACCAAGTCACCGTTATCGATACGCGCCATTGGACGGTTAGTAGGAAGTACAACCGTATCTAGACCGTAGATAGACTGGAATTCAAACGCTTCAGTATCAGCCGTACCTGTCATACCAGAAAGCTTATCGTATAAACGGAAGTAGTTCTGGAAAGTAATCGATGCTAACGTTTGGTTCTCGTTTTGGATCTTCACGCCTTCTTTCGCTTCAACTGCTTGGTGAAGACCTTCTGACCAGCGACGACCCGGCATGGTACGACCAGTGTGTTCATCAACGATGATCACTTCGTCATCTTGAACGATGTAATCAACGTCTTTTTCAAAGAGTACGTGTGCACGTAAACCCGCATTTACGTGGTGCAACAAGCTAATGTTTGCTGGAGAGTACAAGGTATCGTGCTCTGCCATTAAGCCATTTTTAATCAATAGCTCTTCAACAAACTCCTGACCATTTTCAGTTAAATAAGCTTGCTTCGATTTTTCATCGACTGTGTAGTGACCTTCACCACGGTACTCTTCACTATCTTCTTTATCTTGACGAACTAGTAAAGGAATTAATTCATTGATCTTAATGTACATTTCAGAGCTGTCTTCAGCAGGACCTGAAATGATAAGCGGAGTACGTGCTTCATCGATTAAGATGGAGTCAACTTCATCGACTACTGCGAAGAAACGTTCGCGTTGAACACGATCTTCTGGACGGAATGCCATATTATCGCGCAAGTAGTCAAAGCCAAATTCGTTATTTGTTCCATAAAGGACATCTGCGGCATACGCTTCTTTTTTTGCCGGTGGTGACATATTAGGAACATTTACACCTACAGTCATGCCTAGGAATTCAAATAACTCACGGTTAGTTTCGGCATCACGTGCTGCTAGGTAATCGTTCACGGTTACGATATGAACGCCTTTACCTGTTAAAGCATTTAAGTATGAAGGAAGAGTTGCTGTCAGAGTTTTACCTTCACCGGTACGCATTTCTGCAATTTTACAATCATTCAATACCATACCGCCAAGCAGCTGGACATCGAAGTGGCGCATACCGTAAATACGCTTGGATGCTTCACGAACGGTCGCGAAGGCTTCTGGTAGTAGTTGATCTAGCGTTTCACCTTGCTCTAAACGCTCACGAAATTCAGCTGTTTTTGCTTTCAGCTCATGATCTTGTAGGCTTTCAAATTGAGGCTCTAGCTTATTGATTTGATCAACAATTTTGCGCATACGACGCAGAGTGCGGTCGTTACGGCTACCGATAACTTTAGTCAGTAGTTTTGATAACATGGCGATGCCGTTTTCTCTTTGTTATATCAGCGTATCTATTGCTGAATCGCTTAATCTGGTTTCATTCTCTGGGGGACCGTAAGCAATCCCTGTCCCACTAGAATCGCCACAATGGTGACTAAGAGGATAATCCTGAAACTGTGTCATACTAATATTGCGTCATGAAAACCACTTTTCAAGGGGGCTTCATCAATAACCATCACCAAATAAAACGAGATGGCAATTTAACGCTTAAATACAACGCTGGCAGTAACAACACTTGCAGGTACATCTTTCAAGATATATTAACCTATATGAGTGATATAATAAGTCATATTAGTGTCATCGCCTATGAGAAAAGCAGGCTTAACACTTTTTATATTCGCAAAATTAGGATCATATCCGCAATTTTTCAACTTTGAGCAACATCATTACTTAGGATCACAGACGATGAGAGATCACCGTCCCCAAACTACCGGGGATCTTTTAGAGCAAACTGGGCTTAATAATATTCAACAACGAGCTATCGCATTAAGCCAGTTAAATACCGCGGTAAAGCAGCATATCAATTGTGCTGAACATTGCCGTGTGAGTAATTATCGTCAAGGTATTTTAATTGTAGAAACTGAATCTGCAGCTTGGTCGATGCGTCTTAATTACGAACGCCACACTTTGATGATGAAGTTACGAGAAACGCTATTGCCTAAGTTGCAAGATATTGAAATAAAAGTGAACCCTTCTCTTGCTGCAGTACAGAAGCAGCAACAAGAAAAAATACCCGATATTATACAAAAGCCCATCACAGAAGTTGCTGCTCAGCACCTCTTAGCAACGGCCGCAACCGCGCCAGAAAAAGTAAAAAAACGCTTAGAACGCCTTGCTTTATTAGCACAAAAACAAAAACGTTAGTGTAAATAAAACCAGATACAAAAACGCCGAGCAACTGCTCGGCGTTTTTTAATTCTTTTCGCATTTGGTATTAAGCAAGAACCATTCCTGGTTGAGCAAAAGTAACCGGTACCTGCTGCTCATCTTCAAAAGTGGACCATTCATAGGCTTCTTGATCAGCAAGTACTGCACGTAATAACTGGTTGTTTAATGCATGTCCTGATTTATAAGCACGCATTTCACCAATAATGTTATGACCACACATGTAGAGATCACCAATGGCATCCAATACTTTATGAGTCACTAACTCATTGTCAAAACGCAAACCATCATCATTAAGAATACGATAATCATCCAGTACAATAGCGTTATCGAAACTACCACCTAAACATAAGTTTTGTGATTGTAAGTATTCGATATCACGCATGAAACCAAAGGTTCGAGCGCGACTGATATTTTTAACAAAAGACTTACTTGAAAAATCTAACACTAGACGCTGCTGATCTGATTCAATCGCAGGGTGGTTAAACTCGATAGCAAAATCCAGACGGAAACCGTTATAAGGAACGAGCTCCGCCCATTTGTCGCCATCTTCAATGCGAACAGGTTTTTTGATACGTAAAAAACGCTTAGGCGCATTCAACGTTTCAATGCCTGCAGATTGAAGCAGGTAGATAAATGGGCTCGCGCTACCATCCATAATAGGAATTTCAGGTGCGTTAACTTCGATAATCACGTTATCGATACCCATACCTGCTAGTGCTGCATTCAAGTGCTCAACCGTTGAAATACGCACGCCCTCTTCATTTACAAGAGCTGTACATAACATGGTATCACGCACAGAATCTGCATTTGCAGGAAAATCCACAGGAGGATTTAAATCTGTACGACGATAAATCACGCCTGTATTAGCGGCTGCAGGACGCAGAATAAGCGTCACTTTACGTCCAGAGTGGAGACCCACACCAGTCGTTTGCACAATGCTTTTAAGTGTACGTTGTCTGATCATCTGCTCATATCTCAACTGTTAAACAAACTTTTGTCACAAGCAACAAGGCTAAATAACACCCATTATCAGGCACAATTACGCGAAATGGGCATAAATAATACCATAAGCTACTAAATATCCAAAATAATTTGACATAGGCTAAGTGAGTGCCTTTAAACTAATCGTTAAAGGCACTAATAAGTTACTGATTATGTTGCGATAAAACCAAATATTTCAATACCGATATATTTAGTCTCATTGAGTTTTTATATACTCAATCAGCATCACCTATTAACTATAGATATTAGTCAGCTTGTTTACGCAAAAATGCAGGAATATCTAAGTAATCATGATCAGCTTGTGGCTTAGCTGCCGTCGCTTGACCATCATTATTAGTTACTGTCTTTTCTTCAGCAACAACTGTTTTTTCTTGTGCTACTGTCGCTTGAACAGGCTTAGATGAAGTCACTAGCGTAATATCCGCTTTCACTTCTTTACCAATACCTGTAGCAACAACTGTTACACGTAGTTCATCAGTCATATCTGGATCTAAAGATGTACCGATAACAACCGTTGCGTTATCAGAAGCGAATGCTTTCACTGTGTTACCCACAGTTTCGAATTCGTCTAGACGCATGTCCATACCTGCAGTGATGTTAACAAGAACACCACGTGCACCAGCTAGATCGATATCTTCTAGTAATGGACTAGAAATTGCCATTTCAGCCGCTTCTTCAGCACGGTCGTCGCCAGAAGCAACACCGCTACCCATCATCGCATGACCCATTTCAGACATTACTGTACGTACGTCAGCAAAGTCGACGTTGATCATACCAGGGCGTGTGATTAGCTCAGCAATACCTTGAACAGCGTTCTTAAGCACGTCGTTTGCTTTAGCAAAAGCGTCAAGCAATGTGATTCCACGACCAAGTACTTTTAGTAGCTTTTCGTTTGGAATCGTAATCAATGAATCAACATGCTTAGAAAGCTCATCGATACCTTGCTCAGCAAAAGCCATACGCTTCTTACCTTCGAAGCTAAATGGTTTAGTCACCACCGCAACAGTAAGAATACCTAGCTCTTTTGCCACTTCAGCAATGATTGGAGCAGCACCTGTACCAGTACCACCACCCATACCAGCAGCAATGAAGATCATATCAGAGCCTTCTAGCTCTTTTTTGATTGCTTCACGGTCTTCTAGTGCAGAATCACGACCTACTTGTGGGTTAGCACCCGCACCCAAACCTTTAGTGATATCACCACCGATTTGAATAACTGTACTTACGCTTGTTTTACGTAGTGCTTGTGCATCAGTGTTAACACTAATGAACTGCACGCCTTCGATAGATTCACGTACCATGTGATCGACAGCATTACCGCCGCCGCCGCCAACGCCAATGACCTTAATTACCGCTTCATCAGACATTTCCATCATCGGTTCAAACATGTGTTCTCTCCGTTATCCTGTTCGCATCAGGTTTAAAATTCTTTTTTTAACCAACCACTAATTCGTGAAAATAAACCAGTAACTGAACGTTTCGGTTCTAATTCATTTTCATCAAATGATTGACTGTCCTTTCCGTAATGCAGTAAGCCTACTGCAGTTGCATAAGTTGGGGCCTGAACATAGTCAGTTAAACCACTTAACTCTAAAGGTTGGCCAATACGCACTTGGTGACGGAACACCCGTTCTGCACATTCTGTCAAACCTTCCATTTGTGCAGCGCCCCCGGTTAGGACGATGCCCGCAGCTAAGTGGTGTTTAACACCCGCTTCACGCAACTGTTCTTGTACTGTTAACAGCTTTTGATTAACCAGCCCCAGCAATTCGCTGTAACGAGGCTCTATCACTTCTGCTAGTGTTTGGCTTTGTAAGCTACGAGATGGTCGACCTCCAACACTTGGGACATCAACCTTAGCATCTTTACTCACCAATTCACTCAGCGCACAGCCGTATTTCACTTTAATATCTTCAGCGTCACCCGGCGGTGTACCAAATGCATAAGCAATATCACTGGTTACTACATTACCCGCATACGGAATTACTGCCGCATGTCGTAATGCACCACCAGACCAAATAGCAAGATCCATCGTACCGCCGCCGATATCGACAACACATACGCCGAGCTCTCGCTCATCCGGTGTCAGTACAGCATAGCTTGATGCTAATCCTGAAAAAATCAGATGATCAACTTTCAAGTCACAACGCTCTACTGCTTTAACGATGTTTTTCGCCATGTCATTGTGACACGTGATCAAATGAACACTGGCTTCCATACGAACTCCTGATAAACCAACAGGGTTTTTAATCCCCTCTTGATAATCAATAGCAAACTCCTGAGGAATTACATGTAAAGTTCGTTGTTCATCGCTTAATTTTACTGACTTCGCCGTATGAATAACATTATCGACGTCGTCTTGTGTCACTTCTTTTTCAGAAATTGGCACCATGCCTTTTTCTGTTTGGCAACTAATATGTTTACCTGATAACGACAAGTACACGGAACTGATTTGGCATTCAGCCATTAATTCAGCTTTATCAACGGCTCGTTGTACTGATTTAACAACAGATTCAAGGTCATTGACCCCGCCTTTGTCCATTCCGCGTGACGGACTGCTTCCCATTCCGATAACATTCACCGTGTTATCGGGCAGCACTTCCCCAACCAAAGCCGTAACTTCGGATGTGCCGATATCAAGACCTACGATAAGTTTTTGATCTGCAGCCTTAGTCATTAACACACGCTCTTATTTGGTATCCGATACATGAGCATCATGTTCCGGTATTGTTTTCCAACCCACAGCTGCGCCAGTATCATAACGCAAATCCACATATTTTATCGGTTTATTCAGTTTTACTAATTCTGGATAAATTTCGATAAAACGCTTAAGACGCTCCATTCGAGCCTCTCGGCCCAAGTCAAGCGTAATGCCATTGGCTAATAAGATTCGCCAAGCTCGACGTTCATTTAATGATAACGACGCGATACTTAAGCCAGCGTTCTTCAGTAAGGGACGCATTTCTCGCAATGCAGCTAATACTTCTTCACTGCTAGCCTCAGGGCCAGAGAGGTTAGTAAGGTTTAAATCTGCAACTTGCTCAGCAGGCGCTTTAAATACTTGGCCCTCTTTATTAACCAAATATTTATGATCCCATTGCGCTACTGGTTGGTTTTCTACAATGAAAACTTTGATCGTATCAGGCCATTGTTTTCGTACTGCAGCATGAGCAACCCACGGCAGTGCCTCTACATGAGCCTGAATAGTATTAACATCTTGGGTCATGAAAGTACCAAGATGATCAATTGTTAATATCGTCTGGCGTACATTGTCTTTGGTTAGATAATGCAATTGTCCTTGAATCACTAATTGTGACAAGGGCAGTCGGTTAGTATCTGTCATCCAGCTTTTTGTTGCACTGAATAACCAAACCGTAAAACCAATGACAAAGAGGAAAAACGCCAATCCACCCCAGCGCGACCACTTTTTTGGCGATGGGTGTATATACTCTTGGTCTACGACTTCTTCAGTCATTGTTTACTCTTCGCTTTACTCATTCAGCTTCACCTTACCATATAGGTATAAATTAGCTGACAGCTATCTCAGATGTTATAAGCAAAGTTAAACGATTATACCGAGCAACTCGACCCACTCCAACACTCATGAGGCGTTTTATGTACACAACCTGAGAATAATTTTGTATATATCTACCAAAATATCGAAAAAAACAAAATAACTGGCTATTGTCTACACAATCTATAGCCAGCTATTATCATTTTCGACGTATACATGTTGCCATATACTAATTTATACGTCTTTTTTCATCGTCTCGATATTCAACTTCATTTCTGCTAGCTGACGCGCTATTTTGCCGACATCACCTGCACCTTGTGTCAAAACTAAATCATCATTTTGAATAATATTTGCAAGAATGGCTGGCAACTCTTCGGCTTCAGGTACGAAAATAGGATCAATTTTGCCACGAGAGCGAATAGTACGACATAACGCTCGACCATCAGCTCCAGCAATAGGTGCTTCACCAGCAGAATAAACATCAAGCATCACTAATACATCCACTTGATCGAGGACGTTTGCAAAATCATCATAGAGATCACGAGTACGACTATAACGGTGAGGCTGGAAAATCATCACTAAGCGTTTATCCGCCCACCCAGCACGTGCAGCTTGAATCGTTACATCCACTTCGCTTGGGTGATGACCATAATCATCCACCAGCATTACGTTACCATTGCCCGTTTCAAACTCCCCTAAATGATCAAAACGTCGACCCGTCCCCTCAAACTCAATTAACGCGCGCATGATAGCATCATCATCAACGCCTTCTTCTGTAGCAACAGCAATCGCTGCCGTTGCATTTAAAGCATTATGTTTACCAGGCATATTCAAGGTAATGTTAAGCGCTGGTTTATCTTTGCGTAATACAGTGAAATGACCTTGCTGTCCTGTTTGCGTATAATTTGTAATGCGAACACCTGCGTCTTCTGCAAAACCATAAGTTAGCATTGGACGACCCACACGCGGCAGTAATTCACGTACCACAGGATCATCAATACACATTACCGCCAACCCGTAAAATGGTAGGTTATGTAGGAAATCAATGAAGGTTTGCTTTAATACTTCAAAATCGCCGCCATAAGTATCCATATGATCAGCTTCAATGTTAGTGACCACACACACCATAGGTTGAAGATGCAAGAAAGAGGCATCACTTTCATCTGCTTCTGCGATTAAATAACGACTGCAACCTAAACGTGCATTAGTACCTGCACTTTTTACTAAGCCACCATTAACAAACGTTGGATCTAAGCCAGCTTCAGAATAAATCTGTGTCGTTAATGCTGTCGTTGTTGTCTTACCGTGCGTACCAGCAATAGCGATACCATGACGATAGCGCATTAGTTCTGCTAACATTTCAGCACGGCGTACAACAGGAATTCGCAATTCAGTCGCCGCCATCAGCTCAGGGTTTTCTTTGCTAATTGCCGTAGAAGCAACAACAACGCTAGCACCTTGAATATTTTCAGCTGAATGACCAAAAAAGATCTCTGCACCTTTCGCTGTCAAACGGTTTGTTACAGCATTCGGCGCAATGTCAGAACCACTAATACGGTAGCCTTCGTTTACAAGTACTTCAGCAATACCGCTCATACCTGCACCACCAATGCCAACAAAGTGAATTCGCTCAACACGGCGCATCTCTGGCACCATTGTACGAATTTTTGCTAATTGCTGGTTATCCAGTTTATTCATCACTTTGTTCCCGTATTAATTTTTTACTAGTGATTTAATCACGTTAGCTACTCGTTCATCGGCATCGATAATAGCAGCTTCTCGTGCAGCACACGCCATTGTTTCAAGCGTATGACGATCTAATTGTTGAATTTCATTCGCTAAACTTGACGCCGTCAAATCCATTTGCTCAATCATTTTTGCAGCGCCACATTGCACCAAATGATCGGCATTGAGTGCTTGTTGACGATCTTTGTGCATAAATGGAATAAAGATGGCACCAACACCGGCAGCAGACAATTCAGAAACGGTTAGCGCCCCAGAGCGACAAACCACTAAATCAGCCCAACTATAAGCGGCAGCAACATCATCAATAAACTCAGTAACTTTGTGAGGTGTGGTGGTTTGTTCGTTATAAGCTTGTTCTGTTGATTGCTGGCTACCTTTACCTGCTTGGTGCCAAATGGTAACGCTATCGCCTAACACCTTTGCCACTTCAGGCATGGTTTGGTTCAAAATACGTGCACCCTGACTGCCGCCCATCACCAAAATACGAATCGGCCCTGTACGCTCTGCAAATCGTTCTACAGGAGCAGGTAAAACTGTCACATCATGGCGAACAGGATTGCCCACAACGTCTTTATTTGGAAATGCTCCTGGAAATGCTTGTAGTACTTTAGCGGCAATTTTTGACAGCCACTGATTCGTTAAACCTGCTACGGCATTTTGCTCATGCAATACAACAGGAACACCTGATAACCAAGCCGCAACACCGCCAGGACCGCTAACATAACCTCCCATGCCAAGTACAACATCAGGCTGCCATGCTTTAATATATTTACGGGCTTGTAAAATAGCCCCCACAATCTTAAATGGTGCAGTCAGTAAACGCAGTACACCTTGACCACGTAACCCTTTCACTTTGATGAAATCGATTTCAATGCCATGCTTAGGCACTAAATCTGCTTCCATACGATCTGCGGTACCTAACCAGCGGATCTCCCACCCCTGTTGTTGCAATTTTTGTGCAACAGCAAGACCAGGAAAAACATGACCGCCAGTACCACCCGCCATTACTAATAAACGTTTATTCTTTGCCATGAGCGTCTTTTTTATCATTATTTAATTGAGTAGGCTCACTAAGTAAAGCCTCAGGATCGATAGCAACTTGCTGCACCGCTCCGTCCATATTATCAAGCGCTTCATCATCAATTTCAGCCGGCTCTGCTGACTCAAATTTCTCCGCGACGCGCTGCTCAAAATCAATACGAATCAGAATGGCAACCGCAGCTGCCATAATAAATAAACTGGAACCACCGTAACTGATAAGTGGTAACGTTAGACCTTTAGTTGGAACAATACCTGCAGCAGCACCAACGTTAACAAGGGTTTGGAATGCAAACCAAAAGCCAAAGCCAAATGCCAGAAATCCACCAAACAGCAAACCACTTTCAAGACATTTACGACCAATCATTAAGGCCTTGTAAACCAGCGCAAACAGTAAACACAGTACAACAATAACGCCAGCTAAGCCTAACTCTTCAGCTAATACCGCAAATACAAAGTCTGTGTGCGCTTCAGGAAGATAAGCCAACTTTTGAATTGAATTACCTAAGCCTTGTCCAAACCATTCACCACGACCAAATGCCATTAATGACTGAGTGAGCTGATAACCACTACCGTAAGGATCTTGCCATGGGTTAAGAAATGACGTTACGCGGCGCATACGATAGGGTTCTAAAACGATCAGAAAGGCAATACCCACAAGAGCGGTACCTAGCATCATCAAAAATTGCCAAAGTTTTGCACCAGCGATAAATAGCATACCGATAGTGGTAACGAACATTACTACCGATGAACCTAAATCGGGCTGCATCAGCAATAGCACACAAAGAATCCCCAAGACGGCAAGCGGTTTTAAGAAGCCAATGAAGCTACCGCGCACTTGGTTATATTGTCTGACGAGGTAACCTGCAAGAAATATGAATAAAGAGAGCTTGGCAACCTCGGCAGGCTGAAGGTTAAATATGCCTAATGGGATCCAACGTGCAGCACCATTAACTGAACGACCAATGATTAACACAACTGCAAGTAAAATTATGGATACCAACAACATCGGGAAACTATATTGCTTCCATTTAGCTAATGGTATTTGCAATACAATGGCAGCAATAAAAATTGCACCACAAAGAAAAAACGCATGACGATAGGCAAAATAAAATGGAATACCTGTAAGGCGTGTCGCAACAGGAATAGAAGCCGATGTCACCATCACCAGGCCTGTGATCATCAATGCAATAGCGATCCAAACCAATTGGCGGTCATACAAACAGGGCTTACTAGGCTTAATAAACCAGCCCCCCACAGCGGCAAATCCATTACGGATCATTTTTAACATCAAATATTTCCTGAAACCGAATCTTGTAACTGAATCGCTTGTTCAACAAAAGCATCACCACGTGCCATGAAGTTGGCAAATTGATCCCAACTAGCACAAGCAGGCGATAATAAAACCATATCTCCAGATTGAACGGTGCGGCTAATACAGACCATAGCTTCACTCATGGTTTCAACACTGATGGCGTTATCAACAACATCGTTAAATAAGTGTCGATCACGACCAAAGCTATACAACTGTACGTTTAAGTCAGCTAAAACCGGTTTTAGTTCACTGAACTCGGCTCCTTTACTATCGCCGCCCATCAATAGATGCAATTTGCCCTCAAGTTGCAAACCATTCAGCGCAGCTAACGTGCTTGCAAGGTTCGTGGCTTTTGAATCATTAACCCATCGAACACCATGACGATTAACCGCAAGTTGGCAACGATGCGCAAGGCCGGTATAACGTTGCATTGCACGACATGCTGCATCACGCGGGATCCCTGCTGCATCAGCAAGTGCAAGTGCTGCTAAACAGTTGGCAACATTGTGGCGGCCAACTAAAGCAATATCAGCCACAGCCATTACAGCTTCACCGTTCACCGCTAGCCACTCTTTGCCATTCACTAAGATAATGCCATAGTCTTGATCATCAAAACCAAAGCTTGTCATTGCACCACTAAATTGAGTCGGTTTGGTTGCTAAATCATCACGATTGAAAACAGCCAGCTTTGCGTGATCAAAAATACGCATCTTTGCTTGGCTATATTGTGCTAAACCGCCAGGGTAGCGATCCATGTGATCTTCTGAAAGATTTAAGTAAACAGCGGCTGTTAACTCAAGAGAAGTCGTCGTTTCTAATTGGAAGCTCGAAAGCTCTAATACATAAAGTGCATGTTGTTGCGCCAGCATATCAAGGGCTGCAAAGCCAATATTACCGCCAACACCGACATCAATACCGGCTTCTTTCGCCATTTCACCGACTAAGCTCGTTACGGTACTCTTACCATTTGAGCCAGTAATTGCCACAACAGGTTTATCAACTTCACGCGCAAACAGCTCAATGTCACCAACAATTTCAACACCCGCTTCTGCTGCAACGACAAGCTCTGGCGTTGCTAGTGCAATACCAGGGCTTGTAACGATCAAATCCGCAGACAATAACCATTCACTATTCCATTGACCGCTACATAGCTCAACAGAATCTGGCAATTGATCTTGGCCGGGCGGATTGTCACGAGTATCAATGACTTTAATGGTCAGTGACTGTGGTAGACGCATTAAATGATTGACAACAGATAACCCTGTCATACCTAGACCGATAACAACGATCGTATTCACACCAGCCAAGCCTTTCATTTTTAACGAACCTTAAGCGTTGCTAACGCAATCAATACCAACATCAGTGTAATAATCCAAAAGCGCACAATAACACGTGGCTCTGGCCAGCCTTTTAATTCGTAATGGTGATGGATAGGCGCCATACGGAAGATACGTTGGCCACGTAGTTTGTATGATCCTACTTGTAGAATTACCGATACGGTTTCCATTACAAACACACCACCCATGATCACAAGTAGTAGCTCTTGGCGAACAAGCACAGCAATCGTACCCAGTGCGCCACCCAGTGCTAATGAGCCCACATCGCCCATAAAGACTTGGGCTGGGTAAGTGTTAAACCATAAGAAACCAAGACCGGCACCAACGATAGCAGTACATACTATCACTAGCTCGCCAGCATCTTTGATATACGGAATATGAAGATATTCGGCGTAGTTAAAGTTACCTGTTGCCCATGCAATAAAAGCCAGGCCTGCCGATACCATGACGGTCGGCATAATCGCCAAGCCATCAAGACCATCAGTTAAGTTAACGGCGTTACTGGTACCGACAATCACAAAGTAAGTCATAACGATGTAGAACAAACCTAGTTGTGGCATAACATCTTTAAAGAAAGGAACCACAAGCTGAGTCGCTGCCGTGTCTTTACCGTATGCATATAGTGCAAATGCGACAACAAGTGCAATCGCTGATTGCCAGAAGTACTTCCAGCGCGCAATCAAACCGTCCGTGTTTTTACGAACAACTTTACGGTAATCATCAACAAAACCGACTGCACCATAACCCAACATGACAACCAATACAGCCCAGACATAAGGGTTAGTTAAGTCACACCAAAGCAATACAGTAAATGTTATTGCTGCTAGGATCATGATACCGCCCATCGTTGGAGTACCACGCTTGCTAAAGTGTGATTCAGGACCTTCATTACGTACGACTTGACCAATTTGCAACATTTGCAAACGGGCAATCATCCGAGGCCCCATCCATAACGAAAACAGCAATGCTGTTAGAATACTCATGATCGCTCGGAATGTTAGGTATTCGAACAATCGGAAAAAAGGGAGTGTTGACTGAAATTGTTCAGCTAACCAGTAAATCATTATTTATCTTCCTGCAAGGCTGCAATTACGTCTTCCATCTTTGAACTTCTTGCACCTTTTACTAGCACAGTGACAGTCTCAATATCAGGTTGACGAGAATATTGTTGTAATCGTTGTTTCAGTGACATGATTAGCGAATCTTTATCACTGAAGTGTTGTCCTTGATTGAGCTCACTAACCACAGCGCTTGAGTGACCAAACGTCATCACACAATCAAGCTGTTTTTCTAGAGCATATTCGCCCACTTCTCGGTGAAGATTATCACTTTCTTCACCCAGTTCAGCCATATCGCCAAAAATGAAGTAGCGCTTACCTTCAAAGCTTGCTAACACATCAATCGCAGCTTTTACCGCAGCAACACTGGCGTTATAGGTATCATCAATCAGACGTAACCCTGCATGAGGCTCTGTAATATCAAGACGACCTTTTACATTCGCCATGGTTTCTAGCCCAGCTTTAACATCAGCTAATGTCGCCCCTAAGGAGACAGTTAACGCCGCAGCAGCTAATGCATTTGACACATTATGCATGCCCGCAAGTGCTAAATTAATGTCGATCTTGCCGATTGGGGTACACATTGTAAAACAGGCTAACCCTTGAGTGGTAATCTTTATCTTCTCGGCAAAATAATCCGCTTGATGCGAGTCTGTCGAGAATGTTAATACTTGATGATCTGCTAATAGTGGCTGCCATAACGCTAAATCATTCGATTCGAGATTAATAATCGCAGTACCGTTTTCTACCAACCCTTCGAAGATTTCACCTTTGGCTTTTGCTACACCTTGTAACGAGCCGAAGCCTTCTAAATGCGCAGCTGCAATATTATTAATCAACGCTACATTAGGCTTAACTAAATTTGTGGTATACGAGATTTCATTTTGATGATTAGCACCAAGCTCAATAACTGCATATTGATATTCAGGCGTTAAACGCAATAACGTCAGTGGCGCACCAATGTCATTATTAAAATTACCAGCGGTTGCTAAGACTTGACCTTTATTAGCCAAAATCGCAGCAGACATTTCTTTTACCGTTGTTTTACCGCAACTTCCAGTTAATGCTAATGTCTTTAAGCCATACTTTTCAGTCATTTGTGCTTTAAGCCATGCACCCATCATTCCTAAAGCAATGCGTGTATCACTAACCACTAACTGTGGTAATTCAACCGGTAAGGGTTTACTTACCAACAGCGCTTTTGCACCATTATCCTTCGCTGTTTGACAAAAATCATGAGCATCAAAACGCTCACCTTTTAACGCGATAAATAACGTTTCTGATGGGATATTACGTGTATCTGTCGATACTGCAGCAATTGCAACATCAGCGCCAATTAACTCGGCATTTAATGCCGATGCAAGCTGACTTAGTTGAACGTCAATCATGCCAACTCCTTTAATAATGCAGCTACCGTTTCGCGGTCAGAATAATGAATAGTGCGATCAGCGAGAATTTGATAATCCTCATGCCCTTTACCTGCCACTAAGATAATATCTTGGCAAGAAGCGTGAGTAAGTGCATGACGACAAGCCGTTTCACGATCATGAATAATAGTCGCGGATTCTGGAGAAATAAGACCAGCAAGCATATCGTCAACAATATCTTTAGGATCTTCACTGCGAGGGTTATCGTCAGTCAGAATAATTTGATCTGCAAGGCGCTCGGCAACTTCAGCCATCATAGGGCGTTTACCGCTATCACGATCACCACCACAACCAAAAATACACCATAACTTACCGTCACAATGCACACGTAGTGCTTGCAATGCTTTCTCTAACGCATCCGGCGTATGAGCATAATCGACCACCATCATAGCTTTGTCAGTGTCTTGAAAAACTTCCATGCGTCCAATTACTGCTTGTAATTGGGGGGCTTTTTCAAGTAAATCCGCTATTGAGTGGTTTGTCGCGAGTAATGTGGCTAATGCTAACAACAAGTTGGTGGCATTAAATGAACCAACCAAAGGCGCAGTAAACTTACCTTGTCCCCAACTCGAGTCAAACTCAATGGTCACACCTTGGGTACTGAACTGCACTCCTGTTGCCCACAGCTTTAGCCCTGCATGGTTGACAACCGCTTGTGGATCAATCGCTACCGCCACCGCATTCGGTATATCTTTAAGCCATGACGCCCCGACAGCATCATCTGCATTGATGATCGCAATGCCACTTTGGTGTTCAGTGAACAATGACTTTTTAGCGTCAGCATAATTTTGCATGTTGCCATGATAATCTAAGTGATCACGACTTAAATTGGTAAAGATGCTCGCTTTGAAATGAAGATCACGGATACGACCTTGAACCAATCCATGCGATGAAACCTCCATCGCAGCAAAGTCGGCCCCTTGCTCTACCAGTTGAGCTAAGGTTTGTTGAATTTCAATCGCGCTACCTGTGGTATTAGCAGCAGGTTTTAAATCAACCAACAAACCATTTCCGGTCGTCCCCATCACACCCGCTTTGTAGCCAACAAGGTTCGCCCATTGGGCTAATAATTGACTGATGGTGGTTTTACCATTTGTTCCCGTGACGGCATACAGTGCCAGCTTTTGATCGGGATGATCAAAGAAACGTCCAGCAATTGCGGAAAGCTTATGATTAAGATCCTGAAGGTAAACAATATACACGCCATCTTTAAGCGCTATATCGCCTTCATTAGCGATCCCATCAGCCTCTGCAATAATCGCGCTTGCACCCGCCTGTATCGCCGTATCAATAAATCGACGACCGTCAACAGTATGTCCATTCACCGCTGTAAATAAACTTCCTGCGGTGACTTCTCTACTGTCTAATGTTATCGCGTCAATCTGGCTTTCTGTAAGTTCAAGAGGCAACTTATCAATTGCAAGCCATGGTGATAACAGCGCCCCTAATTTCATCACACTCTTCGACGATGCCATTATTTAGACTCCCTTATCCAGATCAACTTTATGTAACGTATCAGCATCTGGCGGCACATTTAAAATCTGTAAAGCGCTGCCTAATACTTTAGATAGAATTGGCGCAGCAACAGCACCGCCATAGAAAACTTTACCTTTCGGCTCATTAACCATAACGACGATCGCTAAACGTGGTTTACTGATCGGTGCAATACCGACAGTATAGGAGAAATAATCATCACCATAACCACCAGCAATCGCTTTTTTCGCGGTACCCGTCTTCACACCAACACGGTAACCAGGAACAGCTGCACGCCAACCACCGCCACCACCTTTTTTATCGGTGACTGACTCAATCATTAACAAGACTTTTTTAACAATCGCTGGATCGAGCACTTGCTCACCCGGTACGACTCTTTCAGTCTTTAGTATTGATAGTGGTCGCTTAATGCCATACGCACCCAACGTTGTGTAAGCATGCAGCAACTGAATCGGTGTTAACGATAAACCATAACCGTACGCTAACGTCGCACGTTCAATATCAGACCAACGGTAACGGTTAGGGAAGTGGCCTGTTGTTTCACCAATCAAGTTAATACCAGATGGCTCATCAAAACCGACTTTACGATACGTATCAAGGATGTAGTCAACAGGCATTGCGAGTGACAACTTGGTCACACCGATGTTACTCGACTTTTGTAGAATGCGTTGTACCGTCGCTAACGGTTCAACACGTGAAACATCAGTTATAACCTTGCTTCCAACACGGAAGTGCTTACTTTGAGGGATCGCAATTAAAGTATGTTCATTCGCAATACCGTGTTTCATCGCGGTATACACGACAAACGGCTTAACCGTAGAGCCCGGTTCAAAAGTATCGGTAATGACGCGGTTACGCATCTTATAGGGTTGACGATCATTGCGATTATTTGGGTTAAACGACGGCGCATTAACCATCGCCAAAATTTCCCCCGTACGCACATCAGATATAGCGATGCTAACTGACGTTGCAGGAATATCCATCACGCCTTCTTTTGCCGCTCGATACGCGACAGCCTGAATTCTCTGATCAATACTGAGCTGTAATGGCTTACCCGGTTGACGCTTTTGTTGAGATATATTTTCAACCACGCGGCCGTAACGGTCTTTACGTACGGTACGTCGACCCGGCTCACCCGTTAACCAACCATCGTAGGTTTTCTCCACACCATCAAGACCATGGCCATCAATACCGGTAAAACCTAATAAGTGTGCACTAACTTCACCTGAAGGGTAAAAACGACGAGATTCATCTTTTAAGCCAATACCGGGAAGTTTTAATTTATGGACGTAATTTGCCATTGCAGGACTAACTTGACGAGCAAGATAAATAAAGCGGCGATTTTTCTTTGTTTCTAATTCATGTAATAGCCAAGTGCGATCGAGATCCAGTACATCAGCTAATGCATGCCATCGCTCTACATCACTTAAGCCACCATGCTTAAATATTTCTGCAGGGTTTGCGAATACAGCTTGAACAGGCACACTAACAGCCAGCTGTTCACCGTTACGATCAGAGATAATACCGCGCGCAGAAGGCATCAACTTAGTACGTAAAGAACGCGCATCACCTTCTTGAATAAGGCGACCCGGTTCCAGTACCTGAATATAAGCGGCACGAGCAATTAAGCCGAAAAATCCTAACAGGATAAAAATACAAACAACAGTAAAGCGCCATTTAATAAATGGTTTCGCTTTCTTGGTTACGCTATTTTTCGACGTCGAACGATTGAATAATTTCATGTTTATTGGATAACAATTTCACTATCAGCGGATGGTCGTTGCATTTTGAGTTCAGTCTCAGCTAATCGTTCAATACGACTGTGCTCTGCAAGCGAATTTTCTTCGAGGATCTGATTTCGCCATTCCACATCATATCCTTCACGTTCAGTTAACAATTGTTCTTGTTTCACAATTTGCTGGCGTGTGTCATGGGTGATATACACCACTGACAATGCTGATGCGAGAATAATAAAAGAAAGAATGAGAGGAACAAGCCCGACAGTGACGAGATCACGTCCAATCAGGCGAGCCAGATTCAATGATGATTCTGTAGGTTGCTTCATAGACGCTCAGCCAACCTTAGTACAGAGCTACGCGCTCGTGTGTTGTACCCTAATTCATCTTGAGAAGGTTTGATGGCTTTGCCTACCGTTTTAAGTGCAGCGCTACCTAAAGCTTTAATCTGTTCTTCAGTAAGCGGTAAACCTGCTGGAACTTCAGGTCCTTTGCTCTGTTTACGAATAAAGCGTTTTACCATACGATCTTCCAATGAGTGGAAACTGATCACGGATAAACGACCTTCAGGAGCTAAAATATTCACCGCACCGTTTAGCGCTGTTTCAATTTCATCTAACTCACTGTTAATGTAAATACGAATCGCTTGAAAACTACGTGTTGCTGGGTGTTTGTGCTTATCTTTAAACGGCGATACCGCCGCAATTAAGCTCGCTAATTCACGGGTACGTGTTAGTGGCTCTTTTTCTGGGTTTTCACGGTGCTCAACAATACCGCGAGCAATACGCTTGGCAAAGCGCTCTTCACCAAACTCTTTTAGTACCCATGCAATATCATCCGCTTCCGCTTCAGCCAACCATTCAGCAGCTGATTGACCCGATGTCGGATCCATACGCATATCAAGCGGGCCATCTCGCATAAAGCTAAAGCCGCGCTCTGCATCATCTAATTGCGGTGATGACACACCTAAATCCAGTAACACACCATCAACACGACCAATTAAATCACGCTCTTCCATGTATTTTTCCATGCCAGAGAATGGGCCATGGATAATTTCGAAGCGAGGATCATCAATCTTCTGAGCTTCAGCAATCGCTTGAGGATCTCGGTCAATGCTGTATAGACGACCATTCTCACCTAAATGAGAAAGAATAAGGCGACTGTGTCCCCCACGGCCAAAGGTACCATCGATATAAATACCGTCGGGTTTAATTGCTAATCCGTCTACAGATTCATTCAGTAAAACGGAAACGTGCTCAAATTGTTCAGACATAAATATAAGTTCAGCTAAAGTGAAAGCTCACTAAGGCGCGATGACTGTGCTATCGCATCCTCAGCCTGAAGGTTGATATCGTGTTCAATTTGCTGTTGCCACAAAGATTCAGACCAAATTTCAAATTTATTGAATTGGCCTACAAGCATGATCTTATCTTGTAAGTGCGCGTATTGTCGTAAGGTAGCAGGAAGTAGAATTCGCCCCTGCCCATCCATATCACATTCACTAGCGTGGCCGAGTAACAAACGTTGAATTCGACGCTCCGCAGGATGAAGGCTTGATAATGTCGCTAACTTCGCTTCAATGTGTACCCATTCATTCATGGGATAGAGCAACAAGCAAGAAAACTGGTGATCAATAGTGCATACGAATAAGCCGTCACAATGATTTGTTACCTCAGCACGATAACGCTTAGGAATCGCAATGCGTCCTTTGTTATCGAGCGATATAACCGTTGCGCCTCTTAACATTCACATGCCCATTCAATGATACTAAAAATCAGCCGTAGTAACCGACTTTAGCAGAATTAAAAACAAAGAGAATGCGACTGCACCACTTTTCCCCACAAATTCCCACCATAAAGTGTACGTATGAGACAAAAACGATGTCAAGCGTCTGACAGTAATTCAAACAGAGTTCTAACACACTCTGTAGTCATCAAGCGAAAGTTATGTTTATGCGGGAATAAGACGAAAAAAAGGTGGTGTTTGTTATCCAAACACCACCTTCTCTAAATGTAGGGAGTCGGTCGATAAGCCGGGTTTTGTTCCGCTTGCGCGGCGGCAATCATTCGTCTAGGTCTGCAATCGCTCACAGACTCAAGCAACCTACCCGTCCCCAACGCGGGCCGCGCCATTAGGGACCTATTTGGTCTTGCTCCGGGTGGAGTTTACCCTGCCACAAACTATTACTAGCTGCGCGGTGCGCTCTTACCGCACCCTTTCACCCTTACCTGTGCACTATTGCAAGCAATAGGCCATCGGCGGTTTGCTCTCTGCTGCACTTGTCGTGGGCTTGCGCCCCCCAGACGTTATCTGGCACCCTGCCCTGTGGAGCCCGGACTTTCCTCCCCTTCATCAGTCTCCCAAAGGACATCAATGAAGCAGCGATTACCTGACCAACTCCGGCACGGATTGTATAAGACAACGATCACAGTTGCTAGCGAAAAACGAAACAAAATTACAGCCTGACTAAAAAAACAGCAAAAAAAGCTAATTCCCACCAAATCTAGTCATACAGCCCACAAAAAATTAGCAGCCGTTAATTTTATTTTTAGCCTAGGTTTTCTAACCCCCACTTATACAGCGCATTCTTTTTCGCACCGTGAATTTCCGCTGTTAGTGCAGCCGCTTTTTTCAATGGTAATTCTTTGACTAACAAGCCCAGTGTACGTAATGATTCTGCTGATAGTTCTTCTTTTTGCGCGCGATGACCGGCGACTAAAACCACCATCTCACCACGAACACGATTACTGTCTTCAGCAAGCCACTCAATTAACTCTCCTAATGGCGCACCATGGATTGTTTCATAAGTTTTTGTTAACTCACGCGCTAATACTACTTGGCGTTCAGCACCAAGCACGGCTAACATATCACTCAGGGAATCATTAATACGATGTGGCGATTCGTAAAAAATTAACGTACGCTCATCGTTTGCTAACGCTTGAAAACAGTCACGGCGACCTTTACTTTTGGGTGGCAAAAAGCCCTCAAAGCTAAATCGGTCAGACGGTAAGCCTGCACCACTCAAGGCAGTGATCACTGCACATGGGCCTGGTAATGGCACAACTTTTACCCCCGCTTGACGACAGCGATTAACAAGATGATACCCTGGATCACTGATCAGCGGCGTACCAGCATCTGATACCAACGCAATACTGGTACCTGACTGAAGCTTTTCAATCAAGAAGTCAGCTTTTTGCTGCTCGTTATGATCATGAAGCGCAAAGGTGCGGGTTGAGATAGAGAAATGGGATAACAAGCGTGATGTATGGCGAGTATCTTCAGCAGCAATCAAATCTACATTTGCTAACACGTCTAATGCTCGTTGTGTTATATCAGCCAAATTACCGATGGGTGTAGGTACGATGTATAACGTAGCAACATCAACCATGCTTGAATTGGTTTCACTCATTTGTCTTAGATCTCATCTGCAATTAATATCAAGAGTAATTTGTCACAGTTGAATGAATTCAATGCCCAATTTTACCCATAAGCGTAAAAGTGTATCACGACTAATGGCGCCTGTAGCCCTTGCTGTTATTTTAGCAGGCTGTAGCACGCCAAACCTGTACAATCAGCAGGCTCCATTAACGGATATCACTGCGGCAGCCGCTCAAAGCTCAGCCGCCTACCTCAGTAAAGCTCAAGCCAGTAAGGGTGCTGAGCGTATTAACTGGGAAATATTAGCCCTTAAAGCAATGATAGAAGAAGGTAAATGGCAGCAAGCTGACCAACAAGTTACCAAACTATCACAACAATCTATGAGCCCTTTGCAAATTGCTGAATGGCAACTTGCTCGTGCAGCGATCCGCTATCATCAAGGGCAATATCAAGAAGCACTTAATAGTCTAAATTTCCAACCGTCTTGGCAGTTAACGAAAAGTCAGTATCAACGTTATTACACTTTCCGTGCTGAATTATTAGATCAACTTAACCATAAATTTCAAGCCGCGCGTGAACGCAGTAAACTTGATTTTTACTTAAATCGGGATCAAAAAGCAGACAACTGGAATAACCTGTGGAATGATTTATCTGACTACTCCAACGCACAGCTGAGTAACGCCAAAATTGGTAGTGATGAAGGCGTATTAAAAGGTTGGGTTGAGCTTGCCATGTTAAAAAATAGCGCTAGCCGTCAACCAGGCAAATTAAAAAGCGCAGTTGAGCAATGGTTAAGCCAACATCCGTACCATCCAGCTAATCAATACTTACCCAAAGAACTTGAAGCGGTAATGAACCTTAAAGCCATTAAGCTAGATCGTGTCGCTTTACTTTTACCATTATCTGGTCGCTTTGCCGCACAAGGTAAAAATGTACGTGATGGCTTTATAGATGCAATGATGGATGATGCTAACAGAAGCGCTGATACCAATCTTAATATCTATGATACAGAAGCAGAACCAATGGCTTCTATCGTGGCAAAATTACAGCAAAATGGCACTCAATTTGTTGTCGGTCCACTGCGTAAGAATAAGATTTCAGAGTTTCAACAAGATAACACCACTCATATCAATACGTTGGCGTTAAATATGCCACCTGAAATTACCAGCAACCACCCTAATGCGTGTTATTTTGCTCTTTCGCCAGAGCAAAGTGCCGAGCAAGCTGCAGAGCATATTTTCAATGAAGGTCATCGTGATCCTGTCGTACTTGTACCATCAAACAGTTATGGTCAGCGAGTAAGTTCTGCTTTTAATCAAGAGTGGACAAGCTTAAATAGTCAACCAGCACAAGTGGCTACATTTGGTGCAAGCGATGAGATACCACAGCAAATCCGTCAGGTATTTGGGCGTGCACCAGGTAGTAAGACAGATGCGATATATATCGTTGCTAGCAAAAATGAATTGATGACTATAAAGCCATTTATTGAAGCATCATTACCACCAAGTGGTAACCCACCACAAATTTATGTTAGCTCTCGAAGTAATCCAGATCGCAAAGGATACTCTCCAGAAATACAAGGCGTAGAAATCGGTGATATTCCACTTCTAATCAATCCACCGGCAAGTTATATGGAGCGTTTCAACCAATTGTGGCCAAATGAAGGTAATACCAGTGTTCGCCTTCATGCTTTTGGTATGGATGCTTACCTTTTAAGTAACGAATTACCACAATTACGTGCGATGAGTGATTACACAACACAAGGTGTTACAGGCAAATTAAGTGCCGATAGCCAATGTGTGATCCATCGTCACATTGACTGGGGTAAATTCACTGCAGACGGTATTCAACCTGAATAAACGACAACAAGGTCAAACTTATGAACGGATGGCGGAACAGTTTCTGTCTCGCCACCGTCTTAAGCTTATCGAACGAAATTTTAGCTGTCGCGGTGGTGAAATTGATTTAATCATGCGACATGGTAAATGTTTTGTCTTTATTGAAGTAAAATACCGGACACATCGCCATTTCGGTTCGGCTTCAGAAGCGGTGAATTGGCATAAACAACAAAAAATAAAACGCACCGCCCTTTTTTGGTTACAGAAAAATGGCTTTTCAATCGATCAAACCGAATGTCGGTTTGATGTCGTGACAATTGAAGGTCAAGAACACCATATTGAGTGGCATACCAACATCTTAGTTGAAGGTTAATCATGCTAGATAGCATTCGCGAAAGTTTCACCGAAAGTATTCAAACTCAAATTGCAGCAGCAGAAGCACTTCCCGATTCCATCTCAAAAGCTGCCCAAGTCATGGTTCAGAGCCTATTAAACGGCAATAAGATTTTATGTTGCGGTAATGGTGGCTCAGCAGCTAATTCACAACACTTTGCTTCATGTCTTATTAATCGCTTTGAAACTGAGCGCCCAAGCCTTCCCGCTTTAGCATTAACGGCTGACACAACAATTTTGACAGCAATTGCTAATGATTATCACCACGACGAAGTGTTTTCAAAACAAGTGCGCGCACTCGGTCAAGCCGGTGATATTCTGTTTGTATTATCAACCAGCGGTAATAGCAAGAACATTATCAAAGCAATGGAAGCTGCACTTACACGTGATATGACTATCATCGCCTTAACCGGTAAAGATGGCGGCGAAATGGCAGGGTTACTTGGTATACAAGATGTTGAAATTCGTATCCCATCTCAACGTACCGCACGTATTCAAGAAGTCCACTTACTAACAGTACATTGCTTGTGCGATCTTATTGACCAAGTACTCTTCCCGCACCACGAAGGATAATCAATGAACTGGGTATGCCGCCTATTGCTAATTTTTAGCATTGTATTACAAGGATGTTCGAGTTTTTCCACGCAAGATCCACGAGATATAGAACAACATTGGCAAGATCAAAAAGTAGAAATGGATATTTCGGGTCTGGCAAATAGCCGCCAATTTACCCGCTCAATCAGTGCCAACAGTATCTCGCTTAACGGTAAAGTACTACTGATTGGTCAAGCCACTTCTGCCGCTGCAAAAGCACAATTTGCTCAGCAAGTTAAGCATATTGCTAATGTAAAAGATCTGTATAACCAACTTGAAGTGAGACCTTTACTTAGCGTAGGTGACATTAGTTATGATGCCTGGCTAACCACCAAGGTAAAATCTCAACTCATCGCGAGCAAGCAGTTAACAGGAGCGGTGATCCAAGTGATCAGCGAAGGGGGGCGAGTCTACCTTTTAGGCTATGTGACGCCACGCCAAAAAGAAATTGCGATCAATATTGCACGGAATATCAATGGCGTTAAAAAAGTTGTGACATTATTCGAACCGAGTCAAAATCGCTAATCACCCTTTATCGATATAAAAAAACGCAGCCTATTGGCTGCGTTTTTTTATTAAAGAGAAACTATCTATTTCACAACACGTAAGCTTGGACGACCGCGAGGACGTGGCGGCTCATCGTCAGGATCATCACCGGCAGTTTCAGTTTCACTAACCACGGCAAATGGAGAGCTAGGCTCTGATGCTTCATCAATCATATCTTCGATATCATCAACATCATCAAAGACTGGCATATCTGATTCATAGCTAGGCTCTGGCTCAAACATTGTTCCTGCTCCGTTTTCACGCGCATAAACAGCAAGCACAGCGTACATAGGTACAATAACAGAATGTGGACGACCACTAAAACGCGCATTAAAGCTAACCGCTTCATTACCCAGTTCTAAATTCCCCACAGCACGAGGAGCAACGTTTAGGATGATTTGACCATCACTAACGAACTCCATTGGTACTTGTACACCTGGTAATGTTGCATCAACAACCAAGTGTGGTGTGAGATCGTTGTCCACTAACCAATCATAAAATGCCCGCAACAAATAAGGACGACGCGGTGTCATTTTTTCCATATCCATATTACTGGCCAGCTAAACGCATTTCACGTTCAGCTTCAGTCAATGAAGCTAGGAAAGAGTCACGTTCAAATACACGTGTCATGTAAGTTTTCACTTCTTTTGCGCCAGCACCACTTAGTTCAATACCCATTTCAGGTAGACGCCATAGTAGTGGAGCAAGGTAACAGTCAACCAAGCTGAACTCATCACTCATGAAGAATGGGAATTCTGCAAATACTGGTGCTAATGCAAGTAACTCTTCACGTAATTGCTTACGTGCTTTGTCAGCTTCATCGGCAGTGCCAGTATTAATCTTCTCTGCAAGTGAGTACCAGTTACGCTCAACACGGTACATCATTAGACGGCTGTTACCACGAGCAACAGGGTAAACCGGCATTAGAGGTGGGTGAGGAAAACGCTCATCCAAGTACTCCATAATGATGTTCGCTTGGTATAGTGCTAATTCACGATCAACCAATGTAGGAACTGACTGGTATGGATTCAGCTCTAACAGATCTTCAGGTAGATTCAATGGATCAACCAGCTCGATTTCAACACTAACACCTTTCTCGGCTAGTACGATACGCACCTGATGGCTGTAGATGTCTGAAGCATCAGAATACAGAGTCATCACAGAGCGTTTATTGGCAGCAACAGCCATCAACCCCTCCAGTATATTTAATACACAAAAAGCAATGGAGGCTTAAGCCCCCATTGCGAGATTCTTAACCCACTAGATTACCTTATCAGTGGACATCACGCCAATATTCTTTCTTCAACAATACAGTTAAAACAAAGAATACCGCAATAAAGCCCATCACCCACAAGCCCATTTGCTGTCGTTCCAGCTTCATTGGCTCAGCAGAGTAATCAAGGAAGTTAACTAAATCACGCACCATATCGTCATATTCTTCGGCGCTCAGCTCTCCGGTACCATCAGATTCGATCCCGATAAACTCTTGCACTTTCTCACCGTCAATCATTTTGGTCTCAAATGCTTTATGTGGTGCACCTTGTAACTCTTCGAGAGCATGCGGCATACCGACACTTGGGAACACTAAATTATTAACACCAAATGGACGACTAGGATCGGCATAGAAGGATCGTAAGTAAGTATAGATCCAATCAGTACCTCGAACACGCGCAACCAAAGTTAAGTCAGGAGCCGGGGCGCCAAATGAAGCTGCCGCATACTCGGTTGAAATCGCATTTGTCATCAAATCACCAATTTTAGCATTTTGATCAAAAATCAAATTCTCTTTCATTAACGTTGGTGGAATACCAAGATCTTCTGCCACTCGCTCGTAGCGTTGGTATTGGGTTGAATGACATCCAGAACAATAATTCATAAATGTCTTTGCGCCACGTTGAAGTGATGCTTTGTCTGTTAAGTCATTATTCGCCGCATCTAAAGGTACATTGCTACCTGCCGCAAAAGCAAAAGTAGGAAGCATTGCCAGCAGCGTTACAATCAATTTTCTCATTTGAATGTCACCCTCTCTGGCAGCGGTTTCGTTGCCTCATTTTTACTGTAAAAGAACAATAAAATGAAGAACATAAAGTAAGCAAAGCTAAATATCTGTGCAAGCAATGTATAAGTAGGAGTTGCAGGTAACGTACCTAAAACACCTAGTGCAATAAAGCTAACTGTGAACTGACAAATATTGATAAAGTGCACTTTGCTACGATAACGGAAAGAGCGAACTTTACAGCGATCGAACCACGGTAACAGGAATAAAAAGACAATCGATGATCCCATTGCCGCCACACCTAATAACTTATCGGGTACCGCACGCAAAATCGCATAGAACGGCGTGAAATACCAAACTGGCGCAATGTGCTCAGGTGTTTTTAGTGGATTTGCAGCTTCAAAGTTTGGCGGCTCAAGGAAGTACCCACCCATTTCTGGGTTAAAAAAGATCACATAGCTAAAGAAAAAGGCGAAAACAGCAACACCAATCAGATCTTTAACTGTTCCATAAGGATGAAATGGGATTGAATCAATGATGTCATACTTGTTGCTGTAGTATTCATGAAAACGAAATTGTGTTTTATACCCTTCACCTTTAGAGCCCTTCGGCAGTTTTGTCTCAATACCATCAGGGTTATTTGAACCCACTTCATGAAGTGCTAATACGTGTAACACAATGAGCAACAACAATACGATTGGCAGCGCAATAACATGTAATGCAAAGAAACGGTTTAGCGTTGCCCCTGAGACAACATAATCCCCTCGGATCCAAAGAGTTAGATCGTCACCGATTACAGGTATTGCACCAAATAGCGAAATAATGACCTGTGCGCCCCAGAATGACATTTGTCCCCATGGCAACAAATATCCCATGAACGCTTCAGCCATAAGAATGAGGAAAATCAACATACCGAATAACCACAGTAGCTCACGAGGCTTTTGGTAAGATCCGTAGATCAAGCCGCGGAACATATGCAGATAAATCACGACAAAAAATGCGGAAGCACCTGTCGAGTGCATATAACGTAGCAGCCAACCATACTCTACATCTCGCATGATATATTCAATGGAAGCAAATGCCCCTTCACCTGATGGTACATAGTTCATGGTTAACCAGATCCCTGTTACGATCTGATTAACAAGCACCAACATGGCAAGAGAACCAAAGATGTACCAAAAGTTGAAATTTTTCGGCATCGGATATTCAGATAAATGCTTTCTATAAGCATTCGTGACGGGCAAACGTTTTTCAATCCAACCTAGTAGCGCATTCATTATACGGCCTCCCCATCAACACCAACGATAATCGTGTTGTCATCTAAGAATTGATATGGAGGTATCACCAGATTCAATGGTGCAGGCACGCCTGCAAACACACGACCGGCCATATCAAAGGTAGAGCCGTGGCATGGACAGAAGAACCCTGACGATATACCACTTACTTGTTCATTAAAGCTATCGGGTAAATAAGTTGGAGAACAGCCAAGATGAGTACAAATACCCAAGGCTAAAAAGATTTCAGGCTTCACTGAACGGAATTCATTTTGTGCATAAGATGGCTGCTGAGGTTCTTCTGATGAAGGATCCCGCAATTCGCCATCATGGGTACTTAACTCTTGTAAAACAGCCTTGCTGCGACGAACAACCCACACAGGTTTTCCTCGCCATTCAACGCGAACCATTTGTCCATCTTCTAACTTACTGATATCAACTTCGACAGGAGCACCGGCGGCTTTTGCTTTCGCACTCGGATTCCATGATTTGATAAAAGGAACGGCAACAGCTGCAGCTCCTAACCCACCAACAACCGAGGTTGTTACGGTCAGAAAGCGACGTCGTCCTTTGCTTACTGGCACATTGCTCATCCAATATTCTCCCTTACTCCCGCCTTGGATTATTATGTCCTTATGCGTCCTTGGAGCCACGGCTAACTTCCAACGAAAAGGTAACAGTAAAATTACACATTCAAACTGTTTCCAACATAAAAAGGATATGTAACAGACGATATTTTGACAAGTTAAAGCGACTCTTTTGCACTAAATCTGAGCAAAGCGTTCTTTTTACCTTCCAACGATAACATCGTTACTTAAACTTAATTTTTGGCCGTGTTGAGAGCGGTAAAAATGGAGAAAATAAGGCAGGAAGCTGATTGTTTAGCTATTAATAAATAAAAAAAAGCCCAACCCGAGGGTTGAGCTTTCTGTACACAGTAACCAGATAAAATCTGGAAGCGAAAATTAACGCTTAGAGAACTGTGGACGACGACGTGCTTTACGTAGACCAACTTTCTTACGCTCAACGCAACGAGCGTCGCGAGTAACGTAGCCAGCTGCACGTAGAGCAGGACGTAGAGTTTCATCGTACTCCATAAGAGCGCGAGTGATACCGTGACGGATTGCACCAGATTGACCAGTGATACCACCACCTTTAACAGTGATGTATAGGTCTAGGTTCTCTGTCATTTCAACAAGCTCTAGAGGTTGACGAACAACCATACGCGCTGTTGGGCGACCGAAGTACTCTTCGATGCTACGCTTGTTGATAACGATGTTGCCAGTACCCGGTTTGATGAAAACGCGAGCTGCTGAGCTTTTACGGCGACCAGTGCCGTAGTATTGATTCTCTGCCATTGTCATAATTCCCAATTAGATGTCTAGTACTTTAGGCTGTTGTGCAGCATGGTTGTGCTCAGTACCTGCGTAAACTTTTAGCTTACGGTACATAGCACGGCCTAGAGGACCTTTAGGAAGCATGCCTTTAACAGCAGTTTCAATAACCATTTCTGGTTTCTTGTCGATTAGCTTATCAAAGCTGATTGACTTAAGGCCGCCGATGTAGCCAGTGTGGTGGTGGTACATTTTATCTGTACGCTTGTTACCAGTTACTGCTACTTTCTCAGCATTGATAACTACAATGTAGTCACCAGTGTCAACGTGTGGAGTGTACTCCGGCTTGTGCTTACCACGTAGACGAGAAGCGATTTCAGTTGCAAGACGACCTAGAGTTTTACCTTCAGCGTCAACAACATACCAGTCACGTTTTACAGTTTCTGGTTTAGCAACGAAAGTTTTCATGCTAATTAATACCCAATAATTTAAATAGTTTCACTTACTAGAACCATCAAATGATGGTCCCTCTGTATAAGAGCCCAGTCATCACCCCTTCGAGTGGTTGGCACTCCAGGCTTTCGCCTTCACAGGTACGGTGGGTCGCAAGATTATAGGGAAGGGTGAGGAAAAAATCACCTCTTTTCCTAAAAAAAATGTCTTTTTTTCTTATTAACGACAATTTAAGGCAAAAGCAGTCGATAAATCCTGATTATCGTTAAATACGATAACCGTTAACAACGCGATTTCTATGCTAGATGCGGCTTTGCTAAGTATTCATGGCTTTGCATTTCGATTAAACGTGAGCAACATCGCTTAAATTCAAAGGTTAATCGTCCTTGTTGATAAAGTTGCTCAAGAGGTACTGCCGCAGAAATAATCAAAGTGACATTACGCTCATAAAACTCATCAACCATGGCAATAAAGCGCCGTGCAGCATCGTCTTCCTGCTCTGTAATTTGCGGTACTTCAGATAAAATAACCGTATGATAGATTTGTGCTATTTCCATGTAATCATTTTGACTACGTGACGTTTGGCATAATTGATTAAAACTGAACTGCACGACACCATCCGCCTCTCGCTGTACCATCAATTGCCGCGCATTAATTGTGATCATTGTTTGCTGATTACGAGGCTCTGAGGTTAACTGTTCGAAATAACGTTTTAAATTCTCTGTTGCACATTCATCTAATGGGTAATGATAAATCTCAGCTTGTTCTAACGTTCGCAAGCGATAATCAATCCCAGCATCAACATTCACTATCTCACAATGCTGTTCTATCAATGCGATAGCTGGTAAAAATCTCGCACGTTGCAAACCATTTCGATATAACTCTGATGGTGGAATATTCGATGTTGCGACTAAACTAATTCCTCGCTTAAATAACGCTTCAAGCAAGGTACCTAAAATCATTGCATCGGTAATATCAGAAACAAAAAACTCATCAAAACAAATAATATCTGTTTCTTGTTTAAATTTATCAGCAACGTGTTCCAGTGGATTTTCAACACCATCTAATGTTTTTAATTCTTGATGCACGCGATGCATAAAGCGATGAAAGTGCATCCGCGTTTTACGTTCCAATGGTAAACAGTCATAAAAAGTATCAACAAGATAAGTTTTCCCTCGTCCTACCCCGCCCCAAAAATATAATCCTTTCACTGGCACAATATCTGCTTGAGTTGAATTAGATTTAAAATAACGTTGGATGAAAGACAGTTTAGGCTCAGGTTTAGGCGCTATTATACGATGATATAAATTATCAAGATGGGAAACGGCATTGGCTTGTGCTGGATCTGCAAAAAAATCCGTTTTCTGTAAATCTTGTTGATATTTTTCTAGTGGCGTCATTCTAACCTTACCTGTTACATCCGTGAGTTATCTCTAATTATGAGAGGCAGAGCCACTTCATGACTCTTACATCATATTTATTGAGTATCATGTCGCTTAACCTCACGGTATAGTAACGTGACAGCCATCGTTGATAAACATTGATACACGAATATTCGTATAAGTCACAAGGAGTTTATTCATGACCATGACTTGGGCCATTATTATATTTTTAGCAGGGATCTTAGTTGGTGCTCTTGCCGTTCGTCTAACAAACAAAAGTGTAAAACAGCAAAAAACACTCAAAAAAGAGCTTGATAAGTCAAAGTACGAGCTCGAACAGTTCCGCCAAGAACTCGTTGATCATTTTGCTCGCAGTGCTGATTTACTCGACAATGTTGCTAAAGATTACAGCAAACTTTATGAGCATATGGCGAAGACTTCTACCGAGTTAATGCCAAACCTTCCAGCACAAGATAATCCTTTTGCAAAACGCATCACGAGTTTAGAAACGGTGAAAGACGGGCCAAAAGAAGATGAGAGTGTTGAGCAAGCACCGCGCGATTATGCCAATGGCGCGACGGGATTATTTAACGGTGAAAACACCGCAGTAACAGAAGAAGAAAAAGCTCAACTACATGCCGAGCCAAAAGCGAGTTAACTGTCACATTTATTCACTTTCACTTGTTGTTTATTCGTAATAAGAGTGAGTGAAAGTGAACTTTGACTTCTTTTTATAGGTCTTAATTTTACTTGTAAATTGGAGCTCAATAATGATTAAAAAGCCTTTTCTTGTTCTTACTGCGTTAGCATTAGGTATCAGTTCTGCTCTTACCCCAGTAACTGCAACTGCAGCATTACCCACCTCTGTTAATAACCAACCTATACCAAGCCTTGCACCAATGTTGGAGCAAGTCACCCCCGCGGTTGTGAGTATTGCTGTTGAAGGTAAGCATGTTTCTAAGCAGCGTTTACCTGAATCTTTCCGTTATTTTTTTGGTCCAGACTTTCCTTCAGAGCAAGTCCAAGAGCGTCCATTTAGAGGTTTAGGCTCTGGGGTTATTGTTGATGCAAAGAAAGGCTATATCGTCACTAACCATCATGTTATTGATGGCGCAGATGAAATCAGTGTCCAACTTTCTGATGGACGCGAAATCGATGCCAAACTTATTGGTAGTGATGGCATGTCCGATATTGCATTACTACAGATAGACAAACCTGAAAACTTAACGGAAGTAAAACTGGCGAACTCCGATAAGTTACGTGTCGGTGATTTTGCTATCGCAATTGGTAACCCATTTGGTTTAGGTCAAACGGTAACATCAGGAATTGTCTCGGCACTGGGCCGTAGTGGCTTAAATGTCGAAAACTTTGAAAACTTTATTCAAACCGATGCTGCTATCAACAGTGGTAACTCAGGCGGTGCATTAGTTAATCTCAATGGTGAGTTAATTGGTATTAACACCGCAATTTTAGGCCCTAACGGTGGTAATGTCGGTATTGGCTTTGCTATTCCCTCCAATATGGTGAAAAGCTTAACTGATCAACTCTTAGAATTTGGTCAAGTAAAACGCGGGATTTTGGGGATTCAAGGTGGAGAATTAACCGCAGAGCTTGCTAAAACCTTCGGGTATTCAACGAACCACGGTGCATTTGTTAACCAAGTCATGCCCGACTCTTCTGCTGAAAAAGCAGGGCTGAAAGCGGGGGATATCATTACCGAAGTGAACGGCAACCCAATCCGTACCTTTGGTGAGTTACGAGCGAAAATAGCGACAATGGGCGCAGGCAAGGCACTCACTTTAGGTATTATTCGCGACGGTAAAAAGCAAACCGTTAATGTGACCTTAAAAGCGGCAAGTGAAAACAAAGTGAAGGCTGATAATCTCCACCCTAGCCTAGCCGGTGCTGAATTTACCAATACGGTTGCTGGCGATAAAGTCAAAGGGGTTAAGGTATCAAAGCTTGATGAGCGATCTATCGCTGCACGTTATGGGCTAAAAAAAGGTGACATTATTATTGGCCTTAACCGTAATAAGATAAATAACCTCGGTGAACTTCGTAAAGCACTTGAAGCAAAACCTGATGTGCTTGCGATGGAAGTCAAGCGTGGAAACAACGTCCTGTACCTGATCATTAGGTAATAATACGTTTATCATTAACCTTCAAATAAAGTCAGGGTGAAACCGCGCTCTGACTTTATTATTGGTCTCTCTAAGTATGAATGGTATTCTTCTTGCCACTCACTCTCTGTATTACTTTAAGGACTCTTGATGTTGGCTTTTCTTGGTCGTTCTATTTTGCTCGGCCTTATCACAGCATGTGTTGTACTTGTTGCTGTACCAAGTTTGCGCCCATCATCACCGGTGTCTTTACCCCAATTAGACGATGCGCCCGCCCCTTTATCATTTAACTACGCCGTTAAACGCGCTTCGCCTGCGGTGGTGAATATTTATAACCGTCGCTATGAAAATAATGAATCACGACCAGAGCCAGAGTTAATCACCCAAGGATTAGGTTCGGGGGTGATCATGAGTGATAAAGGCTATATCGTGACGAACTATCACGTTGTCGCCAATGCGGATCAAGTCATTGTCGCACTGCAAGATGGCCGCATTTTAAACGCACAACTGATCGGCTTAGATCAATTAACCGATCTCGCGGTTTTGAAAATTAATGCTGATAATTTACCCGTGATCCCAGTTAATCCAGACTACAAAGCGACAGTCGGTGATGTCGTTCTTGCCATAGGTAATCCCTATAATCTAGGTCAAACAACAACCTTTGGTATTATTTCAGCAACAGGGCGTTCAGGCATGAGCTTTTATGGCCCACAAGATTTTCTCCAAACAGATGCCGCGATTAACCGTGGTAACTCAGGTGGGGCATTAGTCAATACCCGTGGAGAGCTCGTTGGTATTAATACCGCTTCTTTCCAACAAGCAACGAATATTGAAACCTACGGTATTTCATTTGCTATCCCTTACCAACTAACCATCAAAATTATGAATAAGCTGATCGCTGATGGGCGTGTTATCCGTGGTTGGATTGGTATTCAAGGGCGTGAGATTAACCCTGTTATGGCAAGACTGTATGATGCCAATCAGGTAAATGGCATTATCGTAGAAGGTATGGATCCTAACGGCCCGGCGTCAAAAGCTGGCTTTCAAAAAAATGATATCGTGGTCGAGATTGCAGGTAAACAAGTCACGAATGTACAAAGCGTTAGAGATATTGTTACTGATATCCGCCCAGGTACGCATGTGAATGTAAAAATTCTACGTGATGGTAAACCCATGATCATTCCAGTAACGGTGGCTAATCGCCCGGCCTCTGAGAATAAACCGATGCGATAATTACACATAACAAATATAAAAAAACGCCTCACATGTGAGGCGTTTTTTTGTTTAGACATTTCTTATTTAAAAATAAGACATCTTAGATACGTTCGATGTTCATACCTAATGCGCTAAACTTCTGCTCGATAAACTCGTAACCACGGTCGATATGGTAAATACGATCAACAATCGTCTCACCTTTCGCAATGCTACCTGCAATCACAAGGCTTGCTGATGCACGTAAATCTGTTGCCATCACTTGAGCACCACTTAAACCTGCAGTATCACCACAAATAACAGTGTTACCTTCAATCTCAGCGTGAGCCCCCATACGAATTAACTCAGGAATATGCATGAAACGGTTTTCAAAAATCGTTTCAGTAATAATACCTGTGCCTTTGGCAATGAGGTTCAGTAGTGAGAATTGCGCTTGCATGTCTGTTGGGAAACCTGGATGTGGCGCGGTACGGATATTGACCGCTTTAAGCTCACGTCCTGTCATGTCAAGGCTGATCCAGTCTTCACCCGTTTCAACCAAAGCGCCTGCTTCTTCAAGCTTTGCTAATACCGCTTCCATTAATTCAGGCTTGGTATTACGACACATAATCTTGCCACCAGAAACAGCAGCAGCAACAAGGAAAGTTCCCGTTTCAATACGGTCAGCAACCACTTCGTGGTAACCACCACCAAGACGCTCAACGCCTTCAATGGTAATGGTTGCAGTACCTGCACCTGAAATTTTTGCGCCAAGTGCATTTAAAAATGCAGCTGTATCTTCAATTTCAGGCTCACGTGCTGCATTTTCAATAACCGTTGTGCCTTCAGCCAATGTTGCTGCTGACATAATCGTTACTGTTGCACCAACACTGACTTTATCCATCACGATATGTGCGCCCTTCAGGCGACCATCAACACTCGCTTTCACGTAGCCTTCATCAAGCGTGATTGTTGCGCCTAATTGCTCTAAACCTACAATATGAAGATCAACAGGGCGCGCGCCTATCGCACAACCGCCAGGTAGTGAAACCTGACCTTGACCAAAACGAGCAACCAATGGGCCAAGTGCCCAGATAGAAGCACGCATCGTTTTCACTAAATCGTAAGGAGCACAAAACTCATTCACATCACTTGCATCGATATGAACTGAGCCATTACGTGATACTTTTACGCCTAAACGAGAAAGTAGTTCCATTGTCGTATCGATATCACGTAATTTTGGAACATTTGCAATTTCTACAGGCTCTTCAGCAAGCAAAGCGGCGAATAAAATCGGCAATGCTGCATTCTTAGCGCCAGAAATTGACACTTCACCGCTTAGTGGACCACCGCCCTGAATACGAAACTTCTGCATTGTTTACCTCGTTATAACGACATTAGCTTTTTATCACGCATCCATTCTTCAGGTGTATACGTTTTGATACTTAATGCGTGAATGTCGTTTGCTGCAATTCGATCCATTAACGGACCATAAATAGTTTGTTGTTTTTTCACTCGGCTCATGCCGTCAAAAATCGTACTCACTGCAATAACTTCGTAGTGACTACCTTCACCTTTAACAATCACTTCATCAAGATCTAAGGCGTTTTCTAAAATTTGTTTAATCTCGGAGATTTCCACAAGCTATCCTCTCTAAAGCTCACTGCATGCTAGCGGCTAAAATGGGTTCAACATGGCTCAAGCGTAACAATGTTTTTAGCTGCTCGGGCACATTAAGCAGGGTGAAGTCACATCCTGCGCTGCTTAATTGCTGGTGAAGATGCAATAACATCACCATGCCAGCTGAGTCGACTCGACTCAAACCACCTAGATCGAGCAAGACCTTGTTTGAATCAGGTACCCACTCGTTTCTACGTCGCCAAAAAGCTGGCACTGTGTCACGTTCTAAACAACCTGACAAGCAATATTGGTCATTACCGAGAGCTTGCCATTTGATCCTATCCTCAGACATGATCATTTTTTCTCGATCTGAATTGGCTTAGCAGCAAGATCGCGTAGGTTTTGCGTTACCGCATCGATTCCCTTCGTGCGAAGCTCACCACTCCACTCACTTTGCTTAGTCGAAATCATACTGACTCCTTCAGCAACCATGTCAAATCCTTGCCATTCTTTTGTCTTTTTATTTAAACGAAGCTTAAAATCAAGACGAATAGGTGGGCGTTGATTATCGACAATATCAACGCGTACTGACACGATACTACGATCTGCGGGAACCGCTTTGGCAGGCTCAATCTGAATTTTCTGATCAGTATACTGCGTTAACACCTGAGCATAAGATGCCACTAAATATTCAGTGAACGCTTCCGTGAATGCATCACGCTGCTCTGCGGTAGTTTTCTTTAAATTTGAACCCAACACTTTATAAGCGGCATAACGTGTATTGATATAAGGCAATAGCTCTTTTTTAACAATAATACGTAACTCTTCTGGATTGGCTTGGATCTTCGGCTGCTCTGCTTTTAAGGTTTTAAATAACTGAACAGAAACTTTATCCATCATCGTGTATGGATTGGTCTGATCGATTGTTGCAGCCTGCACCAACATCGGTAGGGCAAGAAAAGCCAGCATTAGGCATCGTAAAAATTTCATTGGTGCTCCTAGTCTTTTTTGTCACCGCCAATGCTATATAGCACTTGGCCTATCATATCTTCTAATACTAACGCAGATTTCGTGTCTTCAATAAGATCGCCGTTATGTAGCATCTCGACATCGTCATCAACGAACCCAGGGGAAATACCTAAATACTGCTCACCTAAAAGGCCAGATGTTAAAATTGAAGCCGAGCTCGTTTCAGGGAAATAACCAAATTTTTTGTTAATCGATAACGTAACCATCGGAATATAGGTTTCTTTATCAAGGTTAATAGCTGTCACTTCACCAACGGTTACACCACCGACCTTCACGGGAGAGCGGACTTTTAAACCACCGATATTATCGAAATGGGCTTTTAATGTGTAACTTTCATTACTACCAAAGCTTTGTAGGTTAGCAACTTTGAAAGCTAATACTAATAATGCTGCAATTCCGGCTAACATAAAAATGCCAACCCACAGTTCTAAACGTTTATTTTGTTGCATGCTTTTATCCATTTAATTTGTTTTGTCACACTAAGACCATGTTGGTTTCTTTACGAATTAGCTACCAAACATCAGTGCAGTCAAAATAAAATCTAAGCCCAATACCGCCAGTGATGAATTCACCACTGTTCGTGTCGTTGCTCGGCTGATCCCTTCAGAAGTAGGAACGGCATCATAACCATTAAATACCGCAATCCAGGTTACCGTTATAGCAAAAGCAACAGCCTTAATAATGCTGTTCCCTATGTCATAACTAAAGTTCACTGACGATTGCATGACCGACCAGAAACTACCGTAATCAATCCCTTTCCAATCAACGCCAACAATTTGCGCCCCCCATAAACCTACAACACTAAACATCAGTGCTAATAATGGCATTGAGATAACACCAGCCCAAAAACGTGGTGCAATCACTCGACGCAGCGGATCAACCGCCATCATTTCCATACTTGAAAGCTGTTCAGTGGCTTTCATTAAACCTATTTCAGCGGTAAGTGCAGATCCTGCTCGCCCAGCAAACAACAGTGCTGTCACTACCGGACCTAATTCGCGTAGTAAAGACAATGCAACCATTTGTCCTAAGCTCGTTTCGGCACCAAAGTCAGCCAGTACAAGGTAACCTTGTAAACTCAGCACCATGCCGATAAACAAACCTGAAACAAGAATAATCGCTATTGATAAAACACCAACTGAATACAGTTGCTTTATTAATAACGGAAACATTTTTCTTGGCTGAGGCTTACTCACCAATGCGCCAAACAACATTAACGTTGCTCGGCCCATTGTTTGGCATTTTTCAATACCACTTCGCCCTAAATCAGCTATCGCATCAACAATCATTTTTTGCTCGTAATCCATCGAATAACAGATGCGCATGACACGCATCGTGAATAACGCTTAACCAAATAAATCTTGCTCTAATGGCTGCGCTGGAAACTTAAAAGGAACGGGGCCATCAGCATCACCGTCTAAGAACTGACGTACGCGAGGATCTGGATTTTCTCGTAATTCTTGAGGGCTACCACTGCCAATAATTTTACCACCTGATAGTAAGTAAACATGATCAGCGATACTCATCACTTCGGGTACATCATGAGAAACAACCACAGATGTCATACCTAATGCTTTATTGAGACTACTGATTAATTGCACTAACACACCCATCGTAATGGGATCTTGTCCGACAAAAGGTTCGTCATACATCATTAATTCAGGATCAAGAGCAATGGCACGAGCTAAGGCCGCTCGACGTGCCATACCGCCAGATAACTCATTCGGCATCAATTGCGCCGCACCACGTAACCCTACTGCTTCTAATTTCAGTAACACTAAACTACGCAATAAATCGTCAGGTAAATCGGTATGTTCCCGCAACGGAAATGCAATATTGTCGAAAACGTTCATATCAGTAAAAAGCGCGCCCGATTGAAACAACATACTCATTCGTTTACGAGCTTGATATAAATCACTGCGTTTTAAGGTTGGGATATTCCACTCATCAAACCATACTTCGCCGTTATCTGGCACAATTTGACCACCAATTAAACGGAGTAATGTTGTTTTACCTATGCCCGAAGGTCCCATAATTGCGGTTACTTTTCCTCGTGGCACATCAAGGGAAATATCATCAAAAATGAATCGTTCTCCACGAGAAAATGTTAGGTTTTTAATCGAAATCAGTATATCGCTTTTAGCCATTGCTTCGTATTCGCCTCTAATTACTGGTAATTTCTCATGAAAAACACTAATTATTATTAAAAATCAGTAAATTATGACTTAGCCACAGGAAAAATCATATTTATCGCGTGAAAGCCATTATAGCTAAGGATAATAAGGAGAATAAAACATCAACTCAAGTTAGTCGGTTCATATCTCATCTATTGTTACAGTGTTAAGGCGTATTGCTGTTATTTTAAACGCCAATTACTTGGATAACGATTCTTATTAACCTTTTCTTGTATTATTTTAACTTAACAATTGAACGCTATTCAAATACTTGTATCATCCTTAAAAATAGCAAGGCTTTACAATCCATCATGATAAATTCATCGTGATTGTTATTTTCCCTCATAAATGTTCACAATAGAGAGAATTAGTCATTTGTTATACTTCCCTTTTGCTTTGCTAACCGTCAAAATTACGGCCTAATATCAAAAGCGATTCAACGCTAGATTTACTGTACTCGTTTTTAACGTGCCATTTTTAAAAGGGATTAGAATGCTCGAAGCCATTGTATTGCTCTGTGTAGGGTTAGTGTTATTAGTATGGAGTGCCGATCGATTAGTATATGGCGCTGCAGCACTGGCTAAAAATTTTGGTGTTGCGCCACTTGTTATCGGTATGACAATACTGGCAATGGGCTCTTCGGCACCCGAAATGATGGTTTCAGCGACCGCAGCACTTGCCGGTAAAACCGATACAGCAGTAGGTAATGTGCTTGGTTCTAATATCGCCAATATTGCTCTGATCTTAGGTATAACGGCAATGTTGAAGCCACTATCAATCAGTTCAACCATTATTCGCCGTGAATTACCGCTAATGTTAGGCGTGACCGTTATTGCTGGCCTTTTACTGTGGGATAATTATTTAGGCCGAATGGAAGGCGCATTTCTTGCCGTGCTTTTTGTCCTGTTTTTACTTGCGATGTTAAAAATCAGCAAGTCGAGCAAAAACGATCCTCTTGCTGAAGAGCAAGAAGCTGAGATCCCAACCGGCGTTAAAAACTCATCCGCTATTATCTGGGTCTTTATTGGTTTAGGTTTACTGCTTTACTCATCTGATATGGTAGTAGAGTCAGCCGTAGTTATTGCTAAACACTACGGCATGAGTGACTTAGTGATTGGTTTAACGATCATTGCTGTTGGTACCAGTTTGCCTGAGCTTGCCGCTTCTATCGCGAGTATTTACAAGGGTGAAGATGATATGGCGGTAGGTAATATCATCGGCTCCAATGTCTTTAATATTTTAGCAGTAATGGGTATACCTGGGCTGCTGAACCCATCAGTATTAAGTCCTCTTGCGATGGGGCGTGATTTTTATGTCATGCTCGGACTGTCTGTATTGTTATTATTAATGGCATTAGGTAAACGCCGTCGAATCAATCGTGTTGAAGGCGGTCTTTTGGTACTGTGCTTTATTGCTTACCAAGCTTACCTATTCTTAAATATTTCCGCATAATGGAGAATAATCAGATGTCTCGCTCCTTTGACTTTTCTAGTCATGGCAAAAAAGTGCTGGATATTGAAATTCAAGCATTACAAAACATCAGCCGATATATTAATGATAGCTTTAATAAAGCCTGTCAGCTGGTACTCGATTGCCAAGGCAAAGTCATTGTGATGGGAATGGGTAAATCGGGTCATATTGGTAGAAAACTAGCAGCAACACTGGCGAGTACCGGTACACCTGCCTTTTTCGTACATCCTGGTGAAGCAAGCCATGGTGATTTAGGCATGATCAAACAAGAAGATGTTGTGATCGCAATTTCTAACTCTGGCGAAGCAGCTGAAATTTTAGCGTTACTGCCTGTTATTAAACGATTGGGAATTCCCATGATCAGCATGACAGGCAAGCCAACGTCCAGTATGGCAAAAATGGCAGTTATCAACTTACAGATCACTGTAGATAAAGAAGCTTGCCCATTAAATCTAGCACCAACCTCAAGTACGACAGCAACACTTGTGATGGGTGATGCATTAGCAATTTCAGTTATGGAAGCACGTGGATTTACGGCAGATGATTTTGCTTTGTCTCATCCAGGAGGAGCACTTGGACGAAAATTATTAATGCGTATCGCGGATGTCATGCATACCGGTAAAATGCTGCCTATTATTGAAGAAACAGCCAGCATTAAAGATGCCTTGCTAGAAATCTCAAAAAAAGGCTTAGGCATGACGGCTATCGTTAATAATAAGCAACAACTTAGCGGGATATTTACCGATGGTGATTTACGCCGTTTACTCGATAACCATATTGATATCCACAATACGAGTATCGGTGATGTGATGTCTTGTAACCCGCAAACCATTTCTCCTCAACTGCTCGCAGCTGAAGGGTTAAAAATAATGGAAGATCGTAAAATCAATGGGTTGCTTGTGACTGAAAACGCTCAACTGGTTGGTGCATTAAACATGCATGATTTATTAAAAGCAGGCGTGATGTAGTAGCATACTCAGTATAACGCGTAACGAATTAGAACAATGAAACATGATAAAGGCTTAAGTCTATGACTTTAAAAAGGCTACTCTATGTACTTCTGGTAATATTTTGTGCATGGTTAGGCTACAACCAACTTGAACAACAGTGGCAACAAGATCATCAAGTAAAACCTGATGATGAAAAGCCAATGTTCATTGGTAACGATATCAGTAATACAACCTTTGACCCCACAGGTATTCGTAGTTATCAAATCGATTCAGATCATCTTGAATACTTTGAAAAAAGTGGTGAGACCGATTTTGTAAAACCTGTATTGTGGGTATTTAAGGAAGGTAAGAATGCAGAATGGCGGATCAGCTCCAATACCGCTATCTTAGATAAAAATAAGGTACTGAATCTTCATGGCAATGTTCGTATGTTTAACTTATTACCCGATTCAGATATCCAAGTGATCAAAACAGATAACTTGCAATTGAATATTGAAACTCAAGATTTTAATACTCAAGACCATGTCATGATTATAGGCCCCGCCTTCCAAAACCAAGGTGAAGGTATGACGGGTAATATGAAACGTAAAGTCGCTAAACTCTTAAAAAATGTGAAAAGTAGATATGAACCGACTGAAAACTAGTGCTCTACTATGCTTATTGTGTGTTAGCACATCGTCTTGGGCATTAAAAAGTGATACTAAACAACCGATTAATATCAGCTCGAATAGCCAAGAACTTGATGTAAAAAATAACATTGCAACCTTTACTGGCAATGTAAGATTACGTCAGGGCACAATTGATATTCATGCTGATAAAGTTGTTGTAACACGCCCAAATAGCAACGCCAAAGAGCAAACTATTGTTGCTTATGGTAACCCTGCCACCTTCCATCAAATTATGGATGATGGTAAGCCTATTGATGGCGAAGCATTAAAAATGCGCTATGACACAAAAACAGAATTTTTGAAAATGACGGATCACGCGGTCTTAATACAAGATGGCAGTGAAATCAAAGGTAATGTCATCACTTATAAGATCGATGAACAACGTTTGGTTGCAAAAAGTGGCGACAAAGAGCGCGTAACTACCGTCATCCAACCAAATCAATTGAACAATAACAAGAAATAAACAGTATCTATGGCTATTCTAAAAGCAGAACACCTCGCAAAAAGCTATAACGGACGTAAAGTTGTTTCTGATGTTAGCCTTGAGGTTGAATCTGGAAAAATCGTCGGTCTATTAGGACCTAACGGGGCAGGTAAAACGACATCGTTTTATATGATTGTAGGTTTAGTTGCACGAGATGAAGGTGTGATCACCATTGATGGTGACGATATCAGCCTACAGCCCATGCATAACCGTTCACGTATGGGTATCGGTTATTTACCTCAAGAAGCATCGATTTTCCGCCGCTTAAGCGTTTATGATAACTTGATGGCGGTACTCCAGACGCGCAAAGAATTAACGAAAGAAGAGCGCCAAGACAAAGCAGAAGATTTATTGGATGAGTTTAACATCCAGCATATCCGTAACAGTCTTGGCCAATCATTATCAGGTGGTGAGCGACGCCGTGTTGAAATTGCACGAGCATTAGCCGCAAACCCTAAATTTATTTTACTTGATGAGCCATTTGCTGGTGTTGACCCCATCTCTGTGATCGACATCAAAAAGATCATTGAACATTTACGTGATCGTGGGCTTGGCGTCTTAATAACAGACCATAATGTAAGGGAAACACTTGATGTCTGTGAGCATGCGTATATCGTAAGTCAAGGACAGTTAATCGCTAACGGTACACCTGAGCATGTTCTCAACGATGAGCATGTTAAGCGCGTGTACTTAGGTGACCAATTCCGCTTATAACACATTACATAGGTCTGCTATTGAAGAAAAAGCCACAGCATAAAAATAATAACGACAAGGTATATCTACGTTAATGAAAACTTCGCTCCAGCTTAAGCTAGGCCAACAACTGGCCATGACGCCGCAGCTACAGCAAGCTATTCGCCTGCTGCAGTTATCTACTTTGGATCTCCAACAGGAAATTCAAGAAGCCCTAGATGGAAATCCATTGCTAGAGCTGGAAGAAAATGAAGATCTTTCGACAAACGATGATAAAGCTGCGACAGAATCTTCAACAGACGATGCCTCTGACAATATTGATGATATTGAAAGCTTTGACACCGCCGATGTTATCGATACCAATGAAATGCCAGAAGAACTCCCCGTCGATACGACTTGGGATGATGTTTATAGCGCAGGAACAGGCAGTACGGGCATTGCACTTGACGATGATATTCCTGCCTATCAAGGGGAAACCACGGAATCGTTACAAGACTACCTAATGTGGCAAGTTCAGCTAACCCCATTTAGTGAAACTGATCTTGCCATTGCAACAGCTATCATTGATGCTGTTGATGAAAAAGGATATTTATCCTGCTCTGCAGAAGATATTCTAGAGAGTTTTGATGATGATGAACTTGAGCTAGATGAAGTTGAAGCGGTATTAAAACGCGTACAACAATTTGACCCTCTCGGTGTCGCTTCTCGTAATTTGCAAGAATGCTTGTTATTGCAACTGGCTACCTACCCAAAAGAGACCCAGTGGCTCACTGAAGCCAAAATGCTACTGTCTGATCATATTGCTCTTTTAGGCAATCGTGATTATCGACAACTGATGCGTGAAACCAAACTAAAAGAAGCCGATTTAAAAGCCGTAATGGCGTTGATCCATTCGCTCGATCCGCGTCCAGGCAATCGTGTTATTCATTCAGACACCGAATATGTGGTACCAGATGTCTCTGTGTTTAAAGATCACGGCAAATGGGTAGTCACTATCAACCCTGACAGCGTGCCACGTATTAAAGTCAATGAACAATACGCAGCATTAAGCAAAAATACCCGTAATAGTGCAGATAGCCAATTTATTCGTACTCACCTGCAAGATGCTAAATGGCTGATCAAAAGTTTAGAAAGTCGAAATGAAACATTACTCAAAGTTGCTCGCTGCATTGTCGAACATCAGCAAGACTTCTTTGAATATGGCGAAGAAGCGATGAAACCCATGGTATTAAATGACATCGCCCTTGCCGTAGAAATGCATGAATCCACCATATCTCGAGTCACAACGCAAAAATATATGCATACACCTCGAGGTATTTTTGAATTGAAATACTTCTTCTCAAGTCATGTCAGTACGGATAATGGTGGCGAATGTTCGTCTACTGCCATCCGCGCACTGGTGAAGAAACTTGTTGCAGCAGAAAACCAAGCGAAGCCATTAAGTGACAGCAAAATTGCGACACTACTAGCCGAGCAAGGCATTATGGTAGCAAGGCGGACTATCGCTAAGTACCGTGAATCCTTAGGTATTCCGCCGTCGAACCAGCGAAAACGTCTGATCTAGATTAACAGGTCAGATCCAACAAAAGGAAGATGTCTATGCAAATCAATATTACAGGGCACCATGTTGATGTAACCGATTCTCTTCGTGAGTATGTCACGACCAAGTTTGAAAAACTTGAGCGCTTCTTCGATAAAATAAACAATGTCCAAGTAATACTTAATGTTGAAAAGCTTCAACAGATCGCTGAAGCTACGCTACATATTAACGCAGGGGAAATCCACGCAAAAGCGGATTCTGAAAATATGTATGCTGCGATTGATGAATTGACTGATAAACTCGTCCGTCAATTAAACAAACACAAAGATAAGCTCAACAGCCACTAACTATGCAACTTAGTCATGTATTGAGCCTGGACTGCACTAAAAGTGCAGTCCCTTGCTCCAGCAAAAAACGCGCGCTAGAACTCATTAGTGAGATAGCTGCCGCTCATCTCGATCAAAACCCACAGCCACTATTCGAATGTATGCTCAATCGTGAAAAGATGGGGACTACAGGTATTGGTAATGGTATTGCGATCCCTCACGGACGTATCAGTAATAGCGATCAAGCCATTGCCGTACTGATTCAATGCCAAGAACCGATTGATTTTGACGCAATTGATAATCAGCCCGTTGATCTTCTGTTTGCGCTGTTTGTACCAGAAGAACAATGTAAAGAGCATTTAAAAACGCTTGCAAGCATGGCTGAAAAGCTAGGTAACAAGCAAGTATGTAAACAACTGCGTCATGCAACTAGCGATCAAGAGCTGTATCATATCCTTACCGATGAATCGTGAACTTTTACTCCATATCCCAATTACCGAGGTAAATAAACCATGATGTTAATGGTTGTAAGTGGCCGTTCTGGTTCAGGAAAATCTGTCGCCTTACGTGTGCTTGAAGATCTCGGCTATTACTGTGTCGATAATCTACCTGTTACTCTACTGCCGCAATTTGTCAAAGACATTGCCCATACTGAGCAAGATATAGCAGTCAGTATTGATGTACGTAACATGCCTCAGCAGCCAGGTGAAATACAGCGTATTCTCAAATCACTTGAGAACGATGTTGATGTTAACGTTGTTTTTCTCGATGCTGATGATAAAGAGTTAGTTAAACGTTATAGCGAAACTCGTCGCTTACATCCTTTATCTCGGCAAAATATGACTCTAGAGCAAGCGATTACCTCTGAAAGTGCCATATTAGGTGATTTAAAAGAGCACGCTGATTTAGTTATCGATACCACAAATAAATCCATTCATGATTTAAGTGAAACCGTTCGTGCTCGCGTATTAGGTCGAGAAGCAAAAGAGCTGATTCTTGTTTTTGAATCATTTGGCTTTAAGCATGGTTTACCTTCAGATGCCGATTATGTATTTGATGTTCGCTTTTTACCCAACCCTCATTGGGTACCTGAACTCAAACCCCAAACAGGGCTAGATCAAGAAGTAAAAGATTTTCTTTCCAGCCAAAGTGAAGTGAATCAACTTAATTACCAAATTCGTAATTTCATAGAAAGTTGGCTCCCAATGCTTGAAAAAAACAACCGCAGCTATGTCACGGTAGCCATTGGTTGTACTGGCGGCCAACATCGTTCTGTCTATATTGCGCAATCTCTTGCTGACTACTTTGAACACCACGGTCAACAAGTCCAAGTTCGTCACCGCACATTAGAAGAAAAACAATGACTGTCCAACGCGAATTATTTATTAAAAACCGACTCGGCTTACACGCACGCGCGGCAATTAAACTGGTTGAACTAGCACAAAGCTTTACCGCAGTGATCACCGTGAGTAATGCTGATGTATCAGCCACTGCTGACAGTGTCATGGGGCTTTTAATGCTTGATTCTGCGCAAGGACAAAAAATCATGGTAAGTGCTGAAGGTTTAGACGAAGTCTCAGCACTTAACGCTATTTCCGCTTTAATTGAAGCCGGGTTTGATGAAGAAAATTAAACATTACGTTTAAGACTCAATGCCACTCACTTTTCAATTACACTTTAAATGATTTTCTCATGTGTCATTGACAACTAAATCTGAAATTCTGCTTTAATTATCGCTATTATTAATAACTCTGTAGGCAACTGGTGATAACTTTCCGTTAAATAACCGAGTAATTGTGTATGTGATATATGTGAGAAGGATAAATCTGCTCATTATACGTAAAACATGTGAGACAAAAGCTAGGTGATTACGTTAAAATTCAACTTATTGCGCCATCAAAATATAAGTGGGCCTAATACCTATGGCGGATGTATTAGAACAAGATCAAACCCATCAACGACTCCAAGAAGTTAATACTGCATTAGAAAATGGCATGTTTGTCCATGTTCGCCGACTCCTTCAAGAAATGGAGCCGGAAGATATTGCACATCTGTTGGAAGCCTCTCCTCCGAAAGAACGTCAAGTACTATGGCAACTGACCGATCCTGAAGAGCAAGGTGAAATCCTTGATGAACTATCTGAAGATGTAAAAGATGGTATCGTCTCGCAAATGGAGCCAGAGAAACTGGCTGCTGTGACCGAGGGGATGGAAAGCGATGATGTCGCTTATGTACTGCGTAGTCTTCCTGATGAACGTTATCAAGAAGTACTGGCGCAAATGGATAGCACTGACCGTCATCGTATCGAGAAAGCGCTCGCGTACCCTGAAGATACTGCTGGCGGTATGATGAGTACCGACTTCATCACCATTCGTGGTGATGTTACCGCTGATGTTGTCTTACGTTATTTGCGTATGCGAGGCGAGTTACCTGAAGCGACAGATGCTTTATATGTCGTTGATAGCAACGAAACCTTAATAGGCCATTTATCTCTTGCTACACTAATTACGACACAGCCTGATATTGAAATCAAAGATGTGATGGAAGATGCAGATGAAGCCATTCCTGTCGATATGCCTGACAGTGAAATCGCCAATTTGTTTGAACGTCGTAACTGGGTTTCAGCACCTGTTGTCGATCAAAATAATCTATTACTTGGTCGTATTACTATCGATGACGTGGTCGATCTCATTCGTGAAGAAGCCGAACACTCAATGATGAGTATGGCGGGTATGGACGATGACGAAGATACCTTTGCGCCAGTTTTAAAATCAGCCAAAAGTCGTAGTATTTGGTTAGGTGTTAACGTATTAACAGCACTCGCTGCAGCCTCTGTTTCCAACATGTTTGAAAACACTTTACAACAGATGGCTACTGTTGCTGTATTGATGACTATCGTTCCCTCAATGGGTGGCGTTGCTGGTAACCAAACCGTTGCTCTGGTTATTCGTGGTTTAGCTGTCGGTCACATCGGTGATACCAACACCCGCTGGCTACTAAGTAAAGAGGCCCGTGTTGGTTTAATCAATGGCTTTATATGGGCGTTAATTATCGGTGCGGTTGTCGTTGTTTGGAAAGGCAGTTTAATGCTAGGTGCTATTATGGCCGGCGCAATGCTTGCTAACTTATTTGTTGCCGGTGTTGCGGGTGTATTGATCCCGATTGGATTGAAAAAACTCAAGATCGATCCAGCATTAGCTGGCGGTATGGCATTAACGACATGTACTGATATTGTCGGTTTAATGGTATTCCTTGGTCTTGCGACTATCTTCATTACCCCCTAAAAATAGCCCTTTCCTGTAATATGAATAAATAAAAAAAGCCCGAATCATGTTGATTCGGGCTTTTCGTTTTAATCAATTTAGCAAAAATTACTCACCAGCAATCTTCATTGAATCTAATAACATCGAGCCAGTTAAGATCTGACTGCGAGTTTCAGTATCATTACCAATAGCAACGATATTCTGCATCATATCTTTTAAATTACCGGCAATCGTAATTTCAGACACTGGATATTGAATTTGACCATTCTCAACCCAGAAACCCGCTGCACCACGCGAGTAATCACCCGTTACGATATTCACGCCTTGACCCATTAGCTCTGTGACCAATAAACCTCGATCCATCTTCTTCAGCATTTGATCAAAAGACTCACCGGTCGATTTCACCATCCAGTTATGGATACCACCCGCATGACCTGTTGGCTGCATATTCATTTTACGGGCAGCGTAGCTGGTCAATAAGTAAGTTTGTAGCACACCGTCGGTAATGATTTCACGGTCATAAGTGGCTAAACCTTCGCTATCAAACGGGGTACTCGCCATACCACGTAAAATATGTGGACGCTCGCTAATACCTAACCACTCAGGGAAAATTTGCTCACCTAACTTATCAACCAAGAAAGAAGATTTACGGTACAGATTAGCACCACTGATCCCCATCACTAAGTGACCAAACAAGCCTGTGGCAATATCCGCTGCAAACATCACAGGCGCTTCACGGGTTGTCAGTTTCTGCGCATCAACACGCCCCACTGTACGCTCAGCTGCATGGCGACCCACACGCTCTGGTGTCCACATCTCAGAGGCTAAACGTGAAGTGGTGTAGCTGTAATCTCGCTCCATCTCACCATTTTTACCTTCCGCTATCACACAACAACTGATGCTGTGACGACTTGAGGCATAACTTGCCAACATGCCGTGGCTGTTTCCATAAACACGGACACCGTAATGGCTATCATAGCTTGCGCCATCACTTTGTTTAATTCGAGGATCATAAGCTAATGCGGCTTCTTCTGCAGCAATAGCAATCGCGGCTGCGCGATCGGGCTCTGGCTCATCTGGATGGAATAAATCCAAATCAGGAATATCACGTGCCATTAATTCTTTCGGACCTGGCCCTGCAAAAGGATCTTCTGAAGTGTAATTAGCAATATCCAGTGCGGCTGCTACTGTCTGAGCAATTGCTGATTCACTTAAATCAGAAGTTGATGCGCTGCCTTTGCGATTTCCGCGATAAACAGTGATCCCTAATGCGCCATCACTATTAAATTCAACATTCTCAACATCACACATACGTGTAGAGACACTGATCCCTGTTGTTTTGTTAATGGCTACTTCGGCGGCATCCGCTTGTTTACCGGCGACTTCCAGTGCTTTCGCAACCGCAGCTTCCAGTTCAACACGCTGCTGGGCTACCTGTTCTCTTACGTCCATACAATCACTTAAGGTTAGAGTTTTGCTTATTGGTTATAGAATAATGTAATTTACGCCCAAAATCGTTATTAAACTGATAAAATAGAGCTATTGATAGTGTTAGTGAGCCCATTATGAGCCGTAAAAACAAGAAAGCCCCTTGGGATGAAGAAGAAGAAATCATCTGGGTAAGTAAATCCGAGATGAAACGCGACATGGATGCGCTACAAAAAATTGGTGAAGAGTTAGTTGAATTAACACCTAATGCACTCGCTAAGATGCCTCTTGATGACGAAATGATGGATGCAATTAAAGACGCTCAGCGCTTTAATAAAGAAGCACGTCGTCGTCAACTTCAATATATCGGTAAGCAAATGCGCTTTATCGACATTGAACCAATCCAAGCGGCACTCGATAAATTACGTAATAAGCACTCTCAGCATACTGTTGCGCTGAAAAAGCTTGAGCTAAAACGGGATAAGTTAATCGAAAATGGCGATAGCATGATCAATGCTATCTTAGTCGATCACCCAGATGCTGATCGCCAACATTTACGCCAACTTGTTCGCCAAGCAACAAAAGAAAAATCACAAGAGAAGCCAGGTAAGGCTTACCGTGAAATTTTCCAATACCTTAAATCTTTATACCTAGAAGATAAGTAATCACTCACCTCTTTTCGTTGTGATAAAGTAAAAATAAAAAAAGCCAGCAGGAATTATTCATGCTGGCTTTTTCTTTATCAAATAGACGTGCGAGAAGATTTACTCAGTGCCGCCTACTGTCATTGAATCAATTTTCAGGGTTGGCTGACCAACACCCACAGGTACACTTTGTCCCGCTTTACCACACACACCCACACCACGGTCGATATCTAAGTCATTACCAACCATAGAAACTTGCTGCATCGCTTCAATACCGCTACCAATTAAAGTTGCGCCTTTAATTGGACGAGTGATCTTACCGTTTTCAATTAAGTAAGCTTCTGATGCAGAGAATACAAATTTCCCCGATGTGATATCAACCTGACCACCACCGAAGTTAGGGGCGTAGATGCCTTTCTTCACGCTGGAAATAATTTCTTCTGGTGTATGTTCACCAGGCAGCATGTAAGTGTTTGTCATGCGAGGCATAGGTAAATGCGCATATGACTCACGACGACCATTACCAGTAGGCGCTACGCCCATTAGACGTGCGTTAAGCTTATCTTGCATGTAGCCTTTTAGCTTACCGCCTTCCACCAGCACATTGTATTGTGAAGGTGTACCTTCATCATCAATGTTAATAGAGCCTCGACGATCAACCAGTGTACCGTCATCGACAATGGTACATAACGGTGATGTGACTTGCTCACCTAACTGACCAGAGAACATCGATGAACCTTTACGGTTAAAGTCGCCTTCAAGGCCATGGCCGACAGCTTCGTGTAACAACACGCCAGGCCAACCCGCTCCTAAAACCACCGGCATGGTACCTGCAGGGGCTGCCTCTGCTTCTAGGTTAATCAATGCTTGGCGGATAGCTTCATCAGCAAAATACAATGCTTGGCTTTTACCATCGGTTTCAGTTAAGAACATTTCATAACCGTAACGACCACCGCCACCCGCACTACCACGCTCACGTTTATCGCCTTTTTCAACCAGAACACTGATTGATAAACGAACAAGCGGGCGAATATCTGCCGCATAAGTGCCATCAAGCGCGGCAACTAACACCTCTTCATAGACACCATTGATGCTAACCGACACTTCCGTGACTAATGGCTCTTTAGTACGAATATAACGATCAATTTCTTCCAGTAATGCAATTTTTTGGAATTTATCAAGACTACCTAATGGATTAATAGGGGCATAAATACCTGATGGTGTTAGTGGGCTGAAAGTTTGTACTTTGCCACTTCCCCCTTGGCGCACAATACCACGTGCCGCTTTGGCACTTTGCGTTAGTGCCAATAGGTTTATTTGATCAGAATATGCAAAACCTGTTTTCTCGCCAGCAACCGCACGTACACCTACACCACGATCGATATTAAACGAACCATCTTTAATAATACTGTCTTCCAGTACTAACGACTCATGCCAGCAAGATTGGAAATAAATATCGGCATAATCCACATCTCTTGCTGCAATTAGCCCAAGGATATTATGCAGTTCATCACGGCCAAGACCTGATTGGTCTAGCATGGTATTTTCTACGGTGTTAAGGGTCATTAATTTGCTCTTAAATTATTTAGCGCGGTTGAACATAAAATTTAGTATGTTCAGCAACAGGCATGTTGGCGCGGATCTTCTCAGATAATTGTAAATCAATATTGGCAGTCAGAACACCGGTGCCTTGCTGCTGACAGGCAACAATTTGCCCCCAAGGATCAATAATCATTGAGTGGCCCCATGTTTCTCGCCCTTCATTATGCTCGCCCCATTGTGCAGCGGCAATCACCCAACACTGAGTTTCAATAGCACGAGCTCGTAATAATACTTCCCAATGCGCTTTACCTGTTAACTTAGTAAACGCTGCGGGCACAACAATAATATCAGCACCTTGTGCGCGTAATGCACTATATTGCAATGGAAATCTTACATCATAGCAAATCGACATCCCGATATTGCCATACGGTGTTTTTACGACTTTAAGCTCATCACCCGCTTTAAAAGTATCAGACTCTCGATAGCTACGGTGTTTATCGGCAACATCGACATCGAACATATGCAGCTTATTATAATGTTCTTGGAGTTGGCCTTTATCGTTATATAACAAGCTGGTTGATGTGATTGAACCATCGGGTTGTAAGATAGGCATTGAGCCCAGTAAAAGCCAAATGCCTAACTTTTCAGTTAATGCTGATAATTCTTTTTGAAATGGGCCGTCATTGAGAGGTTCAGCCCATTTCTGATAATCTGCTTTACTACCAAAAACTAAGGTATTTTCAGGAGTAACAACCAATTTAGCCCCTTGTAGCTGAAGCCCTTTCACTTTCTTTTTTAATTTAGTGAGATTATGTTCAGGATCGGCTCCCGAATTCATTTGTACTAAACCAATCTTCGCCATGACCTTCTCCCTGGGCCTATACACTTGTTATACTCAACATATAACGTATTTATTACTATCTCTTTGTTGTACCACTGATAAAAATTAACGCAACCCATTCATTTAGCTTACTCATCAGGCACAGTATACTCACCAGATAAGCGTGAGCGCTCTACAACGTTCGGAGCTTCAATCGAACCCGTTACTTGATAATTAACCTGAGTGATCACATCTAACACGGGTGATAACACCGTTGAAATAGCTAACACATATAACGCTGTTTGTGGCGCAACAGCAAAAGCGGTTAAAACAGGTAAGCCCGAGGTAAAGTCAGGAATAAACTTCACATTTGCATCGACCTTTTCATCCACCAGATCAACCTTACCTTTAATGTACATATCACCGGCTAATGCTTGCATCTTGATATCGTTACTATAAAAGGTGCCTTGCTTAATTGTTCCTGTTCCTTTGATATAGTTAAACGCTAAGCCATTATCAAATACCCCCGAGAAATCGAGCTGCATTTTTCGAATAATAGAATCTAAACTAAACAGGCCAAGCAATCGTCCTGCGCCAAATGCGCCACTGACCAGCCCTTTGCCAATATCTGTTTTCACCTTGCCATTTAATGTTCGGCGATCCATCGCCCAAGGTGATCCTTGCCATGCGGCTGAAATACTCGTATCAAACGATGCATCTTGCACGCCACCTTCAATACCAAAGCGACCTAATAAATCGGAGCTATTGTCACCTTTCACCATGAAACTTAACGCCGAATGATTACGGTTATCTTTAAAATACCAACGTCCATTAGCATCTAATTTGATATTACCAGCATTAATATTGAACGTTTTCAACGTTAATTGATTTGAGGACTTCTCAAGTACAGCATTGACTTGCCCTAATCGATAACCCTGTAGCCATGCATCCGATATCGTAAGTTTAATAGCAGGGATCGCAGCCATTACCTTACGATCTAGCGCTGTGACTATCGGAGATAATAGAGAAGGCGCTTTTTTAGTAATATCAGCTTGCTGCTGAGTAACTGACTTTTTATCTAATTGTGGAAAGTTAAGATGAAGGGATTTAAAGATCGCATTCACTGTATTTTTCTGATCCCAAGTAATATAGCCTTCAGCTTGTCGGCTCTCTAATTTCGCGGACCACTGATGACCATGTTTGACATGCAAATTAACATCATTCCACACTAACCCGCCCAAGGTTAACTGCTTAACTTTTGCCTCTATCTTGCTTGGAATCGGCCATACAATCCCCTCATTACCATGGCTTTTATTGGTGTTTGATTGTTGCCACTTATTCGCAAAAGCGATCCACGAATCAACATTGAATGCCTTAGTATCGATATTCACCACATGTCCAATACCTAATGATGACTGAATCTCTTTTTTACCAATCATCAAATCACTGGCTGCTAATTGTGGTTTTCCATCAATAAGGTTCACACGTGCTTGATAAGCCGCATCAGGCATCTGAAGTTGCCCATTAAAGCTTTGTGCATTGCCATCAACATTCACCGTCATAAACTGCGATTGATTGAGCTTAGGTTGATAAGATAACGGATAGGGTAAATCACTCTTAATGTGGGTAAGAGGTAATAGACTTTTTACTTTGTAAGTAAAATAATCACCTTCTAAATCTACCTGGACATTTGTTTTCCAATCACTGGTTCCTGAAAGATAATGCAATAACTGTTTAGGAATATAAGGCTGCAATCGAGCGACTTGCCAATCACCAGCCACATCAACATTTACTCGATAATGATTGTTTGCAACATTATTACCCGTAAATCCAAGCCTAATCGGTTGATCAAATAATTTACCGCTTAAGTCTTCAGCCCTAATTTTGGCATTATCAAAGGTTAAACTACCGTAAGTATTATCAACAGTCAGAGCTGGTGTTCGTAAATCGATACGATTATTTTTAAAAAACACCTGACCTTTCGCATCCACATCACTGCCGTCAAAAGGAATATCAAGGGTTAATTTAGCAGTAACAGGCCCATTCACCCTCACTGTTTGTAATGCGCTCCCTACAGAATCGGCTAATGGCGTTTTCAACATGTACTCTGTAACATCTTTGCCACTAGCGGCAAGATCAAATGCTAGTTTCAAATGCCCATCAGGGGCTAATTTTGCCCCACCAACCACATTAGAGCCAACGGCTGATAACGTTTTTACATGACTGGCATCAATCGTCATACGATCATTTTTAAAGCCTAAATTAAGATTGAGATCTGTTAATAATGGCCAATCAGGATCAAACTGAAATTTTGCTTTTTTCAGTGGGACTTTAACTTCAAAGACACCATCATGATTAGGATAAGGAAATGTGTTTAAAGGACCAAACCAGAGCAGTTCAGCGTCTTTCACCGTACCGCCTTTTATCGCGGTAGCTAGATAATGGGTTAATTTATTACCAAGCGCTGGTCGAGGTAAATAACGCCATGTTTGCCCAGCATCTTTAACCGACGCTTCACCATAAAAAGCCAACCATGCAGGCGATTTTTGATAAAAATCGAGTCTAAATTGCCCTTTTGCATTGAGATCTGGGGTGGCCACACTCAGTTTATCACTCCATAAACTGGTGCCTTGATTATCATGTTTCCAATATGCATCAATCGTCGCGTCATTGATGTTTAATGGTTTCGGAAAAACCTTACCATAAGGCAGAGCATCATCATCGACTCGAATTTTCACTGCACCTTGTGTTGTATCACCAGCAATACGCGCATTTAGCTTATTAATACCAGGTAGTAACTGCCACTGTTTAAATGCTAAATCATCAAGATTTAATGAAAAATGGAGCGGCTTATCTTGCTCGCCAGCAACCCGGATTTTTGTCACCAGCCCTGTCGGTTGTAACGCAGTGATCGCTTCCGTAATACTATTCGACTTGGGTAAAAAAGATCGCAATGGTAGTAATCGATCTAATTTGATATTGGTCAGTGCGGCTTTCCAATTTACAGGCTGCCATTGCTTATTAAGTGAAAATTGCGCTGCGATATCAAATTTAGGCCACGATATCTTATCGGTAGCTATATCAAATTGCTCGGTATCAATCCGCCATACGCGTTGCTGTTTATCGAAGGTGGGCTTTAGCGCAACAACGCCACCGTTAATAACAATTTGGTGTGATTTATGTTGGGTCGTCCAATCAATATGACTTTTGGCAAGTTGGATCATCGCTGAACTTATCGTGCCTTGATCTAACGATAACCACGCTTGCATACTCAATTTACTGTCTGAAATATCAGCGACACCGGTAAATTTTTTATTTAACCATGGTGTGACCGAAATGTTTTTTCCTTTGAGATATAGCGTTCCATTCACACTAGACAAACCACCTTGTTCGGTAATGTCTGCTTTTACTTCAACTTGGCCTAATGGACTATTAATCAATCCAACGGAACCTTGAGCAAAATGATGCCCTCCCTCATTGCGCCAGTTAAGTTGTGTAACCGCTAGATGTAATGCTTTACCTGAAGGAGAAGGAACGGTAACCGTCGCGTTTTTTAATGTCACATTATCAATACGCGTGAAAAAAAATTGCTCTAACCGTTTAACAAAAGAAATATCAGAAGAGGGTTTCGAAGCACGACGTGGAAGTTGTGTAATATCTAAATCGAATTGCTCAATTTGGACATGTTTAAAGATGGGTCTAAATGTCAGCACTGACTGCCAGAAATCTAAATAGATCTCGGCTTGCCCAACCTTCACTAATGGTGCTGAATGATTATTTTCAGCCACCGATAATTGGTTAAATTTTATTTCGGGCCCCGATTGTAGCCAGCGCCCATCAATATTTTCTACCGATATTTGGGTATGTGTTTGCTGAGAAAGCCACTGCGCTATTGGCTGACGATAATGGTCAAGGTGAGGAAGAGAAAAGCGGAGAGTACTGATCAAAATAGCCAATGTTACTGCAACAATAACCACTAACCACAATACACCACGTAAGGTTTTTGCCACCATACGGTTCACTGACTCTTCCCCATTGGTATCATTACATCATTACCACATCGAACTGCTCTTGGTTATACAGCGGCTCAGGCTTTATTTTTACTTGTTTACCAATAAAGACCTCAAGCTCAGCTAATGCATGCGATTCATCTCCCATAAGGGCCTCACCCACCGCGGATGAAACATACACGATAAATCGATCAGCATCGTAAGCACGATTGACTCGGGTTATTTCTCGCAATACCTCATAGCAAACACTTTCAACTGTTTTCACCGTACCACGACCATCACAAGATGGACACGTGCCACACAACACATGTTCAATACTTTCACGCGTACGTTTACGCGTCATTTCAACCAAGCCTAATTGCGTAAAGCCATTAATATTGGTTTTCACTCGATCATAAGAAAGTGCTTGCTCAAGCGCTTGTAAAACGCGTTGTTGGTGTTCTTCTGAAATCATATCGATAAAATCAATAATGATAATGCCGCCTAAATTACGTAACCGTAATTGGCGTGCGATAGCTTTCGTTGCTTCAATGTTGGTATTAAAAATAGTCTCGTCGAGATTTCTTCGCCCAACAAACGCACCAGTATTAATATCAACCGTGGTCATCGCTTCTGTTTGATCGATGATCAAATACCCGCCAGACTTCATTTCAACTTTACGATCTAAGGAACGTTGAATTTCAGACTCGGTATCATAGAGATCAAAGATAGGCTGCTGACCTGAATAATATTCAATATTATCTGTCACTTCAGGTACGAACTCATCTGTAAACTCTTTTAATTTATCAAATGCTTGGCGTGAGTCGACTTTGATATTATCAATTTCAGTACCAACAAAATCACGTAAGATACGTTGTGCAAGTCCTAGCTCACCATACAACATCGAACGTGGCTTATACTTAGCACGACGCTCTAATACTTTACGCCACAAGTGCTTTAAAAAAGCAGCATCTTGAGCGACTTCATCAGTATTCGCCCCTTCTGCAGCCGTTCGAATAATAAAGCCGCCTAAATCATCACAATGCTGTAAAACCGCTTTTTTCAAACGATCACGCTCTTTCTCACTTTCAATCCGCTGAGATACACCAACATGGCTTGCTCCCGGCATGAAAACAAGGTAACGAGACGGTAAGGTAATATCAGTCGTTAACCGCGCACCTTTAGTTCCCAGAGGATCTTTCACCACCTGTACGACAATGTCTTGCCCTTGACGAACCAGCTCTGAAATGTCGCGCACCTGAAATTGTTTTTTCTCATTTTCAGCCACACATTCCGTGTGGGGAACAATATCTGAAGCATGTAAAAATGCAGCTTTATCTAACCCAATATCGACAAATGCCGCCTGCATACCAGGAAGTACGCGACTTACTCGCCCTTTGTAAATATTTCCGACGATACCGCGTTTCGATTCACGTTCAATGTGGATCTCTTGCAATACGCCATGTTCAATCATTGCGACACGGGTTTCACTCGGCGTCACATTGATCAGCAGCTCAGTGCTCATGGTTGCCTCTACTTATAACTTTAAAAAATCTTGTAACAGGATGTCGGTTTCCACTAGCGGTAACCCCATCACTGCATAAAAACTGCCATCGATACGTTCAACGAATTTGCCACCTAAGCCTTGGATGCCATAACTGCCCGCTTTATCTTGTGGCTCTCCACTTTGCCAATATTTTTTGATTTCGTTATCTGACAAAGGCTTAAACCACACTTGCGTGATCACTAGCTTAGTTTCAATCCTTTCTTTCGTTGCGACTGTCACTGCGGTCATCACTTGATGTTGACGACCAGACAGCATTTTCAGCATACGCGCTGCATCATTAAAATCGACAGGTTTTTCTAATATTTGCTGATCAGCCACAACAATTGTGTCCGATCCTAAAACAGGTAAATCAGCCGGCGCTGCTTTTAGTCCAGCTAAGGCTTTATCGCGCGATAAACGCTGAACATAATTTTCAGGGCTTTCGCCTACTTGGTGGCATTCTTCGACATCTACCACAACACGTTCAAACTGATAGCCTAACTGATTTAATAACTCCATTCGACGAGGCGAACCTGAAGCAAGATATAATTGAATAGCAGCCATGATACACCTCAAACTTACATTTATACTTTAAAAACATTTAATTATAAATAAGGGGAAGACCAATTGGCTTCCCCTTTATGCTATTGCGATTAACGAATCGAAAATTTACGACGTATACGCCGTAATAATAAGAACAACCATGGCCATAATATAAAGTTTAATACGACAGCCCATAATTGTTGTGGCTCAAAAGTTACATTTGAGACTAAGTATTCAGCCCAGTATTCAATAAGCTTACCGGCTAATGATAACAGCGCGAAGACAATCGCTTGTTGTCCTAATGACAGGTTACGAAGTACTCTAAAATTTAAAGCAACAATGTAAGCAATCACCGACATCATTAAGCCGCGGACACCTAACGTAGATCCTAAAATCAAATCCCACAATAAGCCGATAATTAAAGCAGTTCCCACGTTAACACGATGTGGTAAGGCTAATACCCAATAACAAGTAACCAGTAAAACCCATGAAGGTCGAAACGGTTCCAACATTCCGGGCCAAGGAGCTGCTTGCAGCACCAGCGCAAAAACGAATGACAACCAAATCCAAATTCGGCCATGTGCTTGGCTAGTTGGCATTATTCACCTCACTGCTCGGCTTTTTGTTCTCAATAGGTGCTGTTGGTTTTACACCATTTGCTGGTACAGCAACTGCAGGAGAAATGGTTGAAACCGCACTTGAAGGCGCAATCGATTTTGTGGCTGACGTTTCTGCCGCTTTCATTCTATCGGTTGGCCAGACTAATAATAAGTAACGTAATCGGTCAAATTGCACGGTTGGTTTAGCGATAATTTGTGCAAATGGGCGTTTATTGTCAAAAGAGAACTCAGTTACACGTGCAACCGGATATCCTTCAGGATAGCGACCACCGAGCCCAGAGCTCACCAATAAATCACCTACACGAATATCCGTGCTGCTTGGGACATGCTCAAGTTGAAGCTCATTACTCTTTCCAGTTCCTGTTGCAATAACACGAATGTCGTTACGCACAACTTGTACTGGAATAGCATTCGTCGGATCAATCAGTAATAAAACACGACTATTATGCGCGCCAACATAGGAGATCTGCCCAACAATACCTTTATCATTAATAACAGGCTGGCCTTCATATACTCCATCAACACGCCCTTTATCAATCATCACTTGATGACTATAAGGATCAGAGTCGACCGCCATCACTTCGGCGATCATTTTACGCTCACCACGAACAAACGGTGAACCTAATAAATTTCTTAAACGCTGATTTTCTTGCTGTAATTGATCAAGCAATAAAACATTACTTTTCATCACCAACAAATCACGCTTCAACGCTTTATTCTCAACTAATAATTGCTGATGAGAACTCATTTGACCATTAAGGCCATCAAGTAATTCACGCGGTAAATTAGCCGCATACTGAAGCGGAGCGATTGCTGAGTTCAAAAAATAACGAACATTGGCAAAAGCATCAAGACGACTATCGGCTAGCATAAGGCTAGCCGATAGTAATATGGCAAGAAACAGGCGTAATTGCAGAGAGGGTCCTCTGCCAAAGATAGGTTTCATCTAACGCTATAACCTGTTTTATAGAAAACTAACGCAGGCATTATTACTCTTCGCTGAAGAGATCGCCACCGTGCATATCAATCATTTCTAACGCTTTACCGCCACCACGAGCCACACATGTTAGTGGGTCTTCAGCAACAACCACAGGAATACCTGTTTCTTCTGTAAGTAGACGGTCTAAATCGCGAAGTAGTGCACCACCACCCGTCAGTACCATGCCACGCTCTGAAATATCAGATGCAAGCTCTGGTGGACACTGTTCTAGTGCAACCATTACTGCAGATACAATACCTGTTAGTGGTTCTTGTAAAGCTTCTAGGATTTCATTTGAATTTAACGTAAAGCTACGCGGTACACCTTCTGCCAGGTTACGACCACGCACTTCAATTTCACGCACTTCATCACCTGGGTACGCTGAACCGATTTCATGCTTAATGCGCTCAGCGGTTGCTTCACCAATCAGACTACCGTAGTTACGACGTACGTAATTGATAACGGCTTCATCAAAACGGTCACCACCGATACGAACCGATGATGAGTAAACCACACCGTTAAGTGAGATCACTGCAACTTCTGTTGTACCACCACCGATATCGATCACCATAGAACCCGTTGCTTCAGACACTGGCATACCAGCACCGATAGCAGCCGCCATTGGCTCATCGATTAAGTAAACTTCACGAGCACCAGCACCTTGTGCTGATTCACGGATTGCACGACGTTCAACTTGCGTTGAGCCACAAGGAACCGCAACTAACACACGAGGGCTTGGGCGAAGAATACTGTTGTCATGTACTTGCTTAATAAAATGCTGCAACATTTTTTCAGTCACATAGAAATCAGCAATTACACCGTCTTTCATTGGGCGGATAGCAGCAATATTACCTGGTGTACGACCAAGCATTAATTTTGCGTCATGACCTACCGCTGCAACACTTTTTGTTGCGCCTGCACGGTCTTGACGGATTGCAACCACAGAGGGTTCATCTAGAACGATGCCCTGTCCTTTGACATAAATAAGGGTGTTGGCAGTACCCAAGTCAATAGACAGGTCATTAGAAAACATGCCACGAAGTTTTTTAAACATAGTCTTCGGCTAATCCTGAAAGCTCAAAATTCGTTAAATTGCACTAAATGTACCAAGCGCTAGACACTGAAACAAGGTAAGGATTGTCAAACCTACCACAGATTTGCAATTTATTTGCGCTAAGGCCTAATTTAACCCTTTTTCACCTCGATAAACGATGCGATCACTCCCACGATATACACCAAATGTCACAATCGCGGATGGATCTTCATCACCTAATTCTCGCCAATTATAGGTTAGCCACGGTTGGTGCTTTTTGTTGGTTTGGCTACAACCAATATTACTTGGTGTGTTGGTTGCAATACGTAACCAAAAACGGGTTTGTTGTTTTTTATAATTAGCAGGCGGTGATAGTTGTGGATGAGCTTCAATTTCATCGCTTTCACCAACGCTGACCTTTCCCGTTACATTAGTTGTTAATATCGATGTATTCGATCCATCAACCGGATGTAATGCCTTCTTACAATAATAATTACTGTTGTATGTTGAGCCACTATCATCAGTATGGGTTTGAAATTCACTACCATCCCAATATTCGATTTTTAATGGCAGACTAACAGGTTGATCAAATGGGCTGATCGCATCATCTAGAACCATTCGCCCATAACGTAAATTAGGCGTTTCTTCGAACTGTGCGATGGTATATGTATCGATAACATCGTTTTTAACCGATGTACTACTTCGAATAGATATGGGATCTTGATTTTCTGTTATATACCCACCAAAGCGGCTATTACTTGAAGACCAAGGACCATCTTCCTCTGTTGTTGGGTTGATAGCTGCAATAACCTTACGTGCTAATAGCCATGTTTGTTGAACGTCACGATTCCAGTTCCCCTTAAAGCTCTTCTCTGTCAAGCCTGTTATATGATGATATGAGAAACGATGATTTAAGCTCGTTAATGATGGATCCTCATACGCAGTCAGTGCAACATCAGCTTGATACGCCAAACCAAAGTTGTTGTAGTTATTCACTTGATTACCCAGCGTATTTTTCGCTTTAATCATTACTTGAACATTAAATGGCTGGCTTAAATAAGCAAATTGATCATGTCCGGTTGGATATATAATGCGGTTAGGTTGAAGCTCTAAATATTTAGGATAAAAACGGCCAATATTGCGATAGCCTTGATTAACATCCATACCCAAATATTGTGCTGCCGTATTCGCTTGTAAACGCACACTGCCGACTTCACTCCAAGATAAATCTTTATAGGTTAAAGCTTCAGTATGTTCTTTTACTTTAATACCTTGCAATTCACCTGGCTCACCATTCACAGGTGTTATTGAATGATCTGATGGAATAGATAATTTAACATTTGCAGCTGGAGCATCTGCTTTAGAAAAGTTAGGTGTTATTGTGCTTTCACACAAATCAATGCTACTTGAATACCGACTATTAATATCTGCAGTTTCAGATCCCGCATTGCGCCAGACAATAGGTTTTACATCCACATCAAATTTCTCACCCGATGCCACAAAGCCTTCACCTGATGATGATGTACCGTCTGCTTTTATATATTCACCATCTTGATTTTTGGGACACACGGCAAGTGTCCATGGGCGGGCATGCACTTCAACAGAGCCTTCTAATTGTTTCCAACTCCCAAACTCTGTTGGTAATTCATCATCTGTAGAAAAAATATCGCAGCCGGTTGATAACGAGCAATTAGGATCTGCAAGGTTTAACCCTACAATACCTGCATCGGGATATTTCAGCGCAAAGGTCGCTAACCCCTTATCAAAAGAAAATGTTTCTTGAGACGTTTGCCAGTCACTATTCATAGCCTTTATTTGTAAGTCGCCATTACCCTGGCTTGCTGGCTGTAAGAAAGTACTCATCATAACTAACGGTTTATCACCTTGATAACCTGTTGCAATCGTTACTTGATCATTTTTGCAAGCAAGGGCTTTTACTTTAATATTTTCCCTAGGTTTACCCGCAATGACTTTTATTGGACTTGGCGAAATATCAAATTTAAACGGTACAAACGTATAACGACCATTAACGGTGTTGGTTGATGGGGAATTATTTAATTGTCCTTTAACCGCTATATTGCCGATATAATCATGACTTTTAAGCCGCAACTGACCAACACCATTTTTAATATTAACGTCAGCGACTTCTGAAACATCTTTATAAGGCGTTTCACTATTGATTGGAAACCACGATGCTTTTCCAGCTGTTGAAATATTGGTGGTTACTGATACTGAACCAGAATAGGTGTCAGCTAGCGTTCCGTCTTCATTTTTAACACTAAACGTAACAGGCAAATAATCGCAGGTTAATGAAAATGCAGTTGATGGCTCAATCTCTAAAATATAATTATCAGGTTTAGGGTCAAAACACTCACTTTCACCAATAATTTTTGATTTATTAATTAGTTCTATCTGATTAATCGTTACCGAACCATATACTATCGCATTGTTACTTAAGTAAGTTTTTTTCTCTGAATAGATAAGCGCCTTTACAATAGAGCTGTTAGACACGGCGTTAAAATCTTTAAATAACAAAGTCGAAATTGGTGGCTCATTATAGGCGTAGATCACCAAATTATCAGGACTGCCATCTACATTAATTAAAGCGCCATTAGTTCCTGATGTATGGTTAAAAGAGTAACCTCTGGTATAGATAACTACTTTATTATTTTCTGGAATAACAATTCGAGAACCATTTACGATAAAACTATCAATCCAGTAGGTGCCCGTTTTTAATGTTAGCTGACTATTTGAATCTAAAGATAATGTTTCAATTTTCATATCTTTATCTAATGTTATTGAACCTCCTCTAACAGACAAGTTTTTATATTCACTGTATGGGATCTCTGGTTCAATTTGTTTACCAGCATCAAATACATTATTACTTTTATTTTCTTTAAAGCTAGGAAGTTGAGGCTTATTTTCTTTCTTTACAATTAAATCTTGATTCTCATTACATGGAGAATCATCACAACCTTTATCAAGGTAATTATTTATACTTTCTTGGCGAAAACCGACATACCTTTTATTTTTGATTTCAACCGTATTTATTAGTCGACTATCTTTCCCAATTTGTAAACTCGGATCACTATTACCTTGCCATGTTTGAGCTGGGCTTAGAAAATATTTACAAATATTATTGGCCAGCGGCTTTTTAGCGAAAGCAAAAAAGCCCACCTTTTCTTTTATATGTGCGCGTTGACCTATATACGTCCATGGTGGGATATCTTCATCAACAACAAAACTCACCTGTGTTAAGGACTTCTTACACTGACGAACCCAGCCACCTTGTCCACCTTGGCGCTGCAACTTCCCGGCGATAAAATTTGGAACAGTGGTATAAGTTTGACGAAGATTAATAGGAGTATTACATGTGTACTGTAATGGCTTCAGTTTACCCGAATTTGAAACGATATCACCTGATGAAAATTCATAGTCATAACCATTGGTTTCACCAATATTAGGAACACTGACTAAATAACCAATTTTCTCATGTTCCTCAACGTCAATATCACGTTTATTTACACGCGTAATTTCAAGACCTAGGTCAAATCCCATTGATGAAATATTTTTAGTTGCGGTCGTTAACCAGCGTTCATTGTTTTTCGTTTGGACTTCTGAGAGAACAATCGGCGATTCACTCAACAATGAAGAGTACGAGGAGAGATCCACTCTTTCATAAGCTGGTGAAGACCTTTTACCATCTGCGGAATATCTTTTCGTATTTACACTGCCTGCGAGTACTCGGTGTCCATCCTCAAATGTTGTAACCCCCTCTTCAATAACCAAATAAGAAATCACTGGCATTTGATTACGTGATAACGAATAGAAGTTAGACAGTGGCGCAACTATTTGCGCTACGGAAAAAGATTTTTTTGTAACATTTAGCAAGGCAAGAGTCTGAGGGGCGTCATCATCTGGATTATCGCTGGGTATTGTTGGCATTAAAAATACAAGCGGTTTAGTCGCATATGCATTTTTTAATCTAACAACACAACCAGATTGATCTTCATAGGAGTTTGCTGATTCAGGTAAAATAAATGATGAACATGTGCTGGTATCAAATGTACCAAATTCATACTGAGCACTATGCGCTTGCCATGCAAAGAATAAACTGAAAAATAAAACGTTGATTAACTTAAGACATAAACGCATAAACATCCTTTTACCCAAAATAAAAAGCGAGTCCGTGCCTTAAGGGTATTTGACTAATTTCAACTTAATATCTTAATTATTAATAACACAAACATCTACATTCAGAGTAAATAATTACACACAAAAAAACCGAGAACTCACACTCTCGGCTTTCTGATGAATAAATAAGACTTACTGGTAATCAGCAGCAGGGATCCCTGGCTCATCTCGGTATAATATTCGGTCATTACCTCGATATACGCCAAAAGTCACAATTGCCGATGGGTCTTCATCACCTAAATTCCGCCAATTATATCGTAGCCAAGGTTGATGAGAGTAGGCTCCAAAACAGTTAATTGGATTTTTATCTTTTACCCCTGGTTTCGCCGCACTCAAGCGCTGCCAAAATCTTATTTGTTGTTTAAAGGTAGTACTCTTTGGATTGGTACCATACCCAGACATTTGGCTTGGGTTCGCCATAAAGTCTCCAGATAAGGCCTTGCCCATCATTACTTTTCCACTACCGGATGTATAAGCACTGCTCTTGCTATCTTCAGGATACATACTGATCACTTGGCGACAGTAATTTGCTCCATTAAACTGCGATACTGAATCATCCGTATTTTTAACAAATGCTGTACCATCCCAATATTCAATTCTTAACGGCACTGCTAGTGATTTACGAATATCACCACCAATATTTTCCAATACCATGCGTCCATAACGGAGATCGTTAACTCCCACTAGTGCACCCTGTGCATTAACCTCTTCCCCCGCCCATGTTACGTGATCAGGAAACGGTTCATCTTGTTTCACTCGCAACTGCCATTGGTCAAACGGCCCATCTTCAATGGTGGTGTTAGTCCCTTTCGCCTTTCGTTCGAATATCAGTTTAGACGGCTTAAAAACAACCTCAGAGTTACCTTGGCTATTTTGCTGCCAATCACCGATTTTAGGAGACATTAACGATTTATCACTGCGCATTTGTTTTAAACGTAGATCTAATGGTACGTACCCCCCGTTATTATTCCCCGACTCTAATTTAAACTTACTCTGAAGAGACGGATCAAATAAGGCATAATTTTGAACGGGTTGATTATTCGCGTTAAAAGCATTAATCGTGAATCCAGCATCAAATGGCTGATCCATATAAGTGAATGAGCCTATCGCAGGTGTTACTTCATTCTTAGAAAAAGCAAAATACTTAGGATAGAAACGCCCTATTTGACGTTTACTCTGATTAATATTATTGCCATTCTCTATATAATCGTTCATCCCAACCTGTAGCCAAATACTGCCGACTTCAGACCATCTATTACCAGTAAGTAATACCCCTTTCAAGGTCGGTTTTACTGTCATTTGACCTTGCGTAAATGTCCCCATAACGCCACTAGAAGGTGAGGCTAGGTGAGCCTGCATCAACAACCCATTTCCCATAGTTGGCGCATCTGGAGCAAGGAAATTCTCCGTTACAGAATAGCTACAGTATTTATTATCAGATGAATCAATAACAGTTCCTTGGGAGCTACCTTCCTGCCACACTAAAGGCTTAAGCAGCACATTAAAAGGTAACCCCGCGGCAATATACCCCTCACCACTTTTAGACGTGCCATCTGCTGTATCTAATGTATTAGCTTCATTAGGCTTTAACGGACAAATCGCGAACATCCACGGCTTTGCATTAATTGCAACAGAACCGGTTAACCCATTAGGCAGCAGCTCACGTAACGCTTTTGCTTCCTTCGTTTTGGTTGTCGTTAACGTGCAGCTATCACTAGTACAATTTGGATCATAGACATGCCAAGCAATAACACCCGCATCACGATAACGCAAAGTAAGCGGTTCAGATTTCCCTTGCTCGAACTCTACTTTTGCTTGCTTAGATGCGCCTGTCGCTGATTCAATATGCTTTCCTTTTACAATCTCGACAGTAATAGGGTTATTGGGATCGGCTGCTTTTTTCGGCGCTTGGTATTCAGTTGAAAAATCTAATAACCGTGTTCCAGTATAATTTTCAACTAGCTTGATGTTCTTACCCGCTTGGCATGTCATGGCTTTAATTGTGGCGGTAACGTCTTTTCCCGCCACGATATTGTGACCATCATTTAGATCAATCGCGAAACCGCCAGGGATAAAGGTATATTGACCTTTAGGTTCATCACCAGCCATAAACTCAATACTTGCCGTTATTTTCAGCGTCTCCGACCCCGTGGGTAATACCCAAATAACTGCATGTTGATTTTTTACTGGCAACGTAAATGTATGTGTACCCGCAGTAAACTGATGAGAAGATGCGAGTGCTGAATTATCCGCCCAGATACCGCCTGTTGATGAGGTAATATTAACCGTAATATCACCATCAAATTCTTTAGTACCATCCTCCGATGTCACATTAAAATCAACTTGCTGGGCATGACATAAGGTCTTCGTGACTTTTGTCGGTGTGATTGTAAGTTCAAATTTAGGTTCAGGCTCTGGATCAAAACAGGCACTACTACCTATAATCTCTGTTTCTATATTATTCACATCGCCAGTCATCGTGATGTTAGGCGCCGTTACTGCACCGGTAATTCGCGTGATCTGGTTACTCAAGCCATCACTCATCATAAGATTACGCTCAGAGTAAATTAAGCCTGTGATCTGACTACCTTTGTTTAGCTCAATATAATCATGGAGAATATCATTCACCGGTTTTAAATCATGAACAACAATAAGTAAATCGTCAGCAATCCCAGATAGTGGCTTCATGGTTGAGCTGATCAAACTCATCTTTTTCACATGAACAACAGAGCCCGTAGGAAAGATAATATCTTTATTACTTAAATTAATGGTGTTAAACCAAAATACCGTTTTATTGCCAACGTCTCGCTGCGATTGTAAATCGCCATCATCAACAGCAGGCCATGTATCTAACACTTGTTTTTTAGCAAATAAGCTCGGGTAAGGCTGAGCCGTATGACATTCTTCGCCATTACAGTAATTATTCTCACCACCACTTGAATTAATTGTCTTAAAACCTATATAGCGTTTGCCTTCTTTTACGGCTGAACCTTTAATTAAGACATTATGGCTAGCGTTAAATGCGCCAGTAGAGGTTTGCCATGTCTGAGCAGGACCTGGGAATACATTACAGACTTCTTCTGATGCACGACGCTGGAAAGCCATAAAACCAACCATCTCATTGGCATGTTGACGTTCTGGGTTAGTATGCTCATTTAAGTCTTCATCAGTAACAAAGCTTACTTCAAGAACATCTTTACCCGGCTTTTGTTGATTTTTACATAACCGGATCCACCCTCCGTTAGGTCCTAAACGGGAGTTTTTAGAGGCAATCACTAAGATGGGATTTTTTGACTGATCCGAAAAATCAAAATCGCTGCCTTTTAAATCAGTAAAGCCTGCACATTGCTCCGTAACAGGCTTAGTGATCTTTTCAATCCCATGATAATTCCCTTTTAGGGTATTGGGCGTTTCTGCTGGACCTAAAGCAAACTGTAACCCTTTGTATAAACCACTACCTTCAACTAATAAATAACCAATCGTCACATTATGATTAAGCACATATTGAGTTTCAGAGCTATCCACCCCTAAATAAAAATGGCCATTATTGCTCGTACCTTGATTTATCGTGCCACGAATAATAAACGGCGTTATCCACTCTGATTCTGTACCTGTAGCCGAAATAACAGACGGTTTATTTCTTGGCTGAATTTCTGCGATTCCTCCAGGTGTTTTACTTTTAAATCCACTAGGAATCGTAACCGGCGTTACTTTGCCTTTCTTTATTAATGGATTTAATTTGCCGTAATCGATATCACCTTTACCGGTTTGAAATTTAGGATCTTTAGCATCAAGCTGTTTATGTACAGTCAGTTCTGCCGCAGTAATACGACCATTATTGCCTAATGCAATGGTGCCTTTTTCCATCGCAAAATAGGTGATTTTACGCATAGGAATACGATATAAGGTATAGGTTTTATTTTTAAAATGATGCCATTTCGCTTCCCATGACTCCCAAGAGCCTAAAAGACTATCTTCATCTTCTAAACGAATTGCGTTCGATACTTTCGGATAAACCTGTCTTACCCCAAATGCATACGTCTTACCTTTTTTGTAAATTCGGGTAATCTTTAAAGATGATGGTGCATCAAGACCATTATCTGTAATGGTCGGCATGAGGAAAATTAACGGTTTGGTTGTAAATTCTTTATTTAAGACAATTTCACATTCTTGGTTAATACAGCCATTGGGGCGTGAAATATCACTTTGCCCAAAGTCGAATACTGGCCCATCTTCACTCGCCAACGCGGTACCGCTCAACATCATTAAGGAGATAAAAAAAACAAAATTTTTAATCATTTAAATCTTTCGCCCACACTTCTTGGGTACGTGTCATCGCCACGTTATGACTACCGCAGGTCGCTGTACTTTCTAGGTGGTACTCATTGACTGTTTTACCGCTTGATAACCTAATCTTTTTCGTTGTACATACCATCTTTATTACTTGGCACCCTTTTTGGAATGGCGGCATAATTTTTTCAATTTCAGATGATGGATAAGTTATGCATTTATCGGAATCACTCTGAAATGGGTTTCCAAGTGGGAAAAGTCGAGTTAATACAACTTCATTGGCAGAATGGGCTGTAAACCATGCTCGTGTTCCAAGCACCTCTTTGGTAGTCATGGTTTGACTAGAGGTACCAATTTTCGTCATCACCATTGCCATGAGCCCCATAACGATAATGACGAACAGCACTATCATTAAGCCACTACCACGTTGCTTGTTATAACTGCTATAAGACATTCATCACCTGTACACTATGGTTATAATCTGACTTTTCTTGAGTGCGTGAGTCTAAATACTGAATAGTAAATAACGCTATCGCATTACTGTTTAATCCCGCCGTTTGTACATTCGGTATAAATTTATCGATGTTCTCAGCCATTAATATGCCATCACCATCGTTGACCTTGCGCACAATAGTCGTCCCCACTTGACAGTAACTGATCTTATCTTTGTATAAATATAATCGATTACCGGGAGAAGATGCCTCCTTGATTGGCGAAGTTAATGTCAATTGATACGTCTCATCTTTTGAAGCTGGCGCAGTAATACTACTCACAGTTATGGTGTTATTTTTATATTGCTCAGATGAGGCAAAGCCCACTGCAACAAAATTACCGCTACTACTCCAGTTAGAAGAAAAACGTAACGGAGTGATCGCAATCGTATTGCTGTTATTCGGTAAATTATCGTAATACACCGCTGGAGCAATAATCGGATAAAAGCTCAGACAATGAGATGTATTACTTAAACTGTTCGGCGCTGCATGGCGGATTTCTTTGGTCATACGTGCAACTAAAAAACGGGCTTGAGACTGCAGACGCTCGCGATCAACGGTATTGGTATACCCCTTTACACCAATCGCAATATAACTACCAATACCAATCATAATGATAGATAGCACGACAATTGCTATCACCATTTCAAATAGCGTGAAACCACGCGGCTTAGCCATCAATAATTACCCCTATAGGCGATATAGTCATATTTACCATAGCGTCCAGCATCCACACTCACTGTGATTTTTTTCAAAAGTTGTGAGGGCACATACTCGACATTAATGGTGGCATGAATATGGGTATAGTTTGCGGTTGATAAACTGGGTACTAAATCAGTTAATTCGCCACGGCGAGAAGCTAAACTGGGTTTAACATAATTATTACCGTTATATGTATAAGGGTTAGGGCACTGCGTTGTATCTCCCCAACAGCCAATAAAATCATCGTCATCATTAGCCATTGCTGGATTCGTTGCTTCTAAAAGATCATCCGGCCCTAAACGTGCTGGCAAGGTACATGGATTAGGATTTCCTTTAGCATCATCCTCACCACAGCGGTAAACACTGTCGCCATTAGGATTAGAATTTTGATCGAACTGACGTGCTAATATTTCATTAAAAATCGCATCAGCCATTGCCGCTGAACGCGCTTGATATTGAGGAACCGCAGAGCGCTCAACTTGAGGAAAAAGAAAGCTCACCAAGGTGATCATCGCAATCGCGAGTAATACAATAGTGATGATCCCTTCAATAAGAGTAAAACCGCGTTGTTTTATGTGAGTATTCACTTACTGCACACCTCGTTATCTTTCTTTTTATATACATAACCTTGGCTATTAATACAAATGCTGGCGGTTTGGTTATTTTTTGCCGTAATCGTAATGGTACAACCGTTAGCACACACTAACATAGATGTTGCATTGACAGGCTGCCCAAGCAAATTAAAGTACAACTTAGCACGTGTATTTCCACCATCAACCAATGAAAACTCGGTATTGGTTTGTGATTGACGCAAGCTACCATCCGTTTCTGAATTAGCGGCATCGCAGACGCCTAAACATGGCGAAGAAACATTCAAGGGAGCGCGTTGCCCTTGCATCGAAGATATTTGAATTTGGCGAATAACAGAAATCGCCTGATCACGGGTCAGTTGGGCATCAAACTCGCTCCGACCTGAAAAGCGAGCAGCAGCAGTGGCACTGATGATCCCTATAATTACGATCACCATAATGAGTTCAACGAGAGTAAAACCTTGTTGCTGCTTCACATTACCACCTAAACATGACCTATTTTATTGTTATATAATTTATCAGATTAAAACAAAAAAGGCGCAGCCGAGTGACTGCGCCTTTAAATGTGCAATACAGCCAGCCTAACTATTCACCTGCACAATCATCACCTAACGTGACTACCGTTGTTGCTGGAGAAGAAACGCTAGTTGCTTGGGTGTAAGTAACAATACATGCATCCGTTTTGCTATTACTTTCGTAAGAATAGGTAATAGAAGTATCATCTACTGATGAAACAACTTTCCAATCTTCATTTAAGCCTGTTACCACTTTGCCCAGTGCAGCCGATGTTGCTTTAGGGAAACCAAATGCTACTGGTACAGCCCCATCAGTCGTTGTAGAACTCGATACTGATTCAATACCATCAACCGCTGCTCGACCATAAGTAATACCCGCAGCGCCATCAATAGCACCTTTAAGACCTTCCAATGATGCTTTACGTGCATCACCTTGTAAGTTTAAAAATTTAGGGGCGGCTGTTACTGCTAGAATGCCAAGAATGACGATAACAACAACTAATTCAATTAAGGTAAAACCTTTTTGTTTATTCATTTTTACTTCCTTGTGGATATTAATTAGCTACACGAAGCGCCGTCGTTAACAACTGTTGTTGTTGCTGATGCAGAACTTGTTGCCTGCTTATATTCAACGTAACATTTATCTGTCGAGGCAAAAAATGTCGTTTTTCCTTTGAATGTACATAATAATGAGCCTCCAGCAGGTGAAGATTCCTTACAAGTCCAATCTTCTGTTAAACCATTCACTGCTGCCCCCAATGCACTCGAGGTTGCAGCTGGGTAACCATAAACAATATCGATACCCTCCACCTGCTCTCCAGATGCAGCGCCTTCCACACCATCAATCGCAGCTTTACCGTAAACAATGCTAGCTGCACCTTGAATTGCACCTTTCAACCCTTGGAGAGAAGCGTTACGGGCATCATTCTGAAGATTCAAAAACTTAGGTGCAGCCGTTACTGCAAGAATACCTAAGATAACAATAACAACGACCAACTCAATTAAGGTAAAGCCTTTTTGCTTAATCATAAATGTACATCCTTGTGGTTTTATTTAATTAAGCCCCATCACAAATGAAGCTTAATTAAATAGCGCTCATCCGAGCGCTATTTACGGTATTAGCTACAAGAGTTACCTGTTGCTACTACTGTTGTTGAAGCTGCAGCAGAAGCACTTGTTGCTTGTGTGTATTGAACGTAACAAGCATCAGCACTCGTCAAGTATGAATCTTTACCTTTGAATGTACACTTGATTGAGTCACCACTTGGTGTACCACATGTCCAATCAGTGCTTAGACCATTTACGGCCGCACCAAGAGCAGCTGAAGTCGCTTGAGGGTAGCCAAACTTAATAGGAATACCAGAAACCTCTGCGTCAGCCGCATCACTTGCTTCTAAACCATTAATAGCCGCTTTACCGTACACGATACCTGCAGCGCCTTGGATAGAACCTTTTAAACCTTCTAGTGATGCTTTACGTGCATCGTTTTGAAGATTCATGAACTTAGGTGCAGCCGTTACCGCAAGAATACCTAAAATCACGATAACAACGACTAATTCGATTAGCGTAAAGCCACCTTGACGTTTCATATGCATTTCTCTCTTTATTTCAAATCTACTTCAACACGGCCCACTGCCGGCTGGTAAGTAAAAGAATGCCCAGCGAATGGATTCACTTCGCCAGAGCTATTTTTGCTAGCTGATGCTAGCTGGTAATAACGACACTGTTTAGCGGCACCTGTGCCTTCAACTGTGACGAAAAATAAATCTTTGCCACTCGCTAGATCATCGCGTGATGTCGTTGCTAACGGTGGGTTTTGCATCAATTCTTGCAACAAATCTAAACAGTCCGTCGCCGTCATATCGACCACATCAGTTGTTGCACTGGTGTTTAACGCAAACGGATAACCAGGACGTATATTTAACGTGGTATCTTCTTGAGTTAATTTAAATTCAGTACCGTCGTAATCAACAGTATTATTATTTCCACTATCAACAGGGCGACCATACGCTTCCCATTGTGCTCTTGCTGAAATCACAGCCGTTGCAAAACCGCCTGTCATTCCTTCTATTGCAGATTGCTTAGCTTGATCGGTGATATTCATAAACCGAGGTAAAGCGGTTGCCGCTAAGATCCCGAGCACAATAATCACAACGACTAATTCGATAAGCGAAAAGCCGGCGTTTTTTTTCATTTCCCTATCCTTACTGTAAGAAACTCGACACTATTGCGACAAATTACTGGCAATATGTATTTTGTCATTAATATAAAATATTGCCAATTTTTTCTTAATGCCTATATCATATAAACATGTATTATAACTGTTTGAATCATCAGTACTTCTATAACCAAATGAATTATATTCAGGCCTTCCTATTCCATTTGACAATAAAGACCATATTTTAGGGCAGTCCAACTCCCCCTGTTTCAATACAATAGGCCATCCTAATTGGGTATATTCAAACGCAATATCACCAACCTTGTCATAATGAGGCCTATTATTTAACTCCCAGTTCTGACGCAGGTTTACAGCACCTTGATACAAATTATTTCGGGTTAAATCAAACTGAAGCAACTTGGCATTTTTTTGCACTTGCTGCCATTCGTATAACAAAACACTTATTAATATAAATGTAATTATTAGCCATGAAACATTTTGTAACCTTTTTTTGTGCTGTAACTCACGATCCCTTAGCGACATCGAGCATTCCCCACATAGGCAAAAAGATACCTAAAGCTAATAACAACACCATACCTGCCACAACAACCAACATGATGGGCTCTATTCGAGCTGTTAATGTTTTTAAATCATATTCCACTTCACGATCATAAAAATCCGCGACTTCTAATAGCAACTCATCGACTTGACCTGTTTCTTCGCCCACGGCAATCATTTGTAAAACGAGTGGCGTAAACACCCCTGATTTAGTAGCGGTGCGTGAAATACTGCTACCGCCCTCAATCCCTTGCTTCATTTCAATCAAGCGGTTTTCTAAAAATCGGTTACCTAACGATTCCGCTGCCATTTGAATCGCTTGATTTAAAGGCACACCAGCACGGATCATTAAAGAAAACGTACGAGCAAAACGCGCCATTTGAGCACGATTAACAATGCTTCCCGTAATAGGCATACGTAAGCGCCAGTTATCCCACTTTTCAGCCCCTTTCGGCGTATTACGCCAAAATCGTATACCTAACCAAATAGCGACGGATACGCCAATCATCATCGGCCAGTAATGAACAAAAAAGTTCGATGTTCCAATCAACACTCGAGTTGGCCATGGCAGTTCAACGCCAAAGCGCGAGAACATCGACGCAAATTGTGGAATAACTTTGGTATTTAATATCCCCATTGCTATCACGATAGCCGTTAATACAAATGTGGGATAACGCATCGCCGACTTAATTTGTCGACGGGTATTCATCTCTTGTTCGTAGTAATTCGCAAGCTGTAACAATACCTGATCAAGACGACCCGTATTTTCGCCGACATGGATCATTGAGATAAATAACCGAGAAAAAACCCGAGGATGTTGCTGCATCGCCACTGACAACGCGCGACCATTCGTCAAATCAAGGGTTAACGCTTCTAGGGTTGTTTTTAATAAAGGATGACTCGCACTTTGCGATAAACCTTTAAAAGCCCGTAATAGTGGGACACCCGCTTTGGTTAAACTGTATAGCTGTCGACAAAAGATCACGAGAATTTCTAGCGGTAATTGCGCTTGAAACAAAGCACTTAAATCAAACGCTTGTCCTTTTGCTTTACCGTGCGTTTCTCGGATCTCAAGGGGGATCACACCTTGACGCAGCAAGAGATCGGCTGCGGCATTAGCATTTGATGCTTCAATCGTTCCCTGTTTTAATTGGCCTTTCTCACCGCGCCCTCGGTAGCTAAATACTGCCATCTTCGTCTCTACTACTAGTTAAGAACATCCAGTACTTCACCTTCACCAAGAAGCAGTACCTCATCAATGCTGGTCTTGCCTGCTAAAGCAAGCTCCATTGCTGATTCCACCAGCGGTTTATAGCCTTCACTCTTTCTCGCCAGCTGGGTAAATAGCACCGCATTATTTTGACGTAACGCATCCATCATATCTTGGCGCATCTCAAGTAATTCAAAGACACCAATACGACCTTTGTAACCGGTAAAGTTACAGCTATGACATCCTCGTCCACGACGGAAAACATGATTGTTGTAGAATGGGAAACGGGTTTCTAGCCACGCTTTTTGTCCCGGCTCTAAAGCCGCATCTTCACCACAATCACTACAAATACGGCGTACCAATCGCTGCGCTAATACTGCACGAACGGCACTCGCCACCAAGTAACCTGGCGCTTCCATATCGATCATACGCAGTGCACTGTCTACCGCATCGTTAGTATGAAGTGTCGATAAAACTAGGTGACCCGTTAATGCCGAACGCAAGCCAATTTCGACGGTTTCCTGATCGCGCATCTCACCAATTAAGATGACATCGGGATCCTGACGTAAAAAAGTGCGTAGAATAGAGGAGAAATTAAGCCCAATCTTGCTGTTTACCTGAACTTGGTTAACACGCGGCAAACGGTATTCCACCGGATCTTCGGCAGTAATGAGTTTCTTACCCGGCTTATTTAATTCGCTTAATGCGCCATATAGCGTCGTAGTTTTACCTGAACCTGTTGGCCCTGTGACCAAAATCATGCCATGAGGACGTTTTAGCTGGCGACGAAAACGCTGCACGATATCATCCGGCATACCGATTTCATCAAGGCTTAAAATACCGGCGGACTGATCAAGTAAACGCATTACGACCGATTCGCCATGTTGAATTGGCATAGTAGAAATACGCACATCAACCGAGCGGTTTCGTACCATCATGTTAAAGCGTCCATCTTGAGGCAGACGCTTTTCAGAAATATCGAGGCCACTCATGAGCTTTAAACGCAATACTAGCGCAGAAGAAATACTGCTCTCATCAATCAGGTTTTCATGCAGCACACCATCAATACGTTGGCGGATACGCAACACATCAGCATCAGGCTCAATGTGAATATCTGAAGCGCCCACTTGCACTGCATCTTCAAACAATGAATTGATCAGTTTTACAACAGTCACTTCTTCATTGTCGGCCTCTTCCATGCCGAATGTGAAAGTGTGGTGATCTTGGTGTTCTGCTTTTAATTGCTCTGCAAATGACGCAATTTCTTGAGTACGGCGATAGTAACGATCAAAGGCAGCCAACAATTGACGCTCTGGCGCAATCACAAGTTCAACCCGGTACTGGCTGAGCTGATCAAACACCGCCTCTTGCGCTGCTAAGTCAGCAGGATCGCTCATCGCAACACGAACCGTATCACCATGCCGACCTAAAACTAACGCACGCAAGCGACGCGCATTTACTTCTGAAAGTAAACCAACATGTTCGCTATCCACTTGCACTCGTGTTAAATCAACAAGCGGCACATCCAACTGACGTGCCAAAAACTGCAGCATTTGCTGTTCAGTAAGAAACCCTAGATTAATTAAGGTGTCACCAAGCTTACGCCCCGTTGATTGCTGTTTTGTCAGTGCTTGTTCTAGTTGTTGCTGCGTAATGATATTTTCATCAACCAGAAGGTCGCCTAAGCGTTTACGTAATCGAATTTGCATCGGCTAGCTCCTATGCGATTTTAATGCAACTAAACGCTGCTGAATAAATTGTTGTGATGACGCTGAGATATTACCTAGCTGTAACGCTTTTTGATAAGACTCACGGGCTTTTTCTGCATTACCACTCCGGTCTTGAGCAATCGCTAATCCCATCCACCAGCGACCATCAAATGACGCTAAACGCACTAATTGTTGATAACTTTGAAGTGCTACCACATTGTTATTTAATCTTTGTGCTAACGCGCCACGCATAGCTAAATACTGTGAATCCATGCTGCCACTTTTATCATTTAACACCGCTAATGCCGCTTGATTTTGGTTTTCATTGACCAATAATTTTGCGAGTGTTAAACGTAACTGGGGTTGATTCGGTTGCTTTGCTAGCCCTTTTTCAAGCGTCGCAATCGCTTCTCTTACATTGCCTCGCCCATAATACAATGCCGCCAAACGTTGCCTTGCCATGATCCAATCCGGTCGATAATTTAAAGCCGACTCTAAATTAATAACCGCTTGTTTACTGTTTTGCTGCTCTAAGGCTTTTTCTGCATTTAAGTATTCAACTTGCGCCAATTCTTTTGGCGTTAAAGAAACCGTTTGAATCGATAATTCACTTTTAACAGGTTTTGGCGCAGGTGGCTTTGACTGGACTTTATGCTCTCGCTCAACCGCAGCCAATGCTTTTTCATAACCGCTTTCATAGCCTTGATCATAAGAGCTTTGTAACTCTTTTTGTTCATTTTCACTTTCAAGAGATTCTTGAGCGACAGGCATATTCGTAAGCTCAGCTGTGACTGATTTATCAATACGCTTTGAATGTGGTTGTTCTGTAACAACTGCCGTTTTAATTTCATCTGATGCTACAGGTGTTTTCACTGCAATGGTTGATAACGGTTTAACTGATGCAATCTCTTTCGTCGTTTCAGGTTGATCAACAATAGGCTCTGCGGCTATTTCTGTTTGTGCCATGGCTGGTGTAACAACACTATCAGGTTGATTTAACCACCACGCCATACCGACAAATGCCATGGTGCAGCAACCAACAGTTACCCATTTCGGCCATGCTGATGTTGGTATAGGTGCTATTTCTGCTGCACGTAATGGAGAGCCCTGCTGTGATACAGAAGCGAGTTTTACTTGGCTCAACTCATTAAGTCGGCGATTTAATTCACTCATGAATGACTCCATCCCCACAATATAGGAAATGACCACTTAGGTTGTTTTGCACCAAGGGTATCCCGAATAGCCATGAGAACTTCTTTTTTACTAACGATATATTTTTGCTCACAAAAAGTGGCAAGTAAGGACTTATGGCATAGTTGATTGATCAATCGTGGTATGCCACCACTGGCATACCAAATTGCGCGGCATATCGACAAGCTAAACACCATGTCAGTATAGCCAGCTTGATACAGTCGGTGTTGTATATATGCAACGGTTTCAGCCAAGGTTAATGGCCGTAAAACAGCACGAAATGTGATCCGTTGACGTAATTGACGCAATTGATGCTGAGCTAATCGTTGATCAAGCTCTGGCTGTCCGAGTAAAACGATATGTAGTAGCTTTTCTTGTTCAGTTTCTAAATTACCGAATAAACGAATCGCTTCTAACGCATCATCTGACAACGCTTGTGCTTCATCGAGTAACACTACCACCGATTGACCATTCAATCGGCGAGTGATTAATTCATCCTGAATTTGCTCTGTCAGTAAAGCATGGTCACTATTGGGTAGTAGGCTTAATTCTTTTGCCAATGAACGCTTTAATTCTATTCCACTACAGGCTGGCGTCGGTAGGTAAGCAAGATCAAAATGAGTTGGCAATTGGGTCATCAACATACGACACACTAAGGTTTTACCCGTTCCTACCTCTCCTGATACCTGTGTGATCCCTTCGCCCATTTGTAGTGCTGCCAACACGGTTTGAATCGCTTCAATATGTGATGGCAGCGCATGGAAAAGAGAGGTATTCGGTGTTAAAGAAAAAGGCTGCTGACTAAAACCAAAGTGTTCGAGATACATGAATTACCCTTCTTCAGGGAACCATTCATTAATCAGTGATCGAGAGCGTTCAATTTCTTGTTTCCAAGTATTGTCAGTCACAACTGTCGGTTTAAGTAAGATCACCAATTCAGTTTTCTTTTTCACTTTATTGATATGACGGAATAAATTACCAATCCCAGGAATATCACCAAGCAGAGGAACCTTCGAGACTTGATCATTAATGCTTGATTTCATTAAACCACCAATCACCACAACATCACCTGTTCGGGCGTGGATGATTGAATCAGATTCGCGAATAGTACTTTTTGCCAACGGTAATACCATAGGTTTTTCAGTACCGACTTCAATCGTTTTCTGTTCATTCTGCACATCAACAACCGCTGGGTGAACATGTAATAAAACGCCACCTTGGTCGTCAATCTGTGGCGTTACGTCTAACGAAATACCAGAGAAAAACGGGGTTAATGAGACATCTGGCGAAACATTATTGTTATCACCTGAGACGTTGCTGCTTGAAACGTCTGTCACAAAGTATTCATCACCACCGACTTTGATCACCGCTTTTTGGTTATTTGCAGCTGTCACTCGCGGGCTAGAAAGTACATTCAAATCCCCTTGAGTTGATAAGAAGCTCATCACCGCACTAAAGTTACCATCTGAAATAGTAACGTTAGTTTGACCACCTAAAAGTTCTGAGATGGCATTACCACCGGGTAGTGCACCAGCAACAATATCTGCTGCATTTTCAACACCATTCACAACAATATTTGTACCACCAATGCTGCGCGTTAAGTTATTCCAATCAATACCTTGTTGGTAACTATCATCAAGTGTCACCTCCATGATTTTCGCCTCAAGCACGACTTGACGCTTTAGACGACGTTGAGACATGCCCAAGAACTCTTTAACTTCACGTAATTCATTAGGGAAGGCGCGAACCGAAATAAGACCCGCTTGCGGTGATACCATGACATTTCGACCATCACCAGAGCCAATCATGCCACTCACGACTTTCTCTAACTGTGTCCAAAAATCACTGTCCGAGGTCGTTTCAATCGTTGTGCCGCCCGTTGTGGTATTACCACCACTTGATGATGAGCTACTACTATTATCATCACCTGATGATGAATTATTATCGCCATCACTAATAGAACCGGAGGTAATAGAGGTTAATGACTTACCTTTACGCTGTAATTGTAAATAATCAACGGGGATCACTTCAGTCCGTAGCGTTGCAGGGAAAACCTGAATAATATTCCCTTTACGCGTCGTACTATAACCGTAAATATCAGACACGACATTTAGCACTTCATCGAGAGTGACATCATTTAATTTCATCGTAATACGGCCAGTAACACCAGGATGAATGACGATATTAAATGGCGTGCCTTTTACTAAACTGGTAAAAAATGCATTGGCTTCAACATTTTTAGCATTAACACGAAAACGCTTTTCTAACGAAGAATTAGCAGGGTTAATATTGCTATCAAGTGATGGCATAAGATCAGCATTGACCGCAGACGGTAGCTCCATTAACGGACGGCTACTCGCTTCATTCGCAGCTTCATTTAAGGCCTTCTTCACTTCAACAGGGTTTTGATGCCCCATATTAGTTGAACAGCCCGCTAAGGATGCAATGGTGATCCCTAGAAGAATTCGACGCATAATATTTAACCTTAATTCGTTCGTATATTTTCAGCAAATAACGCCAAATGCCACTTTTTGCCACTACGACTTAAAGTAACACTACTTTCAGAAACATTTGTCAGAGTGTAACCATTGACGCGTTCGCCAATGCTGACCACTTGACCACTTAAAATCACCGAGCACTGCTGACCATCACAAATAATACTTTGTAACTGTGGCAATCGTGCCTGTGCTTGGCTCGTTTTGGCTTTACTCGCCACCCAACCTAATGGTGCAGTAGGATCTTGAGCAGCATAAGCACCGAAGGCGCATAAACTTAAAAGTAAAGCTGCCATCCATGTCATTTTCTTATCCACCAATAAAGTCCTTACTCTCACCTAAGGTATACACTTCCAGTTCCACCTTTGCCCATGGATACTTATCAACCTGATAGCTCAGGCTTCGCCAGTAATATTTAACCGGTAATGCTTCCAATTTATTTAAGTAATTCACCACATCAAAGTAACGCCCTTTAAACGTTAAGCGAATGGGGTGAACAAAGTACCCCTGTTGATCACCACTCACTAGTTGGGATGACGGTAATGACGTCATTGACTCTAATTTTAATGCCGAGCTATGACGTAGAACTTGCTCTAGCAAGCCAGCCATTTGAACCGGCGTGATCAAACTACCAATTTTTGCTTCTAGCGCTTGTTGTAAGGCTTTATCTTCTTGCTGATATTGTGCCAATTTTTGGTTAATCGCTTTATCCGGATCTTGCTGTAATTTTCTATTTGCAACAATCAATTGATTTTGTGCGGTGATCACATCATTCTTGGTATCCACCAATGCTGTTTTAACCGTCTGTAAGGTCACCATTTGTGGCTCAATAATTAGCATATAGCCAATAAACAAGATGCCAAACCAACCTGTGATAGCAATTAACCATTGCTCACGCACCGACAAAGCAGCAAAACGCTGACTTAGCTCATCCCACTTGATCATTGTTCGCCCCCCTTAATGATGCTTTTACGCTCAGCTTGTAACTGAAAGGTCACGACATTTTTATCATTACGACCCAATGACATCATTTGGAAACGACGTTCAGCTAATGATGGATAAGTTTTAAATGCTCCTACCCAGCGAGGAACAGCATCAGGGTTACGTGCTAATCCACTTAAATCCATTGAAGTGCCTGAGACATAAATCTGTTGAACCGAGATATCGCTACTCGCCGCATCAGCTAACTGCTGTAACAATCCCGCATAGCCAACCTTTAAACTATCATCATGCTCTTCAATGACTTTAAGGGTGGCACGCTTTGCCGCGATTTCTTTTTCAAGCTCATGAGCGTGATTCTCTTTTAAAGGATCTGACAGCAATGCGGCAACTTGTACTCTGGCATGATCAAGTTTTTGTTGTTCAGCACTTAATAAGGATGTTTGTTGCGCTAATTTTTTTTGCTCAATCGTGTTCTGCCATGCATTCCAACCCGCCCACATCGCGAAAATGGCAATAAGTGCCACCCAACTGGCAACGATATTGGTGAGTGTCATCCACTGCTTAGTTGGCAGTAAATTGTCAGAATATAGATTGATTATCGCGTTTTTAGGCCGCTGTAATGCCGCCCAGCCTAAACGCGCAGCATTAGTATCAAGTAAAGGATCAACCTCTTGAATCGCCTCTACATTGATATTTAGACGTTTATTTAATTCTTCTGCTAAAGCTTGATTATCTTCGTTATCACAACTGATGATCAGCTGACTAATTGGATTATTACGTAACTGCGCACTAATGAAATCTAATGAACGTTGTAATTCAAGCGCTAAATTATCCAGCTGAAAACTACCACCATCCAGCGCTTGGCGATCAAATAACGGTAAAGTAAAACCACGTAATTGACGTTGAAAACACAGCATTTGTTCATTAAATGCAGTTAACTGCAGATTACCATCAACATCAGCATGGAGAATAAGTTGACTACGATTAGGATCAGAAAAGCGACTCCATGCAATGTCTTCTGTTGTGATATCCGAGACACGGCAACCACAATCATGACACGCTAAGACAACCTGAGTGATCAGTTGTTTTGATGCGACAAAAACCTGTAAACGATCTTTAGCTGTGGCAGGAAAACCATCAGCGACTAATTCAGACGGCGACTCATTGACTAAATCTTTGACTAAAAAAGGCAGTGCGGTTGACAGTTCATCAATACTCACTTCTGGTTTATCAATCACTAAACTTTGATATAAACCATGCCCTAGTACTAATTTTAAATCGGTACCTGAGAGTTGGTATTGTGTAATTAAGTTGCGTGCAGCATCGCTCCAATCAGAAACATTAGAGACCCCCATACGATCAACAATAAAATGTTCAGTTTTCGCTTGGACAAGGACAACCGTGTCGGTATAGAAAACCAAAGCAGCAGAGGGTTGAAAACTCGCTCGCTGAAAAAGCTTAGAGAATACGTATTTCATAATCGACCAGAAAAAGGCTATACATCCTGTATGATGCTTTTTTATTGATAAGGTTAGCAGCAGTTAATTACCGCCCCAATGATATACGATAAAATTATTGATAAACATCACTTAATTAATACTGTTTAAAAAACATTGAATTTATTAAAATAAAACAAATGGTTATTTTTTATAAAATCACATCTTCTTTGGCAAATAGACGACCTTGACCTGCAGAAACACCCAATTGTTTTAATATTTCCCATTCTTTATCGGTTTCAACACCAACAGCAATAATTTGAACATTTGAGTCATCACAAGCACCTAGCATACTTCTTACAAAAAGCTGGTTCTCTTGTCGTTTATTAATATCTCTCACAAGTCCTCGGTGCAATTTAAGGTAATTAACTTTTACCTCTTTAACGTAGTGTGTACTTACAATCGTACGTCCAGCTTGATCAACAGCTAGTTTACATCCAAGCCCTACTAATTTTTTTAATACCGGACGTAAGGCATCAAGGTTTTTGACTAATTGACTTTCAGATATTTCAAATATCACATGACCCAGTAATGGTCGTGGCAATTGTAATAATTCATTGAATAACCATTTCGTAAAAGATTTATCTAATAATGAATAAGCACTAATATTTATTGAGTAAACTTCTGGTGTTAATTCTCTTTTTAATAACGTGAATATCTGATTAATGACAGCGCGATCAAAACGTTGATTGAATCCAACTTGATTTACAATAGGCATGAAGAATGACGCTTTGATCAATTTTCTATGCTCATCTTGAATACGTGCAAGTATTTCTCGACTGATCACAATGTTATTCTCGGCATTAAAGATAGGCTGCTGATACAACAAAGGACCACCATGGGTTAAAATCCGATCAAACAACGTTCGCCAACGCACACTGCCTCGATCATCTTCATAATGGCTTTCCTTGGTAAAACGATTCCAACTGTTTGAGCCTTGTAATTGCGAGCTACGTAATGCGATATCAGCTTCATCCATAATACGACCTCGCCGCTCCCCACCTTCGAAGTCCGTCACGCCAATATGGCACCAGTTGTCTCGTTCCATTGATAATGGCGGAGACAAACGTTCGAGCGCATTCAATAGTTGATTAATAAAGAGTTTAATTTCTTTCGCTGATTGTTGTGGGATCAAAATTGCAAATTCAGCATCGTAGTAACGCGATAACATGGTGTCAGGGAAGCGCTGAATAAAATTAGACAGAATAATACTGACATCTTGGATAAATTCATCAGCAATTAACTTCCCTTCTTCAGAGACCACGTCATCCCAATCAGCCAAGCGTAACAAGATAACCGAGCCTTGATTATCAGGCTCTTGCAGCATGGACTTTAAGCGACTATCAAATAGGATACGATTCGCAGCACCTGTGAGTTGATCAAGGAAAGTATGGGTACGAATAAAGGTATCAAAGCGGCTACGCCCTTGGCGGGCATCTTTCAGTTCTTTTATTAATTGATCCATGGCTAAACTTGCCGTGCCAGGCCATTCATGATCATCACCCACCGCATAATCATCAACCTTTCCGGCTAAAATCATTCTTCCTCGCGTTTCTAATAATTCAGAGCCACGTAATTGAAGCTTTAACCAACGTACCCCTTGTACTAAACCAAAAATAACAATGCCGATAGCGAGACTAATAAATGACATCGCGCCGAGTGAATACGTAGACTCAGCATAAGGTGGAATAGATTCAATTGTCACTTTGTACTGAGGGTTTAGTTGAAGTTGATATTCACTGTCATAGAGAATATTAGGATCAGTAATCGACTCCATACTTTTATAGGCGTACACCACGCCATGTGGACTCGTTACCGTTAACCCCATGACATTACTGGATTTTAAAAGCTTAGGTAGCCAACGAGATAATGATGCGCCACCTTGAGGATCAGCAAGCTCTTGATCAATAACTTGAACAACACCGTTTAAATAATGGGTTAAGTAATCCTGACCAAGCTTACGAAAACTCAGTGCACCTCCGATGAAAATAACGAAGATGGCGCAAATAACAATCATTGTAACAAAAGCAACTAACCGATTAGTTAACTTCATCCCTGAGGCTTTTCTCATAACATCCTAACTCTACACACTATTATTCAAATCAATTTACTATTATCAGCTACAACTTATATAGTAGAGCACCATTATGAAGTGTTTTTCATTTTAAGGTTAATATATCCACAATATCATTCCGTCACGCGCTATTTTCATTTAACGCGATACGTTACATTGAGCAAAACACAATGTGTCGCATAATGAAACAATCAATCTCATATTATGCGTGAAAGAAACAAGGAAAGGTTATCACCATGGACTGGATCACCTGCACTAAAAGCTTTGTCGCTGTCATTCATCAAGGATCGCTTTCTCAAGCCGCGAAGTATCTTGATATATCAAACTCAGCCTTATCAAAACGTTTGTCTTGGCTTGAACAACAGCTTGGGGTTCCTTTATTAAAACGTACAACCCGCCATTTATCACTTACTGATGCCGGAGATGTTTTTTTTCAGCGAAGTCAAACGTTATTAGAACATTGGCAACAGCTGATCACCGAAACGACGGCAACTAATGAAAAGATGAGTGGCACATTACATGTTGGCGCCCCATTAAGTACGGGAAGTCATTTTTTGATCAATATTATTGCCGCGTTTTGTCAGCGATACCCCAATATCAATATTACGCTTCACACCATCACGCCAGGACAATTACCTGATTTAAATCTCGACATTATTATTTGTAGTGAAATCGATAATTTTAATTCTGCCAGTTATATCGCCACCCCCCTATTTTCAGATAATGCGAGATTTTACGCCTCTCCGTCTTATTTAGAGCAATATGATCCTATTGAGTCACCAGAGCAACTGGCACAACATAATTGCTTACTACTAAATCAGCATAATCACGCCCATGAATATGCCTTCGATAATGGGTTAACGCTACGCTTACAAGGTAATTTCACTACCTCAAATCCAGAAATTTTAATCGCAAGTGCCGTCGAACATATGGGGCTAATATTAATCTCACCACAAAACGTACAACGAGAGTTAGCCCATGGTTTACTGATCCCTGTTTTAACGCATTTACAACTGCCCCAACAGACGACATTTGCCTACTACCTAAAGTTGAACTATCAACACACTAAAACGAAATGTTTTATTGATTTTATAAAAAAAAGCGCCTGACTTATCATTATCAAGATATAAAAAAAGCAGCGTTAAACGCTGCTTCTTAATATTCAATGATTATTTTATACATTTCCTAGAATGGGATATCGTCGTCAAAATCCATTGGTGGCTCATTGTACTGCTGCTGAGGCTGTTGAGGAGCCTGCTGCTGTGGTGCTGATTGCTGCTGCGGCGCATAGTTCTGCTGAGGAGCAGGTGCTGAAGCCGGCTGCTGAGGCTGACCCCAATTATTGTTTTGCTGTTGGCCCCCCATTTGCGCTTGGCCGCCTTGGTTTTGACGACCACCAAGCATTTGCATAGTACCGTTAAAGCCTTGAACAACCACTTCTGTTGTGTACTGATCTTGACCTTGCTGGTTCTGCCATTTACGCGTCTGTAATTGGCCTTCAATGTACACTTGTGAACCTTTACGTAAGTATTCACCAGCAACTTCTGCTAACTTACCGTATAAAGCAACGCGGTGCCATTCGGTTTTTTCACGCTGCTCGCCAGTATTTTTATCACGCCATGATTCTGATGTCGCAATAGTAATATTTGCTACTGCACCGCCATTTGGCATGTAACGAACTTCAGGATCATTTCCTAAGTTACCGACTAAGATAACCTTATTTACGCCACGACTGGCCATAGTTCACTCCAAATCTGATAGCGTACTATTGGTTTCTAATAGCCGCTTATTGAAAGTTTATACTCAATCGCGCAGTTTATCACGCTAGTAGAATTTTTACATAGTCCAAGTACAACGCAATAAAAACGGCAATCACAATTTCAGCGGATATCAGCTAAATATCTTTACCTCAACTGGCGCAAAATGTTGTGCTATTCAAATATGTCAATTTTCTGACACTTTCACAAATTATCGCGTTATCCTATATCGAGATAAAACAATAGTAGTACAAATCAAGGATAGCTAAATCATCACTCATTGTGATATCAGGACAAACTACCACTATTGAAAATTATAAAATTGTAACCCTATGATTTTGCAGCTACCATTGACTTACTTTTAATGCCATAACTTAGATGTAACAAACACCAAGTAAAGTGTCAGAAATAGTTAATGTGATACCTTTTTCTGACGTTTTAAAGCTAATTTCAAAGAAAAGACAACAAAATGTCACTCTAGCGTTAACACCACAAGCACTTTGGGAGCTTTAACCTAAGGGCGGTAGCGTAAAAAATAATCGAAACCTATCATATAACACACGCCTCAGAGTCGTAGGCTTATTCATTTTTAGTATCTAATTTAGAGAACACAAAAAAGACATGCGTTTAAAAATAGTACTTCTATTATTATCAAGCTGTATGACTTTTTCTGTATGGGCTAACCCTTTACATGTAAAAGTAAGTCCTTTTATCTTCAGTAAATATTTAATTAACGATAATATTACCCAAGTAGCCAAAAATCCTATTTCGTCTCCTGTTATAGAGCTAACGCCCGGATTTATTATTAATGGTGAGAAAAGTACCAATACTTATGATCTTACCTACTATGCTAAGAAAGCAACGTTCTTAAACAGTGAACAAGATAATTTTATTGATCAAAACTTAGAATTAGATATTGAGCAGCATTTTACAATGCGTAATAAAATAAAGTTCAAATATCAATATATACAATCACATGACGGCCGTTCCGACATTCGCGATGATCTTCTTCCCTATGTAACTGAACCGGTTAAATACGATGCGCAGCACGGCATGCTTGATTACATATATGGGGCACAATGGGCACGAGGGCGATTAGAGTTTGGTGCTGGTTTTAACACTAAGCGTTTTAAGAACTACCGATACTTACCGGCGCCTAGTGATTTATCTTCGACTCGTTTTGATGACTTCAATGATCTATTACTGGAAGGTCAATTTACTTACCGCCCTTCCGATGTGAGTGCGTTTTTTATCCGAATAGAAAATCAAGATCGTACTTATCTCTATAATCGATTTGAAGGTAGCACTCTTGATAACAATACGAGCTATTTCTTTTTGGGATCGAAATTAGGCATCAATAAAGATACCAATGGTTCACTGATGCTTGGCTGGCAAAATAAAAGCTTTGCTCAAGCCGATCGTCCAACGTTTAGTGGCTTAACATGGCGAGGTGATTTCGCTTGGTCACCAGTAAAACGTTCAACATTTCGATTAGAGACAAAACGAGAAATTCTCGACCCTGATGCCAAAAACGATTATCGCAAAGAAACGTATTACGATTTTTCATGGAAACACTTTTGGCTTAACCGACTGTACAGCGAAGTTAAGGCAAACTATTTAACCGACGAATATACCAGTGGCCTTCGAACCGATAAAACCACAGGCTATGAAACCTCTATCGGGTATGTCTTTAGAAATTATTTAACCTTTGTTACTGGATGGACAAAAGAAAGTAATCGCTCGACCGTCCCTATCAATGATTACGACCAAAATATTGTCTACTTTTCTGCTAATTTTAAATTGGATTCGCTATGAAAAATAAATTAAAAGCGTACTTATGCTTGTTTTTATTTGCCTTTGTTCCCCATGTTTATGCGGCACAAATTGATACAACACATTACCAACTGTCCCCCGGTGATAAGATCCAAATAAAAGTCTATGGCGAAGACAATTTATCGTTTGATGAAATCCTGATTCCTGACAGTGGCCAAATTAATTACCCTTACCTTGGCGCTATCACATTAAAAGGTCGTACCTTATCGCAAGTTAAAAATGAAATCACACAAGGATTAAAAGGTGACTACCTTCTTAATCCTCAAGTGATGGTAAATCTGCTGAACTTCAAACAAATTTATGTGGGAGGTGAAGTAAGAAGACCAGGTGGTTATGAGTATCAACCGAATCTGAGTGTAGAAAAAGCCGTTGCACTTGCTGGCGGTTTTACCGATCGCGCTGACACGGATGACATCACCATTAAAGATGCTGACAACAAATTAAAAACTGACGATGCCAGTGTCAATATGGAAATTCAACCTGGCGATATCATTGTCGTTGGACAAAGCTTTTTCTAATTTTTATAGAGTTAAATTAATATGTTATTTAAATCACCAGAAGAGTTGGTTGTAAAAGACGAAACGATTAATTTCTCTAAATATTTTAATCGCATCAAAAATAATTGGCAGTGGATTGTGTTACTGACCGTGGTTTTCTGTACTGTCGTTTTTTTGAAGTCTCCATTAGCAACGAACTCTTATTCAGCAACATCAACATTAATGATTGATGCAACACCACTAAAACCGATTTCATTGCAAACTTTGCCCAATTACGATCCTACGCAAAAAGAATTTTATGCCACACAATATGCATTATTGCGTTCCAATGTGATTGCCGCAAAAGTGATCTCGAATTTAGATCTCACGAATAATGCTGCGTTTATGGGGACGGATGCATCACAACACGGTTCAATAAAAGCCAGAATTAAGCAATGGCTGATTGATTTAAAACAGCCTTCTGATGGCAGTGTAAGTGTCAATGATAGTTTGACTCACACCACACCAGAACAATTAAAAGCATTGCAGATTTTTGCTAAAAACTTATTGATCACGCCTGTTGCTAAAACCCAATTAGTAATGGTGACGTACACCTCTAAAGATCCAACTTTAGCAGCCAATATTGCTAATGCTGTAGGTCAGGCTTACATCAATTATTATGTCGATATTAATGAAGAGACAAATAAAAAAGCCTCTGACTGGTTAACCTCACGCTTAACCGAATTAAAAGCGCAACTTAATACTTCAGAGAAAAAACTCACTGACTACTTAGCCAAAGAGAAATTGGTTAATACGATTGCGGTTGATGAACTTGCTAATAGTGAATTGATTAACTTAACCAATCGGTTAGCGGCAGTAACTGATAAACGCTTACAAACAGAGTCCCTTTACACCACACTAAGAGGTAATCGTCATCTTAGTTACAACCAAATAGATTCAATCAGTGAAATCTCTAATCACCCACAAATTCGAGACATCACTAACGCGGAAACAGATGCTGAAAATCTGGTTGCAGAGCTATCAAAACGCTACGGTCCTAAACATGAGAAAATGCTTGAAGCAGAATCTCAACTAAGAGCTATTCGTGCGCGCAAAGATCGCATGCTGACACGTTTAGTTGAAGGTATTCATAAAGAACTTGAAAGCAACCAACGTCAAGAACAAGATCTCACCGCTGAAATAAACAAGAAAAAAGAAGAGTTCCAATCACTTGCTGTTAAAAAGTTACATTATCAGTCACTTAAACAAGAAGTGGATACCAATAAGCGGCTACTTCAAGCTTTTCTTGATCGCCAAAAAGAAACACTTGCAACAGATAACTACAAAGATTCTATTGCCCACTTTACGGACTACGCACTAAAAGCTTATCCGTCAGGCCCTAATATTAAAAAGAATGTTTTGATTGCAGGTATTGTTGGCTTTGGCTTAGCACTCTGTATTCTTTTTGCTATCCAGTTTTTCGATACCACGGTTGAATCATCAGAAGAGTTTGAACGTTACTTCGCACTCTTTTCATTAGGTGATCTCCCGTTTGTGAAACGTCTAGCGAAAAAGAAAGGTCCTATTGATGAACAAACGCTAAGTATCAAAGAAAAACCCGCTTTCTTTGAAGGGATCCGTAACATAAGAACCGCATTGAATTTAGCATTAACCCCAGATCAACGTACCGTGATGATCACATCCGCATTAGCCAATGAAGGAAAGACTACACTTGCTGTTAATCTGGCACAATCATTAGCACAAACAGAGAAAGTGGCATTGATCCATGTCGATCTTCATAACCGTGGAACGGCACTATCAACACCGAAAGGATTAAGTGAGCTGCTCAATAATACGCTTTCTATCAATGATATTATGGCGAAATCTCACCTCGATAATTTGCTTGTCATTAACGCTGGTGAGCCCGTTTCCGATCCCCAAGAGCTGCTTTCATCATCGCGTTTTAATGCCATACTTGATGAATTAAAACAGCATGTTGATAAGATCATTATCGATACACCAGCAAGCCTTATTAGTAGCGATGCCTTAATTGTGGCAAAAATATCAGATGTAAATCTCTTAACTGTCGCTGCGAATAAAACCAAACGTAATGACATAGAGCAAGCGATACATAAGTTCAGTGCATATGGGATCAATATCGATGCCGTTATGATCAATAAAGTGATGTAACCGCTATTTAAAAAGGTTTAGCGGGCGGTTAACTCTCTGTTATTCGCTCGCTTTAAATAATAACGATGCTTGAAATTAAAAAAGATACTGCAATAGGTATTACTGCCTCTTTCCTTATCACTTCTGCACTGGTTTGGAATACCTTTCTAGGATCGGTGGCCGCCCTATTATTTATTCTTGTCGGTGGCACCGTTATTATATTCCACCTTCACCGAACATTATTAGGAATCCAATATAATTGGATGGTGATGGTCTACCCGATACTCGCTTTGCTTTCCGTATTATGGTCACAATATCCAGAAGCGACATTTCGCTCATCAATACAATTTATTTTAACAACTATGATAGGTATTGCCGTTGCCTATAACATCAAAAAAGAACAGTTCTTTGTCGGCTTATCAGGCAGCGTCATTATTATTATGGCGCTGAGCTTAGTCTCTCACCGGGTAGAGACGAACGGTATGACAGGAGAAACCGTTTTAATTGGTTATCTTGGTAGTAAGAACTTTTTAGCACAAACCGCTTCGATTGGTTTTTTCGTGGGATTTGGTTTGTTTTACACCCTAGCTAAGAATAAAGTCGAAAAGATTATCGGGCTGTTGTCGATCGTCTTTTCTATTGCTGTCCTGTTAAAAGCCAAATCTCTGGGGGCGACAGTAACGTCTTTTGGCTCTATTTTTGCGTGCTTTTGTTTATATCATTTCTCCAATTTTGCGATCACCCAACGCGCACAAAAAGCGACCGTTAATCTGCTTTATTTGCTCGCTATGTGTGTCATCATTTTTGTCTATATCATCTTTGGCACTCCTGAATTTAACCACTTCATGATTGAAATCGGGAAAGATCCAACCTTAACCAGCCGAACACTAATTTGGGCTGAAGGGGATAAGGCCATTGCCCAAGCGCCCATTTTAGGTGCTGGCTATGATGCTATATTCCAGATTGGAAATCCGATCGGCGATGCGGTGTGGAAAATTGGTTTAGTACCACCAGGGGTGGGATTTAACTTCCATAACATGTTTATCCATTGGACAGTACATTTCGGTTATGTCGGCCTCACCATCTACCTTTTGATACTGGCACGACTGCTTTATAACATTCGTTTAATTGCCTGCGGACACTTTCAAAAAAGTGATTTCATTCCCGTTGCGTACTTTGTGTTTTTCATATCAAGAAGTGTGCTTGAAGTTGACTGGTTTGCCCAATTCACCCTCGCACATGTCATGTTTTGTTTTTGCTGGATTGAGCTAGAAAGTAGCGCTCACAAAGCAAAAAGATTAAATAATAAAGGTAATATTTCATGAAAACAGTGGCTATTTTTGGTGGTTCCGGTTTCATTGCTTCCCATTACATCAAGAAATTTATTGCTGAAGGGGTGAAGGTTTATTCGATTGATATTCGCGAGCCTAAAGTGCGTCACGATGAAGTTACTTACATAAACCATGACGTTAGAAACCTCAATGATTTAGTGATTGATGAGCCTATTGACTGTATTTACAACTTTGCTGCGATTCACACCACACCAGGGCACCCCACTCACGAGTATTACGAAACCAATATTGCAGGGGCTAATAACGTTTGTCAGTTTGCTGAGCGTAATAATATTAAAGAAATCGTCTTTACCAGTTCAATTTCGCCATACGGTCCAGGTGAAGAGCAAAAAGATGAAAATAGCCCATTAACGCCAAACTCAGCCTATGGCTACTCGAAAATGTTAGCTGAACAAATCCATAAAGCATGGCTTGAACGCAATAGTGAGCATCAACTGACTATTGTTCGTCCTGCTGTCGTCTTTGGCCCAGGTGAAGGCGGCAACTTTACTCGCCTTGCAGCAATGATGCGTAAAGGCTTCTTTGTCTACCCAGGTCGTAAAGACACCATTAAAGCCTGTATCTATGTGGAAGATTTGATCTTTGCCATTGAAGTGGCACGTGCAACAGACAATAACTTTGAATTATTTAACGGTGCTTACCCTGATCGTTATACCCTAGAACAAATCATAGAGGCATTTAAAGCAGAGCACTTTCCAGACGTTAAAGTCTATATGGTGCCAAAATTTGTGGTACTTGGTGCGGCTAAATTACTGCAATTGGTGAACTTTCTAAACATAGGTATTCACCCTGACCGCGTGATGAAGTTGATCCGCTCAACCAATGTTTACCCTGGCTGGTTAGTTGAAAACCACATAGAACTACCAGGCAACCTACAAACAGCGTTAACACGTTGGTCTAAAGACACTGACGGTAAGTTCGACTAATTACCGCGCCAATGCGGCAAGTGTTCTCACTTGTCGTATTATTTTCCAGAGAGCCTTTCTCTTAGATACCAACATCAAAGAACATCCCTATGTCTAAGTCATCCATATCCGGTATGTTGTGGCTGTTTTCCAGTAAGCTATTTCCGCCGATCATTAACTTCGCTGTATTTACTTATACGGCAAGAATACTGGCTCCAGAAGACTTTGGTTTAGTCGCCCTTGCACTATCCATCATCTATATTATTTCAAGTTTTCTGCCCTCAGGCTGGCAAAGCGCGATTGTTAAATACCACGAGTTTGGCAAGCGCGAATTTAGTACCATTTTAGCGTTTCTTAGTTTATCGGGATTCGCTTTTGCACTGATCGCTTGTTTTGTTATTTCCTTAAACCTTTTTAGCTTTCAGTCTCAGGTATTTAATCTCGCTTTCTATTTAATGGCGATAAAAATGCCCTTTGATGCGGCAGGTCATACCCTCACGTTTATATTAGTTCGTGAGCAAAAATACAAAGCCTTGGGCTACCGCACTATTTTAGGTGCGATGGTTTCAGCTTTGACTATCCTCAGTTTGCTTTACTTTGATTTTAATATCTGGGCACTGGTGTTATCACAAACTATTATTTCGATTTTCAACTTGGTTGCTGTCTACATTCCGACTCGTAAAATGTTGGGCTGGTCATTCCGCTGGAGCTTAATTAAAGAAACGTGGGAATTTGGTTTATATAACACCCTAATCACAACCGTTGAGAGCATTTCTACCCACTTTGAATCTTTTGTGATTGGTAGCAACATAGGTAAATACGATTTAGGCTTTTTCAATATTGCCAAACGCTTATCGAATATCATCAACGATATCTTAACTGGCACGTCTTATGACATGTCATTGCCGTATTTATCCAACAGCCAAAACGATCAACAAAGTTTACAACGGGCGATCCGCCAAGCTTTATTCATTACAGGGGCGATCACCTCTCCACTGTTCGTATATGGCTTTATCTATTCTGAGACGATCTTCAATTTCTTGTTCTCAGAAAAGTGGATCACCTCGGCAGGTTATTTTCAGTTTTTCTGTATTGCATTTTTGTTTATCTCTTACAGCATGATCAACAAAACTGCGATCATCGTGACGAACCGATCTCGCTTGTGGTTTAGAGTACAAATGATCATTGCGGCTATTTATCTGCCGACATTGTACTTTGCCTCAACCATTGATATTCATGCAGTACTGTGGAGCTTCTTAGGTGTTAATGCACTGTATTTCTTCACCTCGACCTACTTGGTGACCAGTGAAATTAACACCTCGTTTTACCGCTATTTAAAAAGTTTATGGCCTATTTACACCGCATTAGGTATTACTGCATTCGCTGCGATGAATCTGCCTTTAATGCCGTTTACTCACGAGTTTTTCAATTTGTGCTTTAGCGCCATTCTCTTTTTAAGCTGTTATATCGTGTTGTTGCTCCTATTCTCACGACACTTTTTATCGATTGATTTATCCAATAAAAAAATCACCTTCCGCTAGTGATTTCTGCTTTTTAACTAAGACTTAAAGGTTATATTTTGAGCTGTTTAATTATCATTCCTTGTTTAAACGAAGCTGATCATATTGGTGATCTTTTAACGCATTTTTCTCCATCATTAACAGACAACAGTAAACTGGTTGTGGTTGATGGTGGCAGCCATGACGGCACGCAAGAAATCGTGGAGCGTTGGTCTGAAAAAGATGATCACATTGTATTGCTTCACAACCCAGATAAGATCCAAAGTGCTGCTATGAACTTAGCGGTGGATCAATTTGGTGACGATTATGAATACTTCATTCGTATTGATGCTCATGGTCAGTACCCAGATGATTTCATTGCGTCTTTACTCAGTGAAGCAGAAAAACACCAAGCGGATTCTGTTGTCGTCAGTATGTACACCGAAGGTCACACGCCTTTTCAAGTATCAGCGGCTATCGCGCAAAACTCCAAATTAGGTAACGGTGGCTCACCACACCGCAATGCACAAAATGATGGTAAGTGGGTTGAGCATGGTCATCATGCACTAATGAAAGTATCGGCATACCGCGCGGTAGGAGGCTATGATGAAACCTTCATCGCCAACGAAGATGCAGAATTAGATAAGCGTTTAACCGATGCGGGTTACAAAATTTGGCTAACGGGTCAAACGGACATGACTTACTTCCCTCGTAAAACGCCAGAATCGCTATTTAAGCAATACTACAACTATGGCAAAGGTCGTGCCGCCAACTGTATAAAGCACCACACGATCCCGAAACTGCGCCAGTTGATCCCATTATCAGTGGTACCTGTATTACTCATGGCGTTATTGCTTAGTGAGTGGCATTTTATTTTTGCTCTACCCGCTCTATTGTGGATCGCCGCCTGTTTACTCGTCGGCGCGACGGGTAAGTCAGATCAGTTCCCACTCAGTGCTAAGCTTTCAGGGATCCCAGCCATGCTCATGCACTTTGGTTGGTCACTCGGTTTTTGTGCAGCCTTGCTCTTCCCAGCCTTCAGAAGGAAGCCTGTTCATGATTGATCCTAATGTAATTACGATCGGTTTATGTACATATCATCGCCAAGAAGTTACCGACACGCTCGATAGCTTGGCGAAGGTCGCGATCCCCGACGGTAAACAAATACAGATCGTGATCGCTGATAACTCGGTGGACGCTAATTCAAAAGCCTTAATCGAAAGCTACGCCGAGCAGTCACCATTAGCGATTCATTATCTCCATGCGCCAGCCTCTAATATCTCAATTGCGCGTAATGCTTGTTTGGAGTGGGCACTCAATCATAGTCAATATTTGATCTTCCTTGATGACGATGAATTTGTGGTAGAGAACTGGCTAAGCGCCCATCTTGATACCGCACAACGCGAACAAGCAGATGTGGTGATAGGCCCAGTACGCAGTATTTACCCAGAGCAAGCACCTGAATGGGTGAAAGCGCTCGATTTACAATCAGTAAAAGAGCCAATCATCGCACCAAGTGGCAAGATTGAAACCGCCAACTCCGGTAATACCTTAATCAACCTTGATTTTATTCGACAGCACCCACTGCGCTTTGATTTGGAATACGGTTGCTCTGGCGGTGAAGATTCGATTTTCTTTCGTCAGTTAACGATGAAAGGTGGCACCATTGCCTTTTCTCAGCAGGCAGAAGCCTCTGAGCATGTACCACTAGCACGCACCGAGTATGACTGGCTGTATCAACGTCGTTTTCGTTGTGGGCAAACCCACGGCAAGATGTTACTACTCGATAACGCGAGTACCTTCAATCGCTTAAAACAGACATTCCTCGCTGGCGCTAAAGCAGGATTTAGTTATGTCTATGCGTTGCGCTTTATAAATCAAGAAACCAGCCAAAAGTATTTTTGGAAGTTGCGCGTTGCCCTACACCTCGGCGTGGTAAGTGGTTTATTAGGCAAACAGCACCTCACTCAATACGGTGACACTCACTGATCTTGTTCGTTTTTATTCGTGGCTAAATTATGAAAAGAGTACTGCTCACAACCTTAACTACGGGCTCACGTATGGCGACATTCTGCCAGTGTATTGAGAGCCTACAGCAGCAAAATATCAATGATACATTTAGCATTGATATTTTGGTTGTTGAAAACAATAAAACTCACAATCAAGCGGTAGTTGAGGCGATTGCTCGGTATCAGCACACCCCTTTTACTATCCATCATCAATTGGAAACTACAGCAGGTATCCCTTTCGCACGTAATAACGGGTTACGCTTCGGTCAACAGCAAGGCTTTGATTATTTGGCTTTTGTTGATGATGACGCAATTGCCGATCCAAACTGGATCCAAACGTTATTTGTCGCCTTACAAAATAATCAGGTTCAAGTGACTACAGGGCCACAATTTCCAATTTATCCTGATGACACAGCAACATTATATACCGCAGCCAAGGTTTACCATGAACGTAAACTGGCAGATGGTGCTGCGCTTTCTTGGGCGGCAACCAATAACGTTTTGCTTGATTTACACTTCTTTGCGCAAAACCAATTAGCGTTTAATAACCAGCTGATTTTCGGTGGTGAAGATAAGGCATTGTTCCAACAAGTTGGTCGTCATGACGGCAAGATATTATGGGTACAAAATGCGATCATTAGTGAGTTTATTAGCCCAGAGCGTCTTAATGTGAAATGGGCGCTCAAGCGTCGTTTCCGTATTGGTGCCACCGAGTTTCAAATTGAATCTTGCATTAACTCTCCTGCAAAAAGCTATGCTCGCTGCCTATTCAAAGGCTCCGCTTACTTAGCAAAAGGCGCACTGATGTTACTGCCGGATGCATTACTGCCAAGCCGTAGCATCCTCAATTCCTTAGGCGATCTTACCCATGGCTGTGGGTTCTTTTACGGCTTATTTGCCAACGTTAAAAGCTACACTTGATCTGACTTATTACGAGATTCTATAGATGGCAAATCCAATTCAAGTTTCCGTTGTCATGGCGGCATGGAACTCTGCTCAATTTATTACTCAAGCCATTGATTCTGTTTTGCAGCAAACCGACGTTGAGCTTGAAGTGTTAGTGGTCGATGACGCATCAACCGACAATACCGTGGAAGTTGTCAGCAAACATCCCGACCCTCGGGTAAAAGTGCTCACTAGTGAACAAAATGGTGGGCCGGGTGCAGCGCGAAATATTGGTTTTCAAGCGGCACAAGGTGAATGGATTGCAGTGGTCGATTCTGATGACGCGATGCAACCAGAGCGCCTTTCTGTCATGCTAAAAATGGCAGCGAATGATACCGACATCATTATTGATAACTTCTGTGAACAAACCGCAGATGGTGTACAAACAACACCGATTTATAACCGTGCTGAATTACCTGTTGGCGACTTCAGCCTTGCCCACCTCATTGCAACCAATTTAATGTTCAGTGATGTACATTCAACAGGTTATGTGAAGCCACTGTTTCGCAATGCGTTTATCAAACAACATCAAGTGCGATATTGGCCAGAAGTGAAGATTGGCGAAGACTATTATTTCTTGGCTAATTGCCTCGCTTTTGGTGCAAAAGCGCAAGTTGTCGATTACTGCGGCTATATTTATACCATTCGCGAAGGGTCTATCTCACGTGTCATTAATATCGAACATATCGATACCTTGCTGAAATATGACACCCAATTAGTTAATAGCTTTAACTTTGATGCCAGTGCGGTAAACGCTCAGCAATATCGCACTAAAAATATGAACACAGCGCGTAAATATTTAGAGATCGTTGCCAAGTTAAAGCACAAAGATCTTTCGGCATTTATCGACATGATTAAATATCCACACTCAGCATTATTATTATCGCTACCCGTAAAAAAGCGTCTCAATAGAGCACTTAACAAATAGGTTTTGTCATGAAAAAAACACTTCTTGCTAGCACATTACTTTTATTTTCTGGCTATAGCTTTGCCGCGCAACACGACACTTCATCTCACGTTGTTGATAAACAACACAAACGTTTAATATGGGCGGATGAGTTCAATTCAGGTACACGTCCGAACCCTAAAGATTGGACATACGAAACAAAGTTTATTCGTAATCAAGAAGATCAGTACTACACCACCAGCAGTAAAAACTCGCGTATTGAAAATGGAAACTTGGTGATTGAAGCGCTGAAAGAAACCGTACCAAATGCAGATTACAATCCCAACGGCACTCAGTGGTATCAACAACGTAAAGACGCCTATTACACCTCAGCCAGTTTAACCACCGCGGGAAAACATTCTTGGGTACATAAACGCGTTGAAGTACGCGCAAAACTACCGCAAGGGCGTGGCACATGGCCTGCTATTTGGCTACTCGGCGACAACATTAAAACCGTTGGCTGGCCTGCATGTGGTGAAATCGACATCATGGAGTATGTTGGCTACAACCCACACTTTGCATACTCTACGACCCATAAATCGGATCGTAACCAGACTTTAGGTAACTCCATACCAGGCGTGATCCAAGATGACAAATTAGAAGATGGTTTCCACACTTACGCAACAGAATGGGATAGTAATGAAGTTCGCTTCTACTACGATGGTAAGCTCTATCATACCCAGCAGCGTAACGGTGAAGCCTGGCCATTTGATAAGCCAATGTACCTGATTTTAAACCTCGCTATCGGTGGTGGCTGGGGGGGACAGAAAGGAATAGATAACTCTATTTTTCCACAGGAATTTTTAATCGATTATGTTCGTGTCTACGATCTGAAGTAACAAACTTTAAAGTCGCAAATAATGAAGTCTTTCGCATTTAAAAAGAAAGGTGCTCTATTTGCTGATATATGCATTAAGTCTTTAATAATATAGCAGTATAAAACGTAATAACTTTATATACATACTAGGATGTACGATGATAAAAAAATGTCTCTTTCCTGCCGCAGGCTACGGTACGCGCTTTTTACCCGCAACCAAATCAATGCCAAAAGAAATGATGCCCGTAGTTAACAAACCCTTGATTGAATATGGCGTAGATGAAGCAATCCAAGCAGGCATGAACCGCATTTGTATTGTGACAGGTCGTGGTAAAAACACCTTGATGGATCACTTTGATAAGAATTACGAGCTTGAGCATCAAATCAGTGGTACTAACAAAGAAGAGCTATTGGTTGATATTCGCGACATTATTGATTCAGCGTACTTCACTTACATTCGTCAGCGTGAAATGAAAGGCTTAGGCCATGCGATCCTAACAGGACGTGAGCTTGTAGGTAACGAACCCTTTGCTGTGATACTTGCCGATGACCTTTGTGTAACCGATGAAGAACAACAAGGCGTGCTGGCGCAAATGGCTGAGCTTTATAAGCAATTTCGCTGCTCCATTGTCGCGGTTGAAGAAGTACCAGAAGAAGAGACACACAAGTACGGCGTGATTTCAGGTCAAATGCTACGTGACGATCTATTCCGTGTTGATAACATGGTAGAAAAACCAGAGCCCGGCACTGCGCCAAGTAACTTAGCAATTATTGGTCGCTACATCCTTACTCCTGACATCTTTGACATTATTGAACAAACAGAGCCCGGTAAAGGTGGCGAAATCCAAATTACCGATGCCCTAATGCAACAAGCACAAACAGGCTGTGTATTAGCATATAAATTTAAAGGTAAACGTTTTGACTGTGGTAGTGTTGAAGGCTATATCGATGCAACTAACTATTGTTTTGAGCATGTTTACAAAAAAGGTAAACATAAAGAGCTAGCCCAACAGAAAACTGGCAAGAAATAAACACACAATCCCGCTTAACCGCGGGATTTTTTTTATCCATTTCACTGTGTTTTTACTCAGTATTTTTTGCTCATTATGATCCGCTGTGAAATACTAGTCGTTAAATAAAATAAAAGAATCATCACTGATATGGATAACATCGAAGTCAGGGGTGCTCGCACCCATAACCTTAAAAATATTAATCTAACGATCCCCCGCGATAAGCTCATCGTTATCACAGGGTTATCAGGTTCGGGGAAATCCTCTCTGGCTTTTGATACCTTGTATGCAGAAGGTCAACGTCGTTATGTTGAATCTCTTTCTGCCTACGCACGTCAGTTTTTATCCCTGATGGAAAAGCCTGATGTCGATCATATTGAAGGGCTTTCGCCTGCCATTTCCATCGAGCAGAAATCCACCTCGCACAACCCACGTTCAACCGTTGGTACGATTACCGAAATTTACGACTATCTACGTTTATTGTACGCCCGTGTCGGTGAGCCTCGCTGTCCAACCCATGACATTACGCTTGCAGCGCAAACTGTGAGTCAGATGGTCGACCAAGTCTTAGCCATGCCAGAAGGCAGTAAGCTAATGCTACTGGCACCTATCATTAAAGAGCGTAAAGGTGAGCACGTAAAAACGCTGGCGAACTTAGCTGCACAAGGTTATATCCGCGCCCGTATTGATGGTGAAGTTTGCGATCTTTCCGATCCACCAACATTAGAGCTACATAAAAAACATACCATTGAAGTGGTCGTTGATCGCTTCAAAGTTCGTGACGATCTACAGATCCGCTTAGCCGAATCTTTTGAAACCGCTTTAGAGCTATCAGGCGGTAATGTAGTGATAGCACCGATGTCCGGTGAAGAAGGTGAAGAGCAGGTATTTTCTGCCAATTTTGCCTGTCCACACTGTGGTTATAGTATGCAAGAGCTTGAACCACGCCTGTTCTCGTTTAACAATCCAGCCGGTGCCTGTGGTACTTGTGATGGGCTTGGTGTTCAGCAGTACTTCGATCCCGAACGGGTGATTCAAAATGGCGAATTAAGTTTATCTGGCGGCGCTATACGCGGCTGGGATAAACGTAATTTTTACTATTTCCAAATACTTAAATCACTTTCTGAGCATTATAAGTTTGACGTTGAAGCACCCTTTGATTCGCTATCGAAGAAAATCAAAGAAGTCATTTTAAACGGTTCTGGCAATACAGAGATCGAGTTTAAATACATCAACGATCGTGGTGATATTACCGTAAGACGCCATCCATTTGAGGGGATCCTCAATAATATGGAACGTCGTTACCGTGAAACCGAATCTAACTCAGTAAGAGAAGAGCTCGCAAAGTTTGTTTCGACTAAGCCTTGTTCAAGCTGTCATGGTTCGCGCCTACGCCAAGAAGCACGCCACGTGTTTATTGGTGAAACCAACTTGCCACAAATCTGTGAAATGAGCATTAGCGGCGCACACCAATTCTTCGATGAGCTAGCTTTAACAGGGCAACGGGCGCAAATTGCAGAAAAGATCTTAAAAGAAATCAACGAGCGTTTAAGTTTCTTAATCAATGTTGGCTTAAACTACCTGAGCCTATCTCGTAGTGCAGATACTTTATCTGGCGGTGAAGCACAACGTATTCGTCTTGCCAGCCAAATTGGTGCAGGGCTTGTGGGCGTGATGTACGTTTTAGATGAGCCTTCCATTGGTCTCCACCAGCGTGATAACGAACGACTACTCAAAACCTTAATTCATCTTCGTGATTTAGGAAATACCGTGATTGTGGTTGAGCACGATGAAGATGCCATTCGTGCTGCAGATTATGTGATTGATATTGGCCCTGGTGCGGGTGTTCACGGTGGTAATATCATTGCGCAAGGTGGCGTTAAAGATATCTTAAAATCAAAAGAATCATTAACAGGACAATACCTCAGCGGTAAAAAAGCAATTGAAATTCCTGCAGAGCGAACACCGTTTGATCCCGAAAAAACCGTCAAACTACTGGGCGCTACCGGTAACAACCTAAAAGATGTCAATGTTGAAATCCCTGTTGGTTTATTTACCTGTATTACCGGTGTTTCTGGCTCAGGAAAATCAACACTTATTAACGATACCTTCTTTGAAATTGCTCATCACAAATTAAATGGTGCAACAACTGGCACACCTGCGCCGTATCGTGAGATCCAAGATCTAGAACATTTCGATAAGGTTATCGACATTAACCAAAGCCCGATTGGTCGTACTCCGCGTTCAAATCCTGCCACTTATACCGGTATTTTCACCCCTATTCGTGAGCTTTTTTCAGGCACTCAAGAAGCCCGTTCCCGTGGTTATAAACCAGGGCGTTTTAGTTTTAACGTTCGTGGTGGTCGCTGTGAAGCCTGCCAAGGTGATGGTGTTATTAAAGTTGAAATGCATTTTCTTCCCGATGTTTATGTCCCTTGTGATGCCTGTAAAGGAAAACGTTATAACCGTGAAACCTTAGAGATCCGCTACAAAGGTAAAACCATTGATGAAGTGTTAGAGCTTACGGTTGAAGATGCACGAGAATTCTTTGATCCGGTTCCCGCTATTGCAAGAAAGTTACAAACCTTAATGGATGTTGGTTTATCGTATATTCGTTTAGGTCAAGCGGCGACAACCTTATCAGGCGGTGAAGCACAACGTGTAAAACTCGCAAAAGAGTTATCGAAACGCGATACCGGAAAGACACTTTATATTCTGGATGAGCCAACAACCGGACTACACTTCCACGATATTCAGCAGCTATTAACAGTGCTGCATAAATTGCGTGATAAAGGTAATACCATTGTGGTGATCGAACATAACTTAGACGTAATAAAAACCGCAGATTGGATCATCGATCTTGGTCCTGAAGGCGGTAGCGGTGGTGGTGAGATCATTGCAACAGGAACACCTGAAGATGTAGCGAAAGTGAAAGGCTCACATACAGCAAGGTTCCTTAAACCGCTGCTAGGTTAGAATATGAAAACACGCTAGTATATGATAACAGGCTGATTTTATTCAGCCTGTTTGCTTATTCATACTCAGGAACAACCATGACAGTGTTACAACTCGAAGGTACCAGATTAGAAAAGAAACGGATTTCTAAACCATTGGTACGCTATTTCCTTGCAACAATCGGTGTTATTTTTATTGTTGCTATGCACTACTTCCAACATAATCCCGGCGGTTCAGGGCTTGAGCTCTCGTTTAACGCTGCAGTTTGGATCCCTTTTAGTTTTGCTATCTCCTTCGGCTTACTGGAAATTTGTCGCCAACAAATCTGGCGTTATTCACGCCTAACACTATTATTGTTTACTTGTTGTGTACTGCTGACTCTCCCCATTTTTTATTCCAATGCTGATGCAGGAGCGGCGTTTAATCGCTTGTTTACCTTGTGGGCTGGATTTCTGTTTTTTGTCAGCTTGCAGCAATTCGTTTTTACCCACCAGCAACGCCAACGTTTGTTATGGTTTATTTTAATTGGGGTACTCATTGAAGCCGTATTTGCGTGGTATCAATACCTTTGGATCCCAGCAAAGAACCCTATCGGCTATGACACTATCGCTAACCGCCCTTATGGTATTTTTCAACAACCAAATGTGATGGCGAGTTTTCTTGCAACAGGGCTTGTGATTGGTACGTATCTATTAGCACGTATTCCGCTATATCGCGGTAAATGGTCATGGCAACATGTCACTTTGCTGATAACACCTATACTAACGATTCCAATATTAGTGGTATTGAACTCTCGTACAGGCTGGCTAGGCGCAATTATCGGTATAGTACTAATGCTGCCGTATTTACGTCGCTTTGCCGCAAAACAAGCTCAACGTTTATGGTTGTTAATGATTACATTAGGGCTTTGTTTAGCATGGAATATTTCATCTACAGAGAATTGGTCACCAAAAGAAAACAGCACCAGTCTAGAAAGTTTAAGAGCAATCCACTTCCCACAAGCCTATGATATGTTTACTACTAAACCACTCACTGGTTATGGCTATGGAAAGTTTGAAGCAGCTTACATCACACAAACAGCGTTATGGCATAATGAAGATCCAGCACAACATGCAGGTGTTCCTAGCTTAGATCACCCACATAACGAGTTACTTTTCTGGGCAGACGAAGGCGGTATAGTCCCACTTATCGGCTTATTGCTTGCTGCATTTGCGGTAATGGTAAAAATAAGAAAAGCGCCTAATGGTACCCAGTTAGCCTTAATAGGATTGTTTTTCCCTATCGTTCTGCATACCCAACTTGAGTATCCTTTCTACCATTCATTAGTCCATTGGCTGATCTTTATCATACTGATATTTTGGGTAGATAACCTCACCACCAAATATCATCGCCAATCATTAAGCTACGTACTAGGGCTGAAAGTTTTCGCACTTATTGTACCAATTTTTATCTCTAGCTTTATGATAACAACCCTGTATTCAGGTTGGCAGTTAACTAAATTTGAAACCACTCGACCAGTCAATATTGAATACTTACTAAAGGTGAATAATCCATGGTCGTGGAAAAACCGTTTTGATTGGGATTTGCAGTTAACCCAGTTACAACTCGGAATTAGCAGTAATAAGCCAGCATTAATTGAAGACTATATTCAATGGGCAACCGAGAAAGCGAAAACATGGCCGCGACCGGCACTGTATCAAAACCTGATCCTCGCTTACGATGCCCTCGGCAATAAAGAGCAAGCATCACAAATCAGAGATGAAGCGCTGTTCTTATTCCCATCTTTAAATTTTGAGCAGCAAAACAGCGAAGCAAAGGCAACGTCTGCTGCTAAATAACTATAAAAAATGGCTACCCAATTGGTAGCCATTTTTATTTACTCATCAATAAATTACTTCAATGTGGTTTCTAGCACTTTTAAGCACAGCGCAACATTTTCACTTCTCGCACCATAGCCCATCAAACCGATACGCCACGCTTTACCTGCCAACGCACCTAAACCTGCTCCGATTTCCAAGTTGTAACGTTGCAGCAACTCATTACGTACCTCAGCATCATCAACGCCTTCAGGGATATAAACCGCATTGAGTTGGGGCAAACGTGACATTTCTTCTACCACAAATTGGATCCCAAGCTTTTCAAGCCCTGCTTTAAGCTCTTCATGGACATTTCGATGGCGCTGCCATGCATTTTCTAACCCTTCGTTTTGCAATAATACCAAGGCTTCATGCAACGCATATAAACTGTTTACAGGTGCAGTATGGTGATAGCTACGCTTACCTTCACCACTCCAATAACCTAGCACCAAACTTTGATCTAAAAACCAGCTTTGTACTTTGGTTTTACGTCGTTGGATCTTATCAATCGCCTTTTGAGAAAACGTTAATGGCGATAACCCCGGCGTGCAGGACAAACACTTTTGGCTACCTGAATAAACCGCATCTAATTGCCACTCGTCCACCAGCAAAGGAACACCACCAAGTGATGTCACCGCATCAACAATCGTTAAGCAATCATGTTTACGGGCAATTTCCGCCAATGTTTTCGCATCACTCAATGCGCCGGTTGAGGTTTCGGCATGTACAAAAGCAACAATTTTAATTTCAGGATCGTTTTGTAACGCTTGATCCACTAAATAAGGATCAACCGCCGCCCCCCATTCGTTATCCACAACGATAGCAACACCACCACAACGCTCGACATTTTCCCGCATCCGTTCCCCGAAAACGCCATTACGGCAAACTAGTACTTTATCCCCAGCTTCAACGAGATTAACAAAGCAGGCTTCCATTCCTGCACTACCTGGCGCTGAAACAGCGATAGTAAAGGCATTTTGGGTTTGAAAGGCATATTGCAACAATTGTTTTAATTCATCCATCATACCGATAAATAATGGATCAAGGTGCCCTACCGTAGGACGACTAAGCGCTTGTAATACTTGCGGATAAATATCTGATGGTCCCGGCCCCATGAGGGTTCGATGCGGCGGGATAAAGCTGGTAATTGTCATTCTTTTGCTCCGTAAAGTCATTGTCCCTGTCGATATTTTTATGTGGAACGCGTTGCTATCTATTTTAGAGTATTAGAGCCCTTTCATTGGTGCAAGCGACCTATAACGATCCTATGACACACATTGATGAAATATCATATGTAAATAAATTGTCATATTCCATTTGACAACAGGGTGATGAATCTTATTCAATAAGATGATATTTTATTCAAGCACTTATTATTCAAACAGTACGACTTAAAACGGAAGAGGAGCGTTACCTAGGTATCATAATGACAGGACCCCATCCAATCGCCATTATGAGAGGGAGAGTAACGCCGAGGTATAACTGATTAGGGGATGAGTTATATCGGCTATGAAGGTTGAATCCTTCTAGCTGTCACCAAGGTCAATGATTGACATTGGTGGGGAGCTTCTGGGTGAGTGACTATTCACCTCTTATGCTCTCCTGACAGGATGTCGGGAATACTCCCGAAAAAATAGCCTACCTTGTGATGTGTTTACTATTTAGGGAGAAATTAATTATGGACAAGGCTGCAACACATTCAGATTCACTCACTGTCGCAAAATTTGGCGGTACCAGTGTTGCTGATTACACCGCAATGAGCCGAAGTGCTGCCATTGTTACTGCTAATCCAGACACTAAAATTGTGTTAATCAGCGCCTGCTCTGGTGTCACGAATATTCTGGTAGAACTTGCCAATGGCGTGAGCGATTCAACGACCCGCCAACAGCGCATTCAGACACTGACCCAAACCCACCAAGATGTTCTTGATCAACTTCAGCACCCAGAAAATATTCAAGACGCTATTTACGGCCTACTTGATAACATCGCAACCTTAGCTGAACATGCGGCATCAACAACCTCTGCACAATTGACCGATCAAATTGTTAGCCATGGCGAGCTGCTTTCAACCCATCTTTTTAGTCAAATATTAGTCGAGCTAAACGCCCCAGCTGTACGTGTAGATATTCGTTCCATCATGCGTACTGATGATCAATTTGGTAAAGCGATCCCACAGCCAGAAACAATTAAGCAATTAGCGACTGAGCAATTATTACCACTATTAGACAATAATATCGTGGTATCACAAGGCTTTATTGGATCAAACAGCCAAGGTGTTACGACAACACTTGGTCGTGGGGGGAGTGACTATAGTGCCGCTTTAATCGCAGAAGCCGTAAATGCTAGCACATTAGAGATTTGGACTGACGTACCGGGTTTATACACTACCGACCCACGTATTACATCGGCCGCTAAACCGATCAAAGAGATCAGTTTTAGCGAAGCATCTGAAATGGCAAACTTTGGTGCTAAAATTTTACACCCATCAACCCTAGTACCTGCTGTTCGTCAACAGATCCCAGTATTTGTAGGTTCATCAAAAGCACCAGAGCAAGGCGGTACTTGGATCAGACAATCCGTTGAAGAAGCGCCACTATTTAGAGCACTCGCATTACGTGCCAACCAAACCATGGTGACACTCACGAGCTTAAATATGTTCCATGCATATGGCTTTTTAGCAGAAGTCTTTCGTATCTTGGCTGAACATAAAATCTCAGTTGATCTCATCACAACCTCAGAGGTCAGCGTTTCACTGACCTTAGATCAAACTGATACGGGTGGCGGTGCGCCAACGCTTCCGCTTCAAGTCGTTGAAGAATTAAGCCAATTATGTGTGGTTGACGTCGAGCAAGGGCTATCACTGGTTGCACTTATCGGTAACCAAATGAGTGATACGAAAGGCTCAGCCAAAGATATCTTTGGCGCGCTAGAAGATCATAACCTTCGTATGATTTGCTACGGCGCTAGCCCACATAATTTATGTTTCTTAATTAATGAAGATGAAGCTAAAGACGTGGTTCGCACACTGCACGCATCTTTATTGGAATAAGCTCTTTCTAACTAACCCAAATAAAGTTCCGATAAACAAAAAGGCGCATTGAGCGCCTTTTTTATTCACTATCGATTAAGCATTAAAGATTTGGGCCTAACCATTTCTCAGCTTCGATCAAATCCCAACCTTTTCGATCGGCATAACTTTCTAACTGATCTTGCTGGATCTGAGCAACCGCAAAGTAACGAGAATCAGGATGTGAGAAATACCATCCCGAAACTGCAGCACCAGGCCACATTGCGTAACTTTCCGTTAGTGCCATGCCAGTATTTTTCTCAGCATCAAGTAACTGCCAAATAGCACCTTTTTCGGTATGCTCAGGACATGCGGCGTAACCAGGTGCAGGACGAATACCTTGATACTTTTCTCGGATCAAATCGTCATTATTCAGATTTTCATCAGCTGCATAACCCCAAATATCTTTACGTACCATTTCATGCATACATTCAGCAAAGGCTTCCGCTAATCGATCCGCAACAGCCTGTACCATAATGGCATTGTAATCATCACCTTTTGCTTTAAATTGCTCAGCAATGTCATATTCACCAATCCCACCTGTTACCGCAAAAGCGCCAATCCAATCAGCCTTGCCGCTCTCTTTAGGCGCAATATAGTCAGATAAACAATAGTTAGGACCTTTCGGCTTTTTGGTTTGCTGACGTAAACCATGCAGCACAGTTAAAACATCAGTTCGGCTATCGTCTGTGTACACTTCAATATCATCACCGACATTATTGGCAGGGAATAAACCACACACACCGTTAGCTTTAATCATGCCTGTTTTCTCGATCTCATCTAAGATTTTATTAGCATCATTAAACAACTTAGTCGCTTCTTCACCCACAACTTCATGACGAAGAATCGTTGGGTATTTACCACTTAATGACCACGTCATGAAAAATGGCGTCCAATCGATATACTTACGAATTTCAGCTACAGGAAAATCAGTGAAGGTGTGAACACCGGCTTTTTTCGGTACTGGCGGCGTATAATTTTGCCAATCAATATTAACCGCATTAGCACGTGCTTCTTCTAACGAAATAGGTGCGGTACGTGGTTTCTTACGCGCATGTTGCTCACGTACCACATCGTACTCTTGGTTTAAACGCTCAACAAACGCTGGCTTTTGTTCATCAGACAATAACGCAGAACAAACACCTACTGCGCGTGATGCATTAGATACATACACTACTGGCTGATTGTAGTTTTGCTCAATCTTAACCGCCGTGTGGGCTTTAGAAGTTGTTGCACCACCGATAAGCAAAGGGATATCAAATCCTTGTCGCTCCATTTCTTTGGCAACATGGACCATTTCATCAAGCGATGGCGTGATCAAACCCGACAAGCCAATAATATCGACGTTTTCTTCTTTGGCGACTTTTAGAATTTTATCGCATGACACCATCACTCCAAGATCGATAATCTCGTAGTTATTACATTGCAGTACAACGCCGACTATATTCTTACCAATATCGTGAACATCGCCTTTAACGGTTGCTAGAAGTATTTTACCGTTGGTTTGTCCAGCCTGCTTTTCAGCATCAATATACGGCTCTAAATAGGCAACAGCTTGCTTCATGACTCGAGCCGATTTTACGACTTGCGGTAAGAACATCTTACCTTCACCAAATAGATCACCAACAACGTTCATCCCAGCCATTAATGGCCCTTCGATCACTTCGAGTGGTTTACTGGCTTTCTGACGAGATTCTTCAGTATCTTCAACAATAAATTCGGTTATACCTTTAACTAGCGCATGCTCTAAACGCTTTTCAACTGGCCATCCGCGCCATTCTGCAGCGCTGCGATCTTCTTCAACATTACCGCTATCTCTGTATTTAGCGGCAATGTCTAATAAGCGCTCTGTACTATCATCACGGCGATTAAGCACAACGTCTTCAACCGCATCGCGTAATTCATCAGGCAGATCATCATAAATTGCAAGCTGACCTGCGTTAACAATTCCCATGTCCATACCGTTTTTAAAGCAGTAATACAGGAAAACAGCGTGAATAGCCTCACGTACCGCATTATTACCACGGAAAGAGAACGAAACATTCGACACCCCGCCTGATACCATGGCATACGGCAGCGTGCGTTTGATATCCCCTACCGCTTCAATAAAATCAACGGCGTAATTGTTGTGCTCTTCAATACCTGTCGCAACAGCAAAAATATTAGGATCAAAAATAATATCTTCAGGTGGAAAGCCGACTTCATCAACCAACACACGATAAGCATTAGTACAAATTTCAATTTTACGTTCGCGAGTATCCGCCTGACCAACTTCATCAAATGCCATCACGATAATCGCAGCACCATAACGACGAAGTAATTTCGCTTGAGTGATAAAGTTATCTTTACCTTCCTTCATCGAGATAGAGTTAACAACAGGCTTTCCTTGTACACATTTAAGCCCTGCTTCTAACACTTCCCATTTAGAAGAATCGACCATAATAGGCACTTTCGATATTTCAGGCTCTGTAGCACAAAGGTTTAAAAAGCGTACCATTGCAGCCTTCGCATCAAGCATCCCCTCATCCATATTAATATCGATGATTTGAGCCCCAGCCTCCACTTGCTGACGAGCAACCTCTAATGCTTCATCATAAAGCTCTTCTTTGATTAAGCGCTTAAATCGAGCAGAGCCTGTCACATTGGTACGTTCACCAACGTTAATAAATAAGGTATCAGCATCAATCGTTAACGGCTCTAACCCTGATAAACGGCAAGCAATTGGAATATCAGGTAATTGGCGAGGTTTAAGATTTTGAGTCGCTTCATACATATGGCGGATATGTTCTGGCGTAGTACCACAACAGCCCCCCACCATATTGAGAAAACCACTTTTCGCCCACTCGCGGATATGTTCCGCCATTTCTTCAGCTTCAAGATCATATTCGCCAAAGGCATTAGGTAAACCCGCATTTGGGTGAGCTGAAACAGCACATTCTGAAATACGCGATAACTCTTCAACATACTGACGTAATTCATCAGGCCCAAGCGCACAGTTCAAACCAAAGGAAATAGGTTTAACATGACGTAATGAGTTATAAAACGCTTCCGTTGTTTGTCCAGAAAGAGTACGTCCCGAGGCATCTGTTATGGTGCCTGAAATCATCACTGGTAGTTCAAAACCCAATTCTTCAAAAACCCCAGAAACAGCAAAAGCGCAAGCTTTAGCATTCAAGGTATCAAAGATAGTTTCAAGCAAGATAATATCGGCGCCACCTCGAATTAAGGCATGTGTCGATTCGGAATAGGCTTCAACTAGTTCATCAAAGGTAACATTACGATAGCCAGGATCGTTAACATCAGGAGAGATAGAGCAAGTACGGTTTGTCGGTCCTAAAACACCTGCAACAAAACGTGGTTTTTCTGGTGTTTTAGCGGTCCATTCATCGGCAGCAAGACGAGCGAGACGCGCTGCTTCATAGTTAATTTCCGCGCTCAACGATTCCATGTCGTAATCCGCCATCGCAATCGTTGTAGCATTAAAAGTGTTGGTTTCTAGAATATCCGCCCCGGCTTCTAAATACGCGAGGTGAATATCTTTAATCAGCTGGGGTTGGGTTAATACTAAAAGATCATTATTCCCTTTTAGATCAGAATGCCAATCAGCAAATCGTTGACCTCGATAATCATCTTCTTCCAATTTATAACCTTGGATCATGGTGCCCATGCCACCATCAATGATCAGGATTTGCTCTTCCAACCGCTTATGCAGTAATTCCTTGCTGTTTAACACGTCACTACATCCTTATAATCCATTACAGCTTTGTAACATCCTACCACACTTCAATTGGGGATAAAGAAAGCTAAATATAATTTACACAACAAAAGCTTTTCAAAATAAAACAAATTATCAGTAGCCATTAATTACTGATGGTTTTACTATTTCGTCACAAGTTTTCTAACAACCCACCAATCTAGAGGTTACGCATGTCGGTCTATAGCACACTCTGCTTTCTGGCTGCAGCAGCAATGCTTATTGCTTTTGTAAACAGTAAAATAGGTAAGATGCAAACAACCATTGCCATCACTGCCGGATCATTAATCCTGTCACTATTGATCATCATTGCGGGACACAACGGTTGGTTCCATCTTGAAGATGTTGCCGCGACTCAAATCAGCAAAATAAACTTTGAAGATTTCCTATTAAAAGGCATTTTAGGCTTCTTATTATTTGCTGGCGGCTTAGGTATCAAGTTACCCCATCTTGAAGATCAAAAGTGGGAAATTACCGTATTAGCACTGGGCGCCACTTTATTCTCCACCTTTTTTATTGGCTTCAGTTTATGGGGTATCTGCCAGTTAATCGGAATTCAACTAGATCTGATTTACTGTTTACTCTTTGGTGCATTGATTTCCCCTACCGATCCTATTGCTGTATTGGCCATCGTTAAGAAAATGAATGCGCCTCGCCGTATTTCGACTCAAATCGAAGGCGAGTCTTTATTTAATGATGGGTTTGGCCTCGTTATCTTCGTCACCATGTTTACCATTGCTTTTGGTGATGCCGCACCAACAGTGATGGGCGTAACCCAGCTATTCTTACAAGAAGCGATTGGTGGCATTGCTTACGGCTTTATTCTTGGTCTAGTTTTCCACTACCTCATTAGCTCAACCAATGATCACTCTATGGAATTACTGCTTACTATCGGTATTCCAACCGCAGGTTATGCTTTAGCAGAAGTTCTTCATGTCTCTGGCCCACTTGCTATGGTGGTATCTGGGATCATGATTGGTAACTGGACCCGTTATATTGGCTTTTCAAAAGAAAGTGAAGAGCACCTAGATCACTTCTGGGAATTGGTTGATGAATTCCTAAATGGGGTCTTATTCCTGTTAATTGGTATGACCATGCTTGATTTTAGCTTCCACCAAGAAGACTGGATCCTAATGATTATTGCGGTACCTTTAGTTCTTCTAAGCCGTTACATCAGTGTCAAACTGCCATATGTGGGCTTCAATCGCTACCGCCAGTACAATCCAATGTCAGTCAAGATCCTCACTTGGGGTGGCTTACGCGGAGGTTTAGCATTAGCAATGGCAATGGCTATTCCTGCTGGAGTCATGGTAATTCCAGAGAAGGGGATCGATGTCCGAGAAATCATCCTCGTAATGACATATTCAGTGGTTGTATTCTCGATCCTGATCCAAGGTTCAACCATTACCCCATTAATTGAAAAAGCCAAGCTTTGGGAATTAAAAAATAAATAAGTAATTATTCCATCAACAAAAAAGCCTGCACTTCAATGCAGGCTTTTTTATTATTCGTCTTTCGTAAAACTCGCTTCGGAGAAGTGCTCTAAATCGTAAGGCGTTTGCTGATATACACAATAGTTTAGCCAATTACTAAATAGTAAATGACCATGACTACGCCAACTCGCAATAGGTGCATTCGAAGGATCATTCTCAGGATAATAGTTCACAGGTACTGCTGGCTCCATCCCTTGTTCGCTATCTCGTACAAACTCATTATGCAATGTATCTACATCATATTCAGGATGCCCCGTTACGAATACATTACGTTTATCTTTTGTTGCTGCTAAATATACTCCAGCCTGCTCTGAAGTCGCTAATATATCAAGATCAGTATGCTTGGTTAAATAATCATGAGAGAAGTCAGCATAGCGAGAATGGGGGGCAAAGAAAGTATCATCAAACCCTCGTAGTACCGGGTGATGACAATCATGAATTCGATGTTGATAAACACCTGATAATTTCTCTTTTCGTGTACGCTTCGGCAAGTCATAGAGAAGTTTTAGCCCAGCTTGAGCAGCCCAACAAACAAACATAGTTGATGTTACATGCTCTTTTGCCCAATTCATGATGATTTGAATTTCTTCCCAATAAAGCACATCTTCAAATTGAACTAAACCTAACGGCGCTCCCGTTACAATCAATCCATCAAAATTACGTTGCTTCACCATCTCAAACTGACGATAAAAAGTATCTAAGTGTTCTTGAGGAGTATTTTTTGTTGGACGATTATCGATTCGTAATAGCTCTACATCTACTTGAATTGGGCTATTGGATAATAAGCGTAAGAACTGTGTCTCTGTCTCAATTTTTTTTGGCATTAAATTTAATAATAATACCTTCAACGGACGGATCCCCTGGCTAGCAGCACGCTTCTCTGTCATCACAAAGATATTTTCACTGCGCAGAATATCAGTAGCAGGTAGGCGATCAGGTATTTTTATTGGCATCTTTGTTGACTCCTTTCGACACAAGATGTTTAGCCGTCTAAACTTCCATCAACGTTATAGAAAAAGAAAGGCAGACGCAAGTTTAGTGCAAAATAATAACATAATAGATAAATATAGAGATAAAGAGATATGGGAAATATGAGGGCTTATAAACGAGAAAACCCAGCCTAAGGCTGGGTTTTAAAATAAGATTTAGCGATGTCCTACTCTCACATGGGGAGGCCCCACACTACCATCGGCGCTACAACGTTTCACTTCTGAGTTCGGCATGGGATCAGGTGGGACCGCTGTGCTATGGTCGCTAAACAAATAAATGGTGCTAGTACCCAGATTTGAACTGGGGACCTCACCCTTACCAAGGGTGCGCTCTACCAACTGAGCCATACCAGCACACAAAGCTTGTATGAAAGCTGCTTATGCAACATTCTAAATTTGAAGCCTGGCGATGTCCTACTCTCACATGGGGAGACCCCACACTACCATCGGCGCTATTACGTTTCACTACTGAGTTCGGCATGGGATCAGGTGGGTCCATAACGCTATGGTCGCCAAGCAAATTTGGTTTTATTTATTGTCTTCGACAATAAATAGCAATCTGGGAAAGGTAACTAGTGTTCTCTACACGTTCAAGTGTACTTGGAGTCCGCGTTTCTCTTGACGAGATAAAAACCCCTTGGGTGTTGTATGGTTAAGCCTCACGGGCAATTAGTATCGGTTAGCTCAATGCCTCGCAGCACTTACACACCCGACCTATCAACGTTGTAGTCTTCAACAACCCTTTAGA